>CAMLSG010000185.1 GCA_946482635.1 uncultured Duganella sp.
GCGCCGACCGGAAGGCGGCGATGGCGGATCTTGCTCAAGACTGGCGGCGCCACTTCCAGCGCGCGCGAGAGCGCCGCGTCGTTCTTGAGCTTCAGGTGTTCAATCAGAGCATCCAGTAAGCGATTTGGATCATATACACGTTCAGACGTGTCCGTTTGGATGGTTGCTGCATCGCGCATGCCGTCCCTCCTTCACTCGAGATATGCGGAATTCAACATATATTACCGTAAAGGAATGAACGTTGTATAGTTGGAAATTCGGATGAGCGCCCGTCCTGCCGTGAGGCGGGAGCCGGGCGCCGGCGTTAAAGGGCTATTGCACCACCAATTCCACGCGGCGGTTCTTGGCCCGGCCTGCTTCGTCAGTGTTCGGTGCGACTGGCGCCAGGCTGGCGACGCCTTTGCTCCCCAGGCGCGTGGCGGCGATCTGGTATTGCTTGGCCAGCGCCGTGACAACCGCTTGCGCGCGTTGCTGCGACAGCACCTGGTTGGCGTCCAGGTTGCCCTGGTTATCCGTGTGGCCCACGATGTAGACCTTGAGGGCGGGCTGGCTCTTCAATAGTTTCGCCATTTCGTCGAGCTGAGTTTTGGATTCGGCAGCTTTGATCTCCGCCTTGCCGGTATCGAAGTAGATGCCGTACAGGGCAATCTTGCCGCTCGACTGCAAAGCCGTCTTCAACGCATCGGCATTGACTGTCACCTGGCCGCCTTGCATTGCCTGGGGTTCGGCGATCTCGATGTAAGTTGTGGTGAAATCGGTGCGGTATACCTTGCCGGTATTGACTATCACGTGCACTGTACTGCCATCCTTCGACAAGGTGCCGTAAGTGAAATAGAGGTCGTCGGTACCGAGCATATTCGTACCGCCCAGCGAAAACATCTGGTCATTCAGCGCGGTTTTTTCCGCATGACGTGCCCGGCTGGCGCGGAAGTCCGCTTCCTTCATGGCGCCATAACGGTCATCAAAACCGTAGCGCATGTGCTCGCAACCTTTGTCGCGTGGCGTGCAACTGATGATGGCCTTGAATCCGGCTGCCTTCAGCGCCTGTTCATAGTTGCGGTGCACCTCCAGCGGCGACTTGCCGAGCGGTGCGAAATACACCATGCGGGTAATCTGGCCTTCGACGGTGATAGGCGCCAGGAATTCGTTATGGCTGTCCAAACCCAGTTTGCCTGGGAAGGTTGTCTGGTCGAAGCCGATCTTCTTGTAGGCCATCATCCATGAGTTGTTGTAGCGCTGAATCAGGGGATGGTCTGCTCCCCCTGCGACATCGATTGCCCAGTCAGGACCTGCGGAGGCAGGTGCGGCGATAGCGAACGAAGACAGGCACAATGCTGCGGCGACGAAGTGGCGTGCCAGAGGGGAGGACAGTGGTTTCAAGGTTTATCCTTTCACGAAGATCAGTAAGCACGATGCAGTGCAATGATGTAAATCTTATACTGCACCGTGATCGTTCTCCATTCAAACGCGTCGGTAATCGGAGCGCTGGATTAACGATGTTGAGAAGGCTGGTGCAGTTAGCTGCGCTGGGCTGGAGCTTTACCGGGCGGGTGAGGGATGGCTACTGGAGTTATTATCGGTAAGCGGAAACATTGATCATGCCCGGGTTCACGATGTCCTTTACACGCTTTCTGCTATTCGCCATTCTTCTCACGTCAAAGACCGTATCTGCATCCGAATTGGTCATGGCCATTTCCAACGGGAGCGGCATGCCCATGACGGACATCCGTGGCGAAGAGCTGATGGGTGGGATCCTCAAGGAATTCGGAGATGCGCTGGGCGCGCAACTTAACCTCCAGCCACGGTATATGATCTTGCCGCGAACAAGGGTTGAGGGCGCCTTGTTGCGGGGCCACGCTGACCTGCTGTGCGACCTGCGGCCCGAATGGCTCGATAACCGGACTTTCCTCTGGTCCGATGCAATCATCTCCAACCGCATGATTGTAGGGATGCGCAGCGAGACGCCTTTGCCTGCTTCCTTGAGCGCCATTGCAGGCCTGCGCGTAGGCACGATCCAGGGATATCGTTATCCGGAGGTAGAGTACCTGCAGCCGAAGATTGTGCGTGATAACGCAGCCAACGATAGTCAAAACCTCGAAAAGCTGCTGCTCGGACGCTTCGACCTCATCTTCACGAACCGGATCTTCTTCGACTATCAGCGCAAGGTGCATCCGGAGCGCTCACGCCTGGCGGCCCACAATTTGAAGATTACGGACTTCGATACCTATTGTGCGATTCCTGCACAAGGCAAGCTGGGTATCACGGAACTGAATCATGCCATTGCCAGGCTCAAGGCCCGCGGCACTATCCAGTCGATCCTGGCACGTTACCGGCCGCACGACCTTGGCCGCTAAAGCAGTCATTGCCGATGCTTCGGCGCCCAGCCTGCTTTTTGGCAGGCCAGGGCGCTTGCGGCCAGGATCAGAACTTGTATTGCAGGTTGGCGAAGAACGAGCGGCCGCGCGGGTCGGCATAGGTTGGGTCCCAGGTCACTTCGAAGTAGCGCGACTGGTTGGTGAATGGCGGCGGCGTGTCGAACAAATTGATCACGCCGGCGCGCAGCTTGAGGCTTTTGTTGAAGGAATAGCTGCCCGTGAGGTCCCACAGCGAATAGGCTTTCACGTCGCGGTCGTTCCAGCCCGGATCCGCCAGGCCCGGAATGTTCTGGTCTCGATAGCTGGAGAAGAATGTGTGCCCCAAGGTCGCACTGATGGGCCCCTGGGTCCAGTCGATATTGAGCTTGTGGCGCCAGCGCTGTACGGCCTTGTCGTCGCGGAAGACGCCGAGGCCATTTGTCATCGGTGAATTCGGATCGGACTGGAACTTGTACTTGGTGATCAGCGTTCCGTTCAGGCTGGCGCTGAAACGGCCCATCGCGCTGGCATCGCCGCGCCAGTTAAGCTCAATATCGAGGCCGGACGTGTTGAGCTTGCCCCGGTTCTCCTTCTTGAACTGGAGGAAGGATACGACGCCATCTTCGTCGCGCACCACGATGTTCGGATCGTTGTAGTAGATCGGGTTGTCGAATACGGTTTGCTCGCCGATTTCCGAGATGATGTCGGTTTTGCGGATGATCCAGTAATCGAGGCTGCCGTTCCAGTTGTTGTTAGGCTGCAGAACCAGGCCAGCGGAAAACTGTTTCGATTTTTCCGGCTTGAGTTGTGGATTGCCGTAACGATCCAGGTCGAACTGGGCGATCTCGCCCGAGACCGGGTCTTTCACGAAGCTGGCCGTGGTACCGGAACGCACCGGCAGGAACAGTTCGGCAATCGACGGTGCACGGAAGCCGGTGCCGTAGGAGGCGCGGGCCAGTACCTCTTTGTTCGGACGATAGCTGACCGCAATTTTCGGATTGGTGGTTGTGAGTTTCGGGGTGGTGACATTGGTCAGCGGATCGTGCACGCCTTTGTAGCGGTCGTGACGAATGGCGAACTGGCCTTCCCATTCCTTGCTGAATGGAGCATTGATTTCCGCGTAAAAGGCGGCGATGTCGCGCGAGTTGGAGGTATCGGCCAGTAATTCATCGGAGCTGGCGCGGTCGCCCTGCACGTCGTTGGTGCGCAATGCTTCAGTGGCGCTGAACTCGGTTTTCTCGCGCCGCAGTTCGGCGCCCAGGGCCAGCACGGCATCGCCACCGCCCAGCGCCATCACCGGGCGCGCCAGCTTGGCATCGACGCTGTCGCTGGTGCCTTTGGACATACGCGCCGCGTCACGGATCTTGATCGAATCCATGAACTTGAGGCCTGAATCATCCGTGGCCGGGACAAACGGGTTGTACTGGCCGCTAGCCATGCCCGCCAGCATTTTGCTGCGCGAAACCCAGCCATCAATGTCCAGGTCGGTGGCTTTGTTCTGGCTGTGGTTGTAGGCCGTATCGTATTCCCAGTCGCCGGCCTTGCCGGTTGCCCCCAGTACGAAGCGCGACGCTTTGCTGGTCACTTCCGAGGTGCGGCGGCCGGCGTCGGACAGGCGGAAGCGGAAGTTCACCGGGGTGGTGATGCCGGTCTTCGTTTGCAGATCGGCTGGCAGGTAAATGCCGGTGCTGGTGCCGTTGATGCTGCCTGAAGTGGCGGGCGAAGCGGCATAGCTGGTCTCGGCTTTGCTCAGCAGGACTTCAGCAAACACCTGGTCGGCCTCCGTCACCTGGAAGGTGGCACGGCCGATAAAACTGCGTTTTTTTGCATCCGGATAGACTTCCGAATCACCCATGTAGTTGAAGGAGCATCCTTCCGTGCCGCCGGGGCCGAGGGGGCGTACCACGTTCGGGCTGCCGTCCACGCAGGAATCCTTGCCGAAGTTGACGCGCCGGGCAGGCGATGGCGCCCAGGTGCCGCCAGGACCGGAGCCCTTCAGGTAGCTCGATTGGTTCAGGGTCGCCAATTGGGCGGAAGTCAGGTCGACGTTGGCCGGGAATGAATAGCTCGAGAGCTGTGGCGACAGGCGGTCGGGCAGGCTGTACTCCTGCATGAATTTGCGTTGCGAGCTGGCCAGGCGGTCGGTTTTCTGCACGTCCAGTGCGCCGAACACGTTGTAGCGGTCGGTGCCCAGGTCGCCAAAGCCGCCGGATAGCGAGGCTGACCGTTTGCCGCCGCCGCCTTCATCCGTGCGTAGCGCATACACGCTGGCATCGCCGCCGCGGTAGTCCTTGCGGGTGATGAAGTTGATCACGCCGCCCATGGCATCGGTGCCGTAGATCGCCGATGCGCCGTCCTTGAGTACTTCCACGCGCTGGATGGCGCCGGCCGGGATGTTGTTCAGGTCGACACCAGAGTTGTCGCCAGGGCTGGCGAAGTTGGCGAGGCGGCGGCCGTTCAGCAGCACCAGGGTGCTTGAGACGCCGAGCCCGCGCAGGTTGGCGCCGTTAAAGCCGCGCTGGCCGCCCATGACGTCGCTGACGCTGGTGCCATCGGTCAGGCCGCCCACATTCGAGGAGATTTTTTGCAGCAGTTCGGCAGCGGTGGTCACGCCGGACTTGTCGATATCTTCGCGCTTGATGATTTCGACCGGCAGTGCCGCTTCGCCTTCGATGCGCTTGATACTGGAGCCGGTGATTTCCACGCGCTGCATGGTTTGCGAGTAAGCATTAAAGCTCATGCTGCAAAGCGCGAGTAATACAGCGTGGGAGCATTGGGAGCGGCGGAGTGCCGATGCCTTGTGCGTGCCAGGTATTTTCATGCGATCAGTCCTCGTCAGTTGGTATTCATATGCTTCTAATAAACTTTTGAAACAATTGCAGTGTATGCAACGTTGGATGGTTTGTGCGCACCGGAGCTTGTTTGACTTGAAATTTCGTCAAAATTGCAACGCTCTTGCTTGTTGTCGGCTTGCGGGTTTCCGATCGCGGATCCACAGAAATCGGCACAGTCCGGCCGTGTCCGGGTGCGGGGCGCAACAGCAGCGTTGCCATCTTTGCCAAGCCAATGCAAAGTGAACATTTTTCGTGCTTTGGAGGAATGGGAATGATCAGTCAGGCATGCTTTGGCGAACTGGAGGCGATCAATATCGACGCCATCCTGACGATGTTCGACGGGTTGAATGACATTGCCTTTTTCGTCAAGGACAGGGAAGGGCGCTATTTCGGCATCAACCGAACCATGGTGCGCCGCTGCGGGGCGCGGGACAAGGACGAGGTGATTGGGAAGACCGCGTTGGACCTGTTTCCCCAGGGACTGGCTGAAACCTACTTTGCCCAGGACCGCAAGGTGATCGATAGCGGGGCCTCTATCGACAAGCACCTGGAATTGCACATCTACCCTGGCCGCAGCCGCGGTTGGTGCATCACCAGGAAAATGCCCCTCCAGGACACGAAGGGCAAGATTATCGGCCTGATCGGCACGTCACGCGACCTCGGCTTGCCCGACGACGTGAATCCAGCATTCCGGCAGATCGCCCATATCGCGGAGTACATCCGCGAAAACTATCAGCGGAATGTGTGCGTTAAGGAGTTGGCCGAGCAGGCAGGGCTATCGCTCTCGCAAGTGGAGCGCGTGTTCCAGAAAGTCTTCCACCACTCGCCACGTCAAATGCTGGTTCAATGCAGGCTTTCGGCGGCCAAGGCGATCATCGACAAGAAGCCGGACGCCAGGATCGCTGACATCGCTTACGAATGCGGCTATACCGACCACAGCGCCTTTAGCCGCCAGTTCAAATCGGTGACGGGAATGAGTCCGACGGAATACAGCCGCATGGCCAGCCGCGCCGGGACTTGATTTCACGTCCCGGCGTGGCTGCCAGCCGGGTTACTTCAAGCGATCCCAGAGGAAGCTGTAGACCATGCCATAGAGCCGGGCCTGCTGTTCGCCGTTCACCGCGCCGCCATGGCCGCCATCCGTATTCTCCCAATACAGGACCTGGTGGCCTTGCTCTTTCATGCGCGCGACCATCTTGCGGGCATGGGCCGGATGCACGCGGTCGTCCCTGGTCGAACTGGTGAAGAACACAGGCGGATACGAGCGGTTTTTGTCTAGCAAGTGGTAGGGCGAGTAGCGCGAGATGTAATCCCATTCCTCAGGACGATCCGGGTCGCCATACTCGTCTATCCATGAGGCCCCGGCCAGCATCCGGTGGTAGCGCTTCATGTCGGCCAGCGGCACCTGGCTCACGACCGCGTTGAACAGTTCCGGGCGCTGCAAGGCCGCGACCGAAACCAGCATGCCGCCAAGGCTTCCCCCCATGATGCCGAGGTGCTGCGGCGAAGTGATTTTCCGCGCAATCAGGTCTTCCGCCACTGAGATGAAGTCGTCATACGATACCTGACGCTTCTCCTTCAGGGCGGCTTCGTGCCAACGTGGCCCGAACTCGCCGCCGCCGCGAATGTTCGACAGCACGTAGACGCCGCCTTTTTCCAGCCAGGCGCGGCCGACGGTGGCGTTGTAGGAGGGCTTCATTGATATCTCGAATCCGCCATAGCCATACAGCAGCGTCGGATTGTTGCCGTCGTACTGGAGGTCCTTGCGCATCACGACGAAGTACGGAATCCGCGTGCCGTCTTTGGCCGGGGCGAAGTGTTGCTCCACCTTGAGGCCCGAAGCATCGAAGAAGGCTGGCTGCGATTTCAGCTGATGCCGCTTATCGCTACCGACCTGGCCAAGATGCAGCGACGTCGGAGTGAGGAAGTCGTTCAGCACCACAAAGTACTGGTCCGAATCCAGGTAATCGAGCGACGAAATGGAGACGTTGGCAAAGGCTGGCGTAGCCACCGTGCGCTGTTCCCATTTGCCCTTTTGCATGCGCAACTCCTGCACCTGGCTGCGCACGTTGACCAACTCGGTCAGCAGGATGGCGTTCCGGGTGGTGGCAACCGATTGCAGCGAGCGCGTAGCGTCGGGCTGGTACAGGACGGTGAAGTTGCGCTTGCCAGCCATGAAGCTCGAGAAGCCGATCGACAACAGCGAGCCTTGCTGGTACTGGCGATCCCCAAGCTTCCAGTCCGCGCGCAGGCGGAGCAGGAGCTGGTCCTTGAAGGTGAAGGCCGTTGCGCCGTTTGGCTTATCCAGCCTGACCAGTTTCCCTGCATGGCGGAAGTACAGTTCGTTCGTGAAGAACGAGGTATAGCGCAGCACAAATTCGCGGTTGTACCCCGGATAGTGGTCGGAATAGCCGGATACGCTGATATCGGCCTGCTCGCCCTCGAACACCAGCTTTGCCGACTGCAGCGGCGTGCCGCGCTTCCACTCCTTGACGATGCGCGGGTATCCCGAACTGGTGAGCGAGCCGGGTCCGAAGTCGGTGGCGACCAGCAGGCGATCCCGGCTCACCCAGTTGACGTCGCTCTTCGCCTCGGGAAGGTAGAAGCCCGCCGGCACAAAGCCCAGGCTACGGGTGTCGAATTCGCGCACGACGTGCGCATCCCCGCCGCCCCGGGTGAGCGAGAACAGGCAGCGCTCGGCATGCGGCTTCAGGCACTCCATGCCATGCCATACCCAGTTCTCCTTTTCGTCGCGTGCCAGGCGGTCGATATCCAGGACCACTTCCCACTGCGGTGCGTCGGCCTTGTAGCGCTCCAGCGTGGTACGCCGCAGTACTCCGCGCGGGTGTTCGGCGTCCTTCCAGAAGTTGTAGAGGTACTTGCCTTGCTTCTCTACGAAAGGAATCCGCTCGCGCGAGTCGACGACTTCGCGGATGGCGCTGATGGTCTGCTGGATGCCGGGCAGTTTGTCCAGCTGGCTGGTTGTAAGGCCATTCCACTGTTTGACCCAGTCCAGAGCACGGTCGGAGCCTACTTCCTCAAGCCACAGGTAAGGATCGGCGTCCGGCGTCGGCGCGGGGGACTGTGCATGCGCCGCCGCGCTGAACAGCAGCGCGGCGGACGCGACCAGGCCTATTGTCCTGATTGGAATCATGTGTCGCATTCTCCTCAAAATTTGTGCTCAACGGTCAGCATCAGCGTACGCGAGCGCAGCGGCAGCGGGCTGCCGGGGTACAGCTTGACGGGATCCTTGCGGTCGAAGAGGTTGAACACGTTCGCCGACAGCGTAGTGCCAGGGCGGAATGCATAGCGGGTCCACAGGTCGACCGTCGTGTCCGAGGCAATGCGGCATTCGTCCTTGCTCACGCCACGGTCTTCGCATCCTTCGATGCTGCTGGTCGAATCAAGTGCGCCCCATGCAAGCTTGGTGGAATCCGTATAGTTCGCGCGCAGCCCGGCGATGAACGGGCCCTTTTCCCACGACATCTTGGCGATGGCGCGCGTGCGCGGTATGCCGCGATAGCCGACATAGTTCTCGGTGTAGGCGTTGGTGAAGCTGTCCCAGTTCTGGTATTTGAATTGGCGGTTCAATTCAAGGCCCACGTTGAAGGTACCCCATTCGCCGAAGTTCCAGCGTCCCTTGGCGTCCAGGTCGAGACCGGAAACGCGTGATTTGCCGTAGTTCTCGTACTGCGCCGCGATGGTCCTGATCGGGCCAATCGGGAAGCCGATGTTCCTGCCGGACAGCTCGAAGGCGCGGCGTGCGATGTCCAGGTCCTGGGTCGTCAGCGGATCGCGTTCCACCAGCCCGGCCAGCCTGTCTTCGTTGGCGAGGGTCTGGTCGATACTCTTGACGGCAATTTCGTCGCGGCGCTTGATGTTGTAGTAGTCGATGGTAAAACTGAGTTCGCGCACCGGCTGCAGCACCAGTCCCGCCGTGAAGCTGTTGGTATATTCCGGCTTCAGGTTGGGATTCGGCGTGACTGCGGACGGGAAGCTGACCGAGCATCCCAGCGCATAGGCGGTCAGGGCCAGGTTCTTGTCGGCCGCGTTGCCGGTATTCAGCACGTTCCTGAGTTCGGTGGCGGCAGCACAGCGCTTCGGATCGTTGTAGCCGTTGTTGAACCAGGAAGCGCCGCCGTTGCCGGTCTCCGGCAGGCTTGGCGCGCGGAAGCCTTTGGAGGCGGTGCCGCGCACCATCAGCATGTCGTTCACCTTATAGCGCAGGCCAAGCTTGGGCACGACGGCGCCAGCCTGGTCGATCACCTTGTCGCCGCGGAGGGCAAAGCTGGCTTCCAGCTGCTTGGTGAAGGGGGCCGCAAGCTCAACGAAGGCGGCTGCGACATTGCGCGAGCCATTGATCTTCACGCCGCTGAACTGGACGATGCGCGCTGCCAGCACGTTGTCGCTGCTCTGGTGCTCAAAGTTTTCGTGGCGCAGGTCGACGCCGGTTGCAATTTGCAGTGGTCCGCCGCCGAGCATGAACAGCTCGCGGTTGGCCTTGAAATCCATGAAGGTCTGGCGGTACTCGCCATGCGACCCCATTTCGGGGAACATGGTTTCCAGCAGGGCCCGGTCATTCTGTTGGCCGAACTTGTAGGCGCCGCTGACAATCGCATCGTAGTAGCCGTAGCGGTCGCGATACAGATGCTGGCGCTGGCGGGCCTTGGAACCCATATGGCCGATTGCGCCATCCCACTCCCAGCCAAGGTTCGAACCCTGGATGCCGGCCAGCGCGCGGAACTGTTCCGAGGAGCCGACATTCTTGAACATGTCGCGGTCATCGGCGAAGCGGTAGTTCAGGCCGATAGGGAAGTCGTAGGGGTTGTTCGGGTGGCCGACCGGCAGTTTGGGATCGGTGAAGTACTGCATCTGGCCACTGATCGAGTCGTACCAGGACAAGGGAACGCCCGTGACATTGCTGCGCGGAGGCGCAGTATTGTAGTTGTTGCGGGTTTTAGCGAGCTGCAACTCGCCGTAGGCCGTCATCTCGCCGGAAAGCTTGAGCCGTCCCGAACCCAGGAAGGTGACGCGTTCGGCAGGTGCACGGGCCAGGGAATCCTGCCAGTAATCATAGAAGCACAGGCCGCCCCGCAGGTTCTCCGGCGCGCAGCCAGGGGCCGCGACATTGATCGATTTGCCCGCCAGCGCAGGATCGTGATAGTTGGCGGGGTAGCGACCGACATAGTTGCCGGGAATTGAACCGGTGGACGTCGCATCGCGGTCCGGGTTCATGCGGATGAACCAGTCGGGAAGCAGCGGGCGGACCTGCCGATCGGTAAATTTGCCGCGCGAGTAGACTTCGAGGTGGGCGAAAGCGTTATAGCCATCGGCCTCGAAGTCGCCGATACCGCCGACGATCGATGCCTTGCGTTCGTGGTCGAGGAAGGAACGCTTGAGCGACTGCTGGGCCGAGGCCTTTACCCCGACGCCCTGATAATTCTTGCGGGTGATGATGTTGACGACACCGGCCACGGCGTCGGAACCATAAATCGCCGAAGCGCCGTCCTTGAGGATCTCGACGCGTTCGATGACGTCGCTTGGAATGGAGTCGATGTTGACGAAGTTCGATTGCAGCCCGTCCGCGAAACCATAGGAGGAGAGACGCCGGCCATTCAGCAGGACCAGCGTTGCGCCCGTGCCGAGGTTGCGCAGCGAGACGCCGGTGGCGCCGCTGGCCCAGGAATTGGTGCCGCCAAGGTCGCTGATGGCGCCGCGGTCGTTGCTGGTCAGGTTGTCGAGGATTTGCGCAACGGTCTGCGCGCCGCTTTGTTCGATTTCCTGGCGCGACAGGATCTGGACCGGGGATGCTGTTTCCTGATCGACGCGTTTGATGTTCGAGCCCGTCACAATGACGCGCTGGACGTTCTTGTCTTCCCCAGACTGTGCCATCGTGAGCCCCGGGAATGCCGCTACCAGGGACGCAACCAGGACGGTATATTTCAACTTATTGCTGTGCTTCACTTATGTCTCCTTGTACTTCATGGACGATTTCAATCGTTCTACATGGCGGTGCAAGGATACTTTTGAGGGG
>CAMLSG010000186.1 GCA_946482635.1 uncultured Duganella sp.
AGATAATTCGCCAGTTCGAGGAACAGTTCACTCGAGATTTGAACAGAAACAAGTTTGCAGCCCATGATTTCCTCCCGCTTGTTCAAGTACGTCTTTGACAAGCGAGAGAAACCCAAGTTCAGACAATTTCAGAACGGTTTCAGACAGTTTCAGACACAGTTTCAGACAATTTGTTTTAGCACCCGAATCGCGAACCCGTTCCGGATGTCCTCACTCGGCATCGTGGAAAATGATGCCCAGCGTATGGCGGTGGCCTGCATGCAGGCGGCTGACGCCGTGGCGCATATTGACGCGGAAAGTACCGCGCGCGCCCGCCACCGGCCGATGAAAGACCGGAAAGATCACGCAATCGCCCTGCTGCAAAGGAACGACTTCCACGCGCGACTGCATGCGCGGGCGCTGCTCGGTGAGCACGAATTCGCCGCCCTCGAAATCGCGGCCCGGCTGCGACAGCAGGAAGGCCGCCTGCAGCGGAAACACATGCTCGCCATACAGGTCCTGGTGCAGGCAGTTGTAATCGCCCGCCCCATACTGGAGCAGCAAGGGCGTCGGCCGCAGCTGCCCCGCCGCATGGCAGCGCGCGACGAAGTCCGCATGCTCCGAAGGGAAGCGCGGCTCCAGCCCCATGGCCGCGTACCAGCGATTGGCGATGGATGCCAGCGGCGGATACATGGACGAGCGCAACTCGGCGACCAGATCAGGCAAGGGATAACGGAAATACTGGTATTCCCCCTTGCCAAACCCATGCCGCTGCATGACGACCCGGCTGCGATAGAATTCCGGCCGGCTGTAGCCCGCCGCCAGCCCCGCACACTCGGCAGGCGACAAGACACCCCGCACCAGCGCACAGCCAAATTCATCCAGGTCGCCAGCAATGCGCGGCCAATCGAAAGCCGCGCGCGCCCCGGCCGCCGCAGCCAGCGGCGGTGCGAACAGGTCGCCCATCATGCCGCAGCCTCGGTCGCCGCCTCCGCCTCGCGTTCCAGCAAGGCCGCCTTGCGTTCCACGCCCCAGCGATAGCCCGAGATCGAGCCATCGTTGCGCACCACCCGATGGCAGGGAATCGCCACCGCAATCGCATTGGCCGCGCAAGCGCCCGCCACCGCCCGCGCCCCGTTCGGCGCCCCGACGCGCTCCGCCAGTTCGGCATAGCTGACCGTCGCGCCGGCCGGAATCTCGCGCAAGGCTTGCCACACGCGCTGCTGGAAGGCCGTGCCGCGCACGTCGAGCGGCAGGTCGAGCCCGATCTGCGGCGCCTCGACGAAGGCAATCACGCGCGCCACCACCTGTTCGTAATCGGTCTCGGCCCCGCGCAACTCGGCCTGCGGGAAGCGGTCCTGCAGGTCGTGCGCCAGCGCCTGCGGATCGTCGCCCAGCAGGATGCAGCAGATGCCCCGTTCGGTGCTGGCCACCAGGATCGCCCCCAGCGAGCACTGGGCGATGGCAAAGCGGATCACCGCCCCGCGCCCGCCCGCGCGCCAGGCCGACGGCGTCATGCCCAGCGCGCCCGGGGTGGCGGCATAAAAGCGCCCGCTGGAATTGAAGCCGGCCGCGTAAATGGCATCGGTCACGGAAGCCTGGTCGGCCAGCCCCTGTTGCATGCGCCGCGCGCGCGCCGCCGCCGCATAGGCTTTCGGCGTCAGCCCGGTCTGGGCCTTGAACACGCGGTGGAAGTGGAAGCGGCTCATGCCGCCGGCAGTGGCCAGCGCGTCAAGGTCGGGCGCCACTTCCGAAGCATCGATCAGGCGGCACACCTCGGCCACCATGGCCGCGTGGCGCTCGGCCAGCGGCGGCTGGTCCGGCTTGCAGCGCTTGCAGGGGCGGAAGCCGGCCGCCTCGGCCGCCGCGATCGAGGCATGGAAGGCCACGTTCTCGCGCAGGGCCGGGCGCGCGCCGCAGGAGGGGCGGCAGAACACGCCGGTGGTGCGCACAGAATAATAGAACTGGCCGTCGGCGGCGCTGTCGCGCGCCTGCACGGCGGCCCAGCGTTCATTGTCGTTCAGGAAACGGGAATTCGGCTTCATCGGGGTCATTGCAAGCTCCAGTCGATAGTATGCCACCATGCTAGGCAGGGCGCCGGCCGCCGGCACTCCGCCGCTTGCTATTGAATTCCCGAATGCTACAATCGCCGCACTCATCCGGAGGACGGCTTGGAAGAACACCAACAACACGACACCCCCATCTTTCAACGCATCAAGGATTTCCTGCTGGCGCAAATTGCCGCCGGGGCCTGGAAGGAAGGCGCCGTGATTCCTTCCGAGCAAGCCCTGGTCAAGCAGTTCGGCGTCTCGCGCATGACCGTCAACCGCGCCGTGCGCGAACTGACGGCGCAAGGGGTGCTGACGCGCCGCCAGGGCGCCGGCACCTATGTCGCGCCGCAAAAAGTCCAGGCCACCCTGCTGGAGATCAAGAGCATTGCCGACGAAGTGCGGGCGCGCGGCCACGCCCACCGCAGCGCGCTGCAGCTGCTCGAGCGCGGCAAGGCCAGCGACCTGCTGGGCAAGGCGTTCGACTTGCCGCCCGGCCACGAGCTGTACCATTCGGTCATCGTGCACTTTGAAAACGGGGTGCCGATCCAGGTGGAAGACCGCTGGGTCAACCCGCTCTGCGCGCCCGACTACATGGCGCAGGACTTCACCCACACCACGCCCAACGAATACCTGGTGCGGGCGGCGCCGCTGCAGGCCGCCACTTACAGCATAGAAGCCTTGGCGCCGCCGCGCGAGATTGCCGAGATGCTGGCCATGGATGCGCGCCAGCCCTGCCTGGTGCTGAAGCGCCAGACCCAGTCGGCCGGCCGCGTCGCCTCGCTGGCCACCATGTGGCATCCGGGCCATCGCTACCAATTTGGCGGCAGCGTCCCCGCCTGAGCAATGCTATAGTTGACCGCACGCCAGCGCCCCCGCGCTGGCCAGAAAGGGAAGCCTTGTCGCCACTGAGCCAGAAAGCCGCCCCGCCTGTTCCTGCCCGCGTGCGCCAACGCGCCCGCCGCCTGTGCGCGCGCGCCATGCTGCGCGGCGGCGCCTGCCTGCTGGCCATCCTTGCCCTGCCGCTCCTGCCTGCCGCGCACGCGGCCGAAGCCGTCACCGTCCAGCTCAGGTGGCAGCACCAGTTCTCCTATGCCGGCTATTACGCGGCCCAGGCCAAGGGCTATTACCGCGACGCCGGGCTGGACGTGACGCTGCGCGAAGCCCAGACGGGGCAAGACCCGCTGCAGTTCGTGCTGGACGGCGGCGCCCAGTACGGGGTCGGCAATGCTGCGCTGCTGCTGCGGCGCGCGGCCGGCGCCCCGGTGGTGCTGCTGGCCTCCGTGTTCCAGCATTCGCCGACCGTGCTGGCGCTGCGCCTGGACGAGGCGGGCCGGCGCCGGCCCTGGCCGGGCGCGCGCGTGGCGCTCGGCCCCGACGGCGAGGAATTGCGGGTCTACCTGCAGCAGGCGCAGGTGCCGCTGGCGCAGCTGACCATCGTGCCGGGCCGGCGCGGCACGGACGACTTGCTGGCCGGCCGCGTCGACGCCATGTCCAGCGACCTGGGCGCGACGCCGTATGCGCTGGAACGCGCCGGCCTGCGCTACGAGATCCTGCAGCCGCGCAGCGCCGGCATCGACTTTTACGGCGACAACCTGTACACCACCGAGAGCGAACTGCGCGAGCACCCGGCGCGCGCCCGCGCCTTGCGCGACGCCACCCTGAAGGGCTGGCGCTACGCGCTCGAGCATCCCAATGAACTGGTCGACCTGATCCGGGCCCGCTATCCCGAGCGCAAGCCGCGCGAAGAGCTGCTGTGGGAGGCGGCCCAGGTCACGCCGCTGCTGGAACAGCACCTGATTGAACTAGGCTACAGCAACCCGCTGCGCTGGCAGGGCATTGCCGAGCGCTATGCCGGCGCCGGCCTGCTGCCGGCCGACTTCAAGCTGGACGGCTTCCTCTACCATGACGCCCCCGCCACCCCGACCTGGCACTATGCGCTGGGCGTGGCGCTGGCCCTGCTGGCCGGGGCCGCCCTGTGGCGCCTGCTGCGCGTCTCGCGCGCCCTGCGCGGCGCCGAAGTGCGGGTGGGCGACGC
The DNA here is from genome assembly GCA_946482635.1 of uncultured Duganella sp. Next base: position 4,066 of record CAMLSG010000186.1, read on the forward strand.
CGAGCGCATTGCCAGCTTCGCGCTGGAAGGCGCCGGCGAAGGCTCGTGGAACTGGCAGCCGCAGCGCCCGGCCCTGCACCTGTCGCCGCGCTACTGCGAGATCCTCGGTTACGCGCCGGGCGCGCTGCGCCCGGCCAACGTCGAGCAGTGGCTGCAGCTGGTGCACCCGGACGACCGCGCCCGCATCGCCGCCGAGATTGGCGCGCTCGACCAGCCGGCGGTGGGGCGCACCCCGTTCACCATGGAATTCCGCATGGCCTGCCGCGACGGCAGCTGGACCTGGGTGCTGGCGCGCGGCATGGTGCTGGCGCGCGACGCCGCCGGCCGTCCCTTGCGCATGTCCGGCACCCTGGGCGACATTTCCGACCGCAGCGCCGACGAACTGGCGCGCATGGCCGCCATGCTGGGCGCCCTGCCCGGCGCCCTGCTGGTGGCCGAGCGCGCCGGCCGGGTGCGCCAGGCCAACGAAGCGGCCGAAGCGGTGTTTGCCGCCGAAGCGGGCACCCTGGCCGGCGCTTCGATGGAAGTGCTGATCCCGGACGTGATGCGCGACACCCCGGGCCGCCCGCGCGAACTGTTTGCCCGCGCGCGCATGCCGGGCCGGGTGCTGACCGCGCGCCGCCTGGACGGCAGCTACTTCCCGGCCATGGTGCACCTGGCGCCGATCCAGCTGGCCGGCCGGGGCCTGGTGGTGCTGTCGCTGCGCGACATGACCCAGCGCCAGCGCGCCGAAGAAGCGCTGCAGGCATCCTCCGAGCGCTACCGCCTGATCGTGCAGACTGCGGCCGAAGGGATCTGGATGTGCGACGCCGCCGACCAGACCAGCTTCGTCAACCCGACCATGGCGCGCATGCTGGGCTACGAAGTCGAGCACATGCTGGGGCGCCCGATGGCCGACTTCATGGATCCCGAGTGCCCGGCCGTGCTGGCGGCGCGCCAGCACGGCGGCGCGCCGGCCACCCCGCCCGAGCCGGCCGAAGGGCGCTTCTACCGCCAGGACGGCTCCTCGCTGTGGGCCCTGCTCTCGACCACCACCGTCAACGCCGACAACGGCAGCTATGCCGGCACCCTGACCATGGTGACCGACATCACCGACCGCCGCCTGGCCGAACTGGCGCTGCGCCACTCCAACCAGCGCCTCGCTTCCGTCTTCAATGCCGTCACCAACGGCCTGCTGGTGTTCGACGCGGCCGGCAATATCGTCGAATGCAATGCCGCCGCCAGCCGCATGCTGGGGCGCGCCGCCGCACGCGGCGCCGGCCAGTGGGACGGCGTGCACGAAGACGGGCGCCGCTTTTCCGCGCCCGAGCACCCGGTGGCGCAGGCCCTCGCCTCCGGCCAGGCGGTGCGCGACGTGGTGATGGGAGTGCCGGCCGCGGGCGCCGGCGCCGACACCTGCTGGCTGTCGGTCAACGTCGAGCCGCTGCGCGACGAGCACGGCCCGGGCAGCATGCTGGTGGCCAGCCTGACCGACATCACCTACAGGAAGCGCAGCGAAGACGCGTTGCGCCAGGGCGAGCAGCGGCTGCAGGAAATCATCCAGATGATGCCGATCGGCCTGTTCATCAAGGACAAGGACAGCCGCATGCTCTTGATGAACCGCGCCTGCGAGCAGCAGTTCGGCTACACCTTCGACGAACTGAACAACGGCGACTACAGCGTGTTCCACGCGCCGGAAGAAGCGGCCGCCTTCCGCGCGCGCGACCTGGAAGCGTTTGCCGGGCGCGCCCTGATCGACTTCGAGGAAACCATCTGGAACCCGGCCCTGGGCCAGGCGCGCCAGCTGCGCACCTTCAAGAAGCCGGTGTACGACGCGCACGGCGCGCCGGCCTACCTGATCTGCATGGCGATCGACATCTCGGACAGCAAGGCCAACGAGCGCGCCCTGCGCGAACTGAACGAACACCTGGAAGAGCGGGTGGCGCAGCGCACCGCCCAGCTGGAAGAGGCGCGCCAGCAGGCCGAAGAGGCGAGCGCCGCGAAAGGCCAGTTCCTGGCCAAGATGAGCCACGAAATCCGCACCCCGATGAACGGCGTGATCGGCATGGCCTACCTGGCGCTGAAGACCGAGCTCGAGCCGCGCCAGCGCGACTACCTGGAAAAGATCCGCTTCGCCGGCGAGCACCTGCTGCGCATCATCGACGACATCCTCGACATCTCGAAGATCGAAGCGGGCAAGCTGGAAATCGAGGACGTCGACTTCTCGCTCGACCACGTGATCCAGACCCTGACCACGGTGGTGGCGCCCAAGGCCGCCAGCCGCGGCCTGCGCCTGGCCTTCGACATCGACCCGGCGCTGCCGCCGGTGCTGCGCGGCGACCCGCTGCGCCTGGGCCAGGTCCTGATCAACTACGTCAACAACGCGATCAAGTTTTCCGAGCAGGGCAGCATCGAAGTCAGCGTGCGCCAGCTGCTGGCCGACGAGCAGGCCTGCCTGCTGCGCTTTGAAGTGCGCGACCACGGCATCGGCCTGTCGGAAGCCGAGCAGGGCAAGCTGTTCCAGGCCTTCCAGCAGGCCGACACGGCCATCACGCGCGAATACGGCGGCACCGGGCTCGGCCTGGCGATCTGCAAACAGCTGGCGCAGCTGATGGGCGGCGAAGTGGGCGTGCGCAGCGCGCCCGGCGCCGGCAGCACCTTCTGGTTCACGGCCCGCCTCGGCGTCTCGCCGCGCGGCCTGCCCGACGTGATCAATGAAGTCAACGCCGCTGCCGCCGCCCTGCTGGACAGCGCGCGCAGCACGGCGGCCATGCAGGCGCTGAAGGACGCGCGCATCCTGCTGGTGGAAGACAACACCTTCAACCAGCAGATCGCGCTCGAGATGCTGGAAGAAGCCGGCTCCTCGGTATGCCTGGCCAACAACGGCGCCGAAGCGCTCGACCTGTTGCACCAGGCCGAATTCGACTGCGTGCTGATGGACGTGCAGATGCCGCTGATGGACGGCCTGGAAGCGACGCGCCGCATCCGCGCCGACCCGGCCCTGGCCGCCACCCGCGTGCTGGCCATGACCGCCACCGCCACCAAGGACGACCGCGAGCGCTGCCTGCAGGCCGGCATGGACGACTTCATCGCCAAGCCGATCCAGCCGGCCCTGATGTACCAGAAGATCGCCAGCTGGCTGCCCGAGCGCGAGGCCGGCGCCGGCGACGCCAGCGGCAGCGCGGCGCCGCTGCCGCGGCGCGCCGCCTTCCGCCCCACGCTGGCCGGCGACCCGGCCGTGATCGACCTGTCGGTGCTGGCCCAGCTCCTGGGCTACCACCCGCAAAAGATCCGCAAGTTCGCCTTCAAGTTCCTGCAAACCAGCGAAGCGGGCTTTACTGAAATGGAAGCCGCGCTGGCCGCCGGCGAGCTGCAGAAAGTGCGCGAGCTGGGCCACCGCATCAAGAGCAGCGCGCGCGCCGTCGGCGCCCTCGGCATGGCCGAGCTGTGCCTGCAGCTGGAACAGCTGGCGCCCGAAGCCGAAGCGGCCGCCGCGCGCAGCGTGCTCGACCGCCTGTGGCCGCTGCTGCACGCGGTGAGCGAGCACATCATGACCAACACCACCTTTGCCGACGATGACTGAGCCCCCCACCACGCCCCTGCGCATCCTGCTGGTCGACGACGACCCCTTCATGCTGAGCATGCTGGCCGACATGCTGGAAGACCTCGGCCAGCTCAATGTGCGCAGCGAAAGCGACGCCCGCCAGGCCTTGCTGGCGCTGCCGCAATACCGGCCCGACCTGCTGGTGTGCGACCTGTCGATGCCCGACATGGACGGCATCGAATTCCTGCGCAAGGCGGCCGACAGCCATTTTGGCGGCGCGGTCGCCCTGTTGTCCGGCATGGACGCCGGCATCCGCCAGGCCGCCGAAACGCTGGCGCGCGCGCACGGCCTGGCCCTCCTGGGCACGCTGGCCAAGCCCGCCACCGCCGCCGCCCTGGCCGAGCTGCTGGCCCAGGCCGCCGCCCGCCGCCCCGCCTGAGCCCGTGTCAACCCTGGGGTCAGGCTCTTTGGTTGACACAAGCTCGTGCATGCGACAGTTGAGCTCGTGGCAAGCAAAGCAAGCAAAGGGTCTGACCCCAAGGTTGACACAGGCGCGGCCGTAGGCGTGAGCGGGAGTACACAGGCTGGAAAAATCGGTTATTATTTGGGCCATTCCCGCCCTGATTCCCGCTTGACTTCCCAGTATTGAATTAGCGCAGTTCGTCGCCAGATGGGCGATAACAGCAAGGGATATTCCCGGGCGAACACTCAACTAAGGAAAAATATGAGCGACCTGATCAAACACATTACCGATGCCTCCTTCGAGTCCGACGTGCTGAAGGCCGACCGCCCTGTGCTGGTGGACTTCTGGGCCGAATGGTGCGGCCCTTGCAAGAGCATCGCCCCGATCCTGGAAGAAGTGGCCAAGGAATACGACGGCAAGCTGACCATCGCCAAGCTGGACGTGGACAGCAACCAGGCCGTGCCAGGCAAGTTCGGCATCCGCGGCATCCCGACCCTGATCCTGTTCAAAAACGGCGTGCCAGCCGCACAAAAAGTCGGCGCGATGGCAAAAGGTCAACTGACCTCTTTCATCGACAGCAATATTTGATGTAAGATAGGCGGTGCTGCGCCCGCAGCCCGCCTGATGGCAGGGAAAGCGCCCAAAAACCTTTCCCTTTAATTAAAAGAACCCACGTAGTTCCCTCCCCTACCCTTACTTTCCCGTCACGGGACACTCAAACAGCTATGCACCTTTCTGAACTTAAGGCTATGCACGTTTCAGCTTTGCTGGAAATGGCAATCAGCCTCGATATCGACAATGCGGCCCGCCTGCGCAAGCAGGAACTGATGTTCGCGATCCTGAAAAAGCGCGCCAAGGCCGGCGAACAGATTTTCGGCGACGGCGCCCTGGAAGTCCTGCCTGACGGCTTCGGCTTCCTGCGCTCGCCGGACGCCTCCTACATGGCGTCGACCGACGATATTTACATTTCCCCGTCCCAGATCCGCCGCTTCAACCTGCACACCGGCGATTCGATCGAAGGCGAAGTGCGTACCCCGAAGGATGGCGAGCGCTATTTCGCCCTGGTGAAGGTGGACAAGGTCAACGGCGAATCGCCGGAAGCGTCCAAGCACCGCATCCTGTTTGAGAACCTGACCCCGCTGCACCCGACCGTGCCGCTGCGCCTCGAGCGCGACATGGCCGGCACCGAGAACATCACCGGCCGTATCATCGACCTGGTGGCGCCGATCGGCAAAGGCCAGCGCGGCCTCTTGGTGGCGTCGCCCAAGTCCGGCAAGTCCGTGATGCTGCAGCATATCGCGCACGCCATCACCACCAACCACCCGGACGTGACCCTGATCGTGCTGCTGATCGACGAACGTCCAGAGGAAGTGACCGAGATGCAGCGCTCGGTGCGCGGCGAAGTGGTGGCATCGACCTTCGACGAACCGGCCACCCGCCACGTGCAGGTGGCCGAGATGGTGCTGGAAAAAGCCAAGCGCCTGGTCGAGATGAAAAAAGACGTGGTGATCCTGCTGGACTCGATCACCCGCCTGGCGCGCGCCTACAACACCGTGATCCCGGCGTCGGGCAAGGTGCTGACCGGCGGTGTGGATGCCAACGCGCTGCAGCGCCCGAAGCGCTTCTTCGGCGCCGCGCGTAACGTGGAAGAAGGCGGCTCGCTGACCATCGTCGCCACCGCGCTGATCGAAACCGGTTCGCGCATGGACGACGTGATTTACGAAGAATTCAAGGGTACCGGCAATATGGAGGTGCACCTGGAGCGCCGCCTGGCCGAGAAGCGCGTCTACCCGGCCATCAACCTGAACAAGTCGGGTACCCGCCGCGAAGAACTGCTGATCAAGGCCGACCAGCTGCAGAAGATCTGGATCCTGCGCAAGCTGTTGTACTCGATGGACGAGATCGAGGCGATGGAGTTCATCCTCGACAAGATGCGCGCCACCAAGAACAACGGCGAGTTCTTCGAGATGATGCGCCGCGGCGGCTAAGCCCGCCTCAAAAAGGGGACGTAACACATTATTCGCCCGGCGAATAATGTGTTACGTCCCCTTTTTTTTTACGCTATAATCGCGAGTTCATTTAAACCCTGGCAAGTGAGCGGCAATCGGGTCGAGAGGCAGTAAGGACCGACGAAGTGCTGTTTGGCTACCAACATTGAGAGAAAAGCATGAAAGCTGATACCCATCCAGATTACCGCGAAGTCCTGTTCCACGACGTGTCCTGCGACTTCAAGTTCATCACCCGCTCGACCATCCAGACCCGCGACACCGCGACCCACGAAGGTAAAGAGTACCCACTGGTGAAGATCGAGGTTTCCTCCGAATCGCACCCGTTCTTCACCGGCCAGCACAAGATCGTCGACACCGCCGGTCGCGTGGAAAAATTCCGCCAGAAGTTCGGCAAAGTCGGTTCCAAGACCGCAGTTGCAAACGGCTAATCCCCGTTGCAGCGAAAAAAAAGGCAGCTGCGGCTGCCTTTTTTCTTTTTACCCGTCATACTCCAGCTTTCCAAAGAATAAGCCTGACCGATGAAGCCAGTCCGTCTGCCCGCCGCCGCCACCCGCACCCTGCCCCGCTGGGCGTTTTTTGCCCTCGGCTTGCTGTACATCCTGCCGGGACTGATCGGGCGCGAGCCGTGGAAGAACGATGACGCGGCCAGCTTCGGCGTGATGTGGACCATGGCGCACGGCAGTTGGCAAGACTGGCTGTGGCCCAATATCGTCGGCCTGTCGATCACCGACGAAGGGCCGCTGGCGTTCTGGCTGGGGGCGCTGGGCATCAAGCTGTTCGGCTGGGCCGTCGGCGACGTGCTGGGCGCCCGCGTGGCCACCCTTGGCGTGTTCCTGCTGGGCGTGATGGCGGTCTGGTACGCCACCTTCAACCTGGGCCGCCGTCCGGAAGCGCAGCCGCTGCGCCTGGCCTTTGGCGGCCAGCCCGAGCCCAACGATTTCGGGCGCACCCTGGCCGATGCCGCGGTGCTGATCTACCTCGGCTGCCTGGGCCTGCTGGTGCACAGCCACGAGACCACGGCCGAGCCGCTGCAAGTGTCGCTGCTGGCGCTCACCCTGTACCGCAGCGTGCGCTACATGGAACTGCCTTCGCTGCGCAACGCCGCCCTGGCCGGCCTGGC
>CAMLSG010000187.1 GCA_946482635.1 uncultured Duganella sp.
TAAGAAAAGCGCTATGCGTCGCCCATCCAAAGATTCAACCCATAAATTATCTGCCGACAGCCAGCGCCTTATCTCCCTCGCCCAAGCCCTGGGCCAGGCCGCCAGCCGCATTGAAGAGCGTAACTGGGAACGGGTGCTGGATGCCCAACTGCACAAACTGCTGCGCACAGGACATCAGGATACTGTCGACTCGGCACTGAACTCGCTGTTCAGCGTGGACTTGCCTGCCTACGACATCCTGATGGACAGCGTGGAAGCAGTCAGCGAATCCGACTCCATCGTGGTGGAAGTCGACGGCGAATCGCGCGAATACGACATCCTGCTGGTGGCCGCTCCGGTGCTGGCCTGGACCCGCTTCTCGATCGCCTCGGGCCAGATTCCGGCCGACATCCTGAACACCCTGTCGGCGCATTTCTCCGCCCACCTGCTGGCCGATGGCACCCATATGGCGATGTCGTCCACCCTGTATTCGATCGACCAGCTGCCGCGCACCCACGCCGAGGCCTATTCGAAGGTGCACAAGCTGGCGCAGGCTGCGCTGAAAGGCCAGGCCGTCAAATCCGATGCCAAGCAGGCCGAAACCGCGCCCTTCCTGGCCGATACCCGCTACCTGATGGTGGCTGTGGTGGCGCCGCACAATGGTCCGATGTTCCGCTGGCAGATGCCTGCGCACCATGCAGCCCAGGCCGAAGCACGCCGCGATGCGTTGGCCGCATGGACTACGCAAGCCACGCCGACCGTGGCGCGCCTGCTGCCTGGCTGCGGCATCGAGTTGCTGTTGCCCGAAGCCTATTACACCGGCTGCCGCGAAGCCGACAAGCTGATTCGCCCGGTCTCGATCCGCGCTGCCGTGCATTACCTGACGCACTCGCTGGCTTGCGAGCCGTCCGACCTGCGCGCCGTGATCGCCGGTTTCGGCGATGAGTCCGCGCCAGATGGCCAGGTAGACGAATACCGCGTCGCTTTCACCCGCCGTTCCGACAGCGATGTGATGTACGGCGTGGTATGGCCGCTGTACGGCCAGGAAGACGAAGAAGGCACGCCGGCAGAAGGCTTGTCCGGCAGCATGGCCGAACTGCTCAAGCCGCGCACGCCGGTCGAGGAAATCGTCGAGCACCTGAATGCCGCCGGCTTGTCCCAAGTGAAGAAGCTGGGCGAGAAGTATGTCGCGGAATATTGCGATGACTGCGGCGCGCCCCTCTTCGCCGATCCCTCAGGCGAGCTGGTCCACGCAGAAATGCCGGAAGACGCTGCCACCGGCACCGAGCACTTCCACTAAAGCAAAAGCCCGCAAATTAATGCGGGCTTTTTTCCTGGGGCAACGCAGCCTGTGGTGGTGCGCATGGCTGGCATTGCATTGTCGCTGCCGGCGGCGCTGTCGCAACTGGACGGGCCAACATATTGGCTGCGGCAAAAATCAAGCCGGAAAGGCCGACAAAGAAGCCTACCGCCGTCACAAGCATCCAACGTGCGATATCACCGCGCAACGACTCCAGGTCGGCCTTGGTAGCCAGTGTCGGAAGGATTGCCTCGATGCGAGCAAGGCGGGAGTTGTGGTCTTCGTCCATGCATCCAGCATACGCCGCCCCTCGATCACTTCCAAGTGGAATACGGCTGCTTAATCAGGTTGGAATTGAGGTAGCGCAAATCGTGTGTGACGTCCTCGCCTGCCCAGTCCGGCTTATCGAACTGGGCGTCCTCTGCCGGCAATTCGATCTCGGCGACGACGAGGCCGGCATTCTCGCCGAGGAACTCGTCCACTTCCCACACAAAGCCGCCGTATGGGATACGGCGGCGGTACTTCTCGATCAGCGGCCGTTCGCACAGCCGGTCCAGCAGTTCGGCGGCGTCGGCGACAGGAACGGGATACTCCCATTCTCCGCGCGCCGCGCCCACGTTCTTGCTCTTGATCGTCAAGACCGCCCGCTCACCCTCGATCCGCACGCGCACGGTGCGCTCCGCGTGCGAGGACAAATAGCCCTGGCGCAGCAGCACCGGCTCGCCTTGCGTACGCCAGCCATCGCCCTTCACCAGGAATTTGCGTTCGATCTCGACGCCCATCTGCTTACTCGTCCAGCGACAGCAGGATCGGCTGCAGGATCGCGGCGCCCAGTGCCGCACTGCGGGCGCCGTTCCAGCCCACGGTCGGAACCGGCAGGTCGGCGTTGTCCTTGAACGGCATTTCCAGCGTCAGCGACAACACCTTGAAGTGGTGGCCGATGTACTTGGAGGCCAGGGTCAGCATGTCTTCCTTGTACTTGGAAGGCGCATAGCCCACGGCATCCTGGAAGTCCGGCGAAGCATCCTTGTAGCGGTTGATGAAGTTCTTCTGGCGCGCCATCTGCTCCGGCGTGAAGTTCTCCAGCATTTCGTTACCGGCCACGAAGTTGTAAGGCAGCGCTTCATCGCCGTGAATGTCGAAGAACATGTCGACGCCGGTTTCGTGGATCTTCTCTTTCACGCACAGCACTTCCGGCGAGCGCTCCAGCGATGGCGTCATCCATTCGCGGTTCAGGTTGGCGCCGGCTGCGTTGGTACGCAAGTTGCCGCGGATCGAACCGTCCGGATTCATGTTCGGCACGATGTAGAAGCAGCAGCGCTGCAGCAGCTTGCGCGCGATCGGGTTGGCGTCGTCCAGCAGGGAATCGATCAGGCCTTCGGTGAACCATTCGGCCATCGATTCGCCTGGGTGCTGGCGGGCGATGAACCAGATTTTCTTTTCAGCTTCCGGCTCGCCGATGACGACCAGGTTCATGTCGCGGCCGTCGATGGTGGAGCCGATATCGAGCACGCGCGCGATCGGGTTCTCTGCCACTTCGCCCAGCAGGCGCAGGTGGCGTTCCCACGAATATGGCTCGAAGTATGCGTAGTAAACGCTGTCGTTGTGCGGCGTGTGCTTGATGGTCATGACCTGGCCATCGAACGAGGTCGGGACGCGGAACCAGTTCTCGCCATCGTAGCTGGCTGCAGCGTTGTAGTCTTCGAAGCCTTTGGCGTAGGTGGCGTCGCCGGCGTTCAGGAACTTCATCGTCACCGCTTCGCCACGCGCACCTTGCAGGCGGAAATGGAACCACTGGTGGATGTCGGCGGCGTTGTCCTTGCGGAGTTTCAGTTCGATGTTCGCGGCGTTGTCGGCGCGGACTACTTCGATGGCGCCAGAGTCGAAATTCTGGCTGATTTTGATGGTCATTACGGTCCCGTTCAGAGGCTTGGGTTGATCGGAACCGATATTGTACACATCAAAACCGGTAACCCGATGTCTGACCCGCAGGGTCAGACACCGATACGCGACGGCCGCCGGCTAAGTGTCTGACCCCGTGGGTCAGACACTGGTGTTCCGGTTTCTAATCGACGTTACGCCCACGCGCCTTCAACGCCGCCCGCACGCCGGCCCCATACGCGGCATCAGCCTTGTCGAAATGGCCGAGCTGCCGCTGGATGATCTCATCGCTGACCTGGCTCAACGGCCCAGCGATATTGTCAAACAGGTTCTGCTTCTCCTGTTCTGGCAACAACCGGAACAGGTTGCCCGCCTGGGTGTAATCGTCCTCCTTACCGCGCCCATCGTAGCGCCCTGCCCCGCCGCTCAGCGCCAGCGCCGGTTCGCCGTGCCCCATGCCCTGCGGATTGGTGCCCGCCGCTTCCACCGGCGCATAGTTTTGCTCCGCCCCGCCAAAGCCGTTCGCCATTGAGCCATCGCGCTGCTGGTTATGGAACGGACAGCGCGGCGCATTCACCGGCAGGTGCTGGTGATTGGTGCCAACGCGGTACAACTGCGCGTCGTGGTAAGCGAACAGGCGCGCCTGCAGCATCTTGTCCGGCGAGTAGCCCATGCCCGGCACCACATTGGCCGGCGACAGCGCCGCCTGCTCCACTTCCGCATGGTAGTTGACCGGATTGCGGTTCAGCTCCAGCACGCCGACGGGAATCAGCGGGAAGTCCGCATGCGGCCACACCTTGGTCAGGTCGAACGGATTCCAGCCGGTACGCTGTTCCCACGCCGCCAGTTGCTGGTCGGTCGCCACCTGCACCTTCACTTCCCACTGCGGGAAGTCCCCCGAAGCGATGGCGTTGTACAGGTCGCGCTGCGCATGATCAGGATCGGCGCCAGCCAGGCGAGTCGCCTCGGCCGCGCTCAGGTTTTTTATGCCCTGCTTGGTCTTGAGGTGCCATTTCACATAAACGCGCTCGCCGGCAGCGTTGACCAGGCTGAAGGTATGGCTGCCGAAACCGTCCATATGACGGTAACCGTCCGGCGTACCGCGGTCGCTGAACAGCATGGTGACCTGGTGCAGCGATTCCGGCGTCTTGCTCCAGAAGTCGAACATCATGGTCGGCGATTTCAGGTTGGTTTGCGGGTCGCGCTTCTGGGTATGGATGAAGTCGGGGAACTTGATGCCGTCCTTGATGAAGAACATCGGGGTGTTGTTGCCGACCAGGTCCCAGTTGCCTTCCTCGGTGTAGAAACGCACGGCAAAGCCGCGTGGATCGCGCTCGGTATCGGCGCTGCCTCGCTCGCCGCCGACGGTGGAGAAGCGCACAAAAGTTTCGGTCTGCTTGCCAACGGCCGCGAACAGCTTGGCCTTGGTGTACTTGCTGATGTCGTGGGTGACGGTGAAGGTGCCGTAGGCGCCGGAGCCCTTGGCGTGCACCACGCGCTCAGGGATGCGCTCGCGGTTGAAATGCTGGAGCTTTTCAATCAGGTGGAAGTCCTGCAGCAGGACGGGGCCACGCGGGCCGGCAGTCAGGGAGTTCTGGTTATCGACGACTGGAATGCCGGATGCGGTGGTGATAGGGGTCTGGCTCATTTACTGGCTCCTTCATGTGATCGGTGAAATCATTCTAAAGAGACACGAGCAATTAATAAATTTGATTAATCCTATGAATTCGATAGTTAAAATTGTTCATGGATAGCAATCCCCTCAAAGGTGTCCGCTCCTGCGGCCCACGGCCTTGCCTTGAAAGCCCGCTGCGCATCCGCGTAGCCGGCCTGCCAGCGCTGGCTGATGCCGGCGCTCGAGAAGTCGATGTCTTTGGTATGGTCCTCGCAGCTCAAGTGCGGCGCCTTCAGCAGCACCACGTGCATGGAAGTGCCGCAGCCCCACAGCGCCAGCTCGCGCACTTCCGGCGTGGCGCGCACGTGTTCCGGAAGCTTCATCGCCAGTTCGCGGATCACGCGCCGCAGGCGGTGCAGCTTGCGCTGCTGCTCGATATGGCTGGCGCGGCTGGCGTACTGGATTTCCTTGTGCTTCTCCAGCACGTCGAGCACGCTTTGCGGTTCGCTGCCGTCCGGGTTCCACACCTGGACCGAGAAAATCACCGAGTCGCGACGCGGTTCGTCATCGAGCACCGCTTCGATCGGCGTGTTGGAGTAGATGCCGCCATCCCAATACGGCTCGCTGCCGACACGCACCGCCGGGAATGCCGGTGGGATGGCGCCGGATGCGATCACATGCGACAGGTCCAGCGCTTCCTTGCGTGTGTCGAAGTAGCGCATTACGCCATTGCGGGCATTGACCGCCCCTACGGTCAAGCGCGTGTGGCGCTCGTTCAGGTAGTCCAGGTCCACCAGCCCTTCCAGAGTATTGCGCAGCGCGTTGGTGCGATAAAACGATGCGTTCTCCACACCCAGCGGCGCGGCAGGATTCCACCACGCGAGCGGGTTCGGATCAAAGAAGGCTGGAATGCCCTGCGCCAGCGTGAGCGCGTTGGCAAACGCCGGCGGCAGGCTGCCGAATATATCGTGGCGCTCCATCGCTTCCCAGAATGCGCGCAGGCGCGGCAGGCGCTGTTCGGGCGGATTGCCGGCGATGATCGCGCCATTCAGCGCACCGATCGAGGTGCCGATCACCCAATCCGGTTCCACGCCTGCTTCGTGCATGGCCTGGTAGACACCAAGCTGGTAGGCGCCCAGCGCACCGCCGCCCTGCAGCACCAGCACGACCTGTCCCGGCATGCCCTTCTTCACAGGCGCACCGACAGGCCAACGGTGAACGCCAGGTCCGGCGTGCGCCGGTTCAGGCCGAGCATGACGCCGGCATCGACGTGCAGGTCGCGCGTGAACGAATAGCCGCCGCCGAAGTCGAAGCTGGCCGTGGTGCCGCCATCGCGCGCACGGGCAATGCGCGGCGTAGCCACTTCAACGAAGGTGTAGGCGCGTTCGCCCAGGTTTTTTGCCAGCGTTACGCCGAACTGCCCGGTGGAGACATGGCGGCCGAATTCATCGCGATCGAGGTAGTAGCCTGGCATGACGCCCAATTCCAGGTCATGCGGCAGTTCCCATTCGATCGGAACCCGGAATGACGGCCGCGTGCCATTGCCCTTGAAGCCGCTCGAGCCCGTGGCAAAATCGGCCTGCACGATCAGGCCGACCGAAGGGGCGCCGGCCTCGCCTTCGCGTAGCTGCCATTTGAAGCTTGCCGCGGCGTCGCCCCAGCCGCGGGCGCGGGCAGGATCGCTGCGGTCGGTCAGGCGGCCGTCCGACTCCAGGCGCAGCTCGAGGTCATCGGTTACGCCTACGCGCAGCAGCGTGGGTGTGCTGCGCGCCTCTTTCGACTGCAGGATGCCGGTTTCCAGCTGTATGCGCCCTTTGCCCACCACTTCCGGCGCATCGACAAAGTCGGGACGGTCGGTGGTGATCCAGCTATCGGGTTCGGCCGCCGCGCAGCACAAAGGCAACGCAAGGGCAGCGCACAGTACACGTTTCGACATTCCGCTCTCCTGGACTTTTCCGGCTTAGGATAGAAATATGCCACTAATACCGGAGATCAACAATGAAGCTTAACCATATTGATTTGCCTGTGACGGACCTGGAAGCGGCAGCCGACTATTTCCAGCGCGGTTTTGGCTTTACGCGGGTGCGCGCGCCTGCCGAAGGCATGGCCATCCTGCGTGCCGAAGACGGCTTCGCCCTCATCCTGCAACAGGCGGAAAATGTCGAATATCCGGCCGGCTTCCACATCGGCTTCCTGCAAGCCTCCGACGAAGCGGTGCACGCCGCCTACCAGCGGCTATCCGACGCCGGCCTGCCAATGCCGCCCGCCCCGGCTGTGAGCTATGGCTGCCTGGCTTTCTGGTGCCGGGCTCCCGGCGGCATCCTCATCGAAGTCAGCCACCGGCCCGGCTAGCCCATCCGTCCCGTGCGCAGGGCGGTCGCCCAGTCTGGCCTCCCGTGGCGTTGCGCGACTTCCGCCGCCGCGTTCCAGTCGTAAGCAACCGCATGTTGCTCGACCGCCCAACCTCCGGCGGTACGCTCGACAATCGCATAACGCGCGTGCGGCGAACCGTTTTCGGCCTTGTGCGGATAAGGCAAGTCGTCGTCGTAAGCCTGCAAGCCAACGCTGCCCGGATTCACGATCAGGCGCCCATCGTCCAGCAGCACCGAACGCGGCACGTGGGTATGCCCGCACAGGATCAGCGAGGCCTGCGCATCGCCCGCCCGCTGCAGCACTTCGGCATAGGTCGCCGCACGCTGCCCGGACGGGTCGACAGACTCCATCCAGTAAACGAGGTCAGATCCTGGGGTTCCGTGCACCATCAGCACATCTTCGTGCAAGCGCATGGATGCGGGCAGCGCTGCGATCCATTCGCGGTGGCCGGGCGCAATGTGCTCGTGCGCCCACCGGTCGGATGCTCCCATGCGGGCCGGATCATGCTCCAGCACCTGGCGCTCGTGGTTGCCGCGAATCGTCGGCAGGTCCAGCGCCATCAGGCGTTCTGCCGTTTCCGCCGGCAGCAAGGGGCCGGACAGGATGTCGCCCAGGTTGACCGTCACCTCGACATCGCGGCGCGCGATGTCGGCCAGTACTGCATCGAGAGCCCACAAGTTCCCATGGATGTCCGACATCACTGCGATACGCATTGCCTACGCTCCTAGCTGGCCAGCGCTGCGACCTCCGCTGCGCTGAGAGCGCCATTATAGATCCGGAAATCGTCGATCTTCCCGTTGAAATAAGGATCAGCGGAATACTGCGAGCGGCCCAGCCAGTTCTGCGTACCGGAACGCATGCGGAACGGCGCATGGGTCATCTGGCTATTGGTGGCCACCGCGCTGCCGTTCACGTACAAAGTGCCGGTGGTACCCGACAGGGTCACCGCGACGTGCACCCATTGTCCGGCCGGCAGCGTCGCCGAGGACAGCGACTGGTCGCCCCAGCCGTTGGTGAGGTTAATGGTAAAGCGCAGGCCGCCGCCGCCGGCTTGGGGCGTGAGGAACATGTATTGCGTCGTGCCGGAACCGAAGTCGAAAATGCGCGTCCAGGTACGGCCGCCATCCCAGAATACCCAGGCTGCAATGGAGAAATCGGCCAGGCCATCCATCAGTGCCGCCGGCAGCGCGACGTAATCGTCGACGCCATCAAGCGCGACGGCATTGCCCTTCTTACCCACCACCCACTGGCCGCCGTTCGGCAAGCTCGCATGACGGCCATTGCCGCTGGTATCCTGCGCGGTCGCGCCTTGCACCTCGTCGAAACCCAGCAGTACATGTGGCGAGACGGCGGTAACTACCTTCGCTTCGTTGGACTTCGCGCTGGTGCCGGCCGGCGACTGCGCGGTGACCGCGTAGTAGTAAGTGCTTGGTGCCATGCCGCTGTCGGTATAGGTAAGCAGGCCGGAAATGCCACTGGCGACCGTCGCATAGGGCCCGCCAGGGGCGGTCGCGCGCAACACGTTATAGCTGGTGGCGCCAGCCGCGCCCCACCAGGACAGCTCGACCTTGCCACCGACCAGGCGTGCCGTCAGGCCGCTTGGCGCCCCGCCTGCGGCCTTGGCATCGCGGGTGAACGTGAGCGTGCCGACGCCAAGCTGGTCGCCGTTGTTGCCATCTCCCTCGGCGCGCACCCTGGCCGCCATCTGCGCGGTGAACGGCGCCGCCACCCCACGCCGGTTGACGTAGTGGTTGTAGATCATTTCCCAAACCGGGCGGATGCTTGGCAGTCCGGCCGGAGAAATGCCCGTGCCGGTACCCTGCCGGTTGATATAGGTATCGAACGGCATCGACGTGTAATACGGATTGCCGCTCGCGTCGTTCAGGTTGGATTTGGCCACGTACTCGGCGCCCGCCAGGAAGCGGTTATTGTCGTAGCCGTAAAAGTCGTCGCCCTGGTTCCAGGCCATTTCGCAGAACACGCCGGCCAGCCCGATGCCGAGCGTGCAATGGCCCTGGTCGCGCGAGCTTTCCTGCCATTGGCCAAGGTAACCCGGATGGATAAAGGGAACGGCCTGGCTCGAGGCGCCATTGCCGCGACCGGTTTTGTAATAGGAAACCGCTTCGTTATACAGGTCTTCGCGGTCGCACAGCACGCCGATGGCCAGGATAGCCGCCAGGTTGCACTGGTCCCAGTTGGCCCAGTAATTGGTGATGTCCGAGCCATTATGTCCCGTCAGGAACTGATGGCTGAGCGGGTAGAACACATTCAGCATCATGTCCTGGAAGCGCTTCAGGTCAGCCGCGGCCCAGCCAGGGTAAGTACGCATGATTTCAGCCGCGTTGGCGAACTGGAAGCCGTAAATGCCGGCAGCGAGGAAGCGATCGGCATTGCCTGTGATGGTGGTCAGGGTGGACGACCAGGCGTTGAGGAACTCGACGGCCTTGTCGGCGTACGCCTTGTCCTCGGAAACCTTCCAGCGTACCGCCAGTTGGTATGTGCGCGCGATGTCGATATACATCTGGGCGAAATTGCTGTCGGTGCCGCCGCGGATCACGGTCTGCAACGGGCGCGGGCTATTATTCAGGTGCGAGCGGCCAGTGCCGAGCAGTGCATTCCAGCCGTCGAGCCAGGGCTGCGCTCCCGCTTTCACCTTGTCGCGCATGCGGATGAAGTCGGCTTCTGTGTGCAGCAGGCCAGGGTGTACGAAGATGCGGCCCGATACCGGTTGCGTCGTTTGCACCGGGTCGGCAGGCGGGACCGGCTGGGCTGGCTCGGTGGCTGGCGCGGGTTGGGCCGGCGGCGCAACTGCCGCAGGGGGCGCGGCTTGCACGGAATCAGCGGGCGTTGCGTTCGGTGGGCTGGATGAATCGCCACCGGCATTGCAAGCGCTGAGCGCGAATGGACCGAGCGCTGCCAGGCTAAGCGAACCGGTACAAAAAGTCCTGCGGGGAAGGGAGATGCCTTTAGGTTGCCTGGTCATGGTTACTTTCGAACGTTGTTGCGGGCAGGACGCCGCGCGCGGTCGAATAGTAACTTACTCTATGGCAACATTTCTATTAACACTCGATGAAATTTGCGCCCGTCATTTGCAAAAATGGCGATGCTTTTGGAATCAGTTGCCGGCCAGCGCATCCGCCACCTTGTCCATCTGGGACGCCTTGGCAACGGCATTGGCAGGCTGCTTCTTGTCCTGCTGCGATTCCTTGGCCTGCGCCGGCGGCGGTACCGGCAACATCGAGGCTAAGCGCACGGTATCCATGGCATACAGCGATACCCCCAGCCCCACTGTTCCGATCAATAACCAGCGTACCCACGAGGACAACACGGCAACCTCCGGCAAACTCTTCTACTAATTAGTTTAGTGTCGAAATTTGCCGGGATTCTATTCGATTGTCACAACAACCAAAAGTATTACTGCTGGGGTTGTTCGGCCATGTAGACCAGTTCCCAGATATGGCCGTCCAGGTCTTCGAAGCCATGCGCATACATGAAGCCATAATCCTTCGGCTCGCGCGGCGTCTTGCCCCCTGCCGCCACGGCCTTGCGCACCAGTTCGTCGACTTCATTGCGGCTCTCGCAGGACAGGCATACCAGCACTTCGGTCGCCTCTTTGGCATTGGCGATCGGCTTCGCAGTGAAGGTCCGGAAGAAATCCTCGACCAGCAGCATCGCGTAAATGCTGCCGTCGTGGATCACCATGCTGGCGGCGTTTTCGTCGGTGAACTGCGGGTTGAAGGTGTAGCCCAAGGCGGCAAAGAATGCCTTCGATTTTTCCAGGTTCTTGACCGGCAGGTTGACGAAGATTTGCTTGTTCATATTGGCCTCTCAAAAGGGATTAACAGGGTGGTTTGTAAACCTATGACGCGCCAGCTTTCTTCAAATCGACATCAAGCAGCAAAAAAATTTCGGTCGCGAATATAGCATTGGATTTCTAGCAAGAAGCTCACAGATTGTCACAAACACAAATATTATTAAAAAATACAAATATGTGACAAATGACATGCTAGATT
>CAMLSG010000188.1 GCA_946482635.1 uncultured Duganella sp.
TGTAGCGGAAGTTCTGCAGGAATACGTACATCACCAGGAACACCAGGGCCACCGCTTCCAGCAGGGTCTTGACCACTTCCTCGATAGAGATCTTGACGAACAGCGAGGTGTCATACGGCACGGTGTACTTCAGGCCCGGAGGGAAGTACTTCTGCAGTTCGTCCATCTTCTCGCGCACAATGGTGGCAGTGGCCAACGCATTGCCTGTCAGCGACTGCTGCACGGCGATGGCAACGAAAGGCTGGCCGTTCAGGCGTGCGCTGATGCTGTAGCTGGAGCCGCCCAGCTCCATGCGCGCCACGTCGCGCAAGCGCACCAGGGAGCCGTCGCGATTGGCGCGCAGCACGATCTTGCCGAATTCCTCGATGGACGACAGCTGGCCTGTCACCACCACGGGTGCAAACCAGGCTTGGGCACGGGTGTTGGGCAGGTCGCCTACCGTGCCGCCGGCCACGTTGGCATTCTGCTGGCGGATGGCGGTGGTGACGTCGCTCATATTGAGCTTGTAGCCGGTCAGCTTGTCGGGATCGACCCAGATGCGCATCGAGCGCTCGGTGCCGAACAACTGGGCCTGGCCCACGCCCGGCAGGCGCTTGATCTCATTGAGCACGTTGCGCGCCAGGTAGTCGCCGATCGCGGTCGGGTCCATGCTGCCATCGGTCGAGTAGGCGCCGACGAACATCAGGATGTTCGAGCGCGCCTTGTTGACTTGCACGCCTTGCTGGATCACGGCTTGCGGCAGGCGCGATTCGACGCGTTTGATGCGGTTCTGTACGTCCACCGCAGCCAGGTCCGGGTTGGTCCCCGGCTGGAACGTGACGGTAATGCTGACGGAACCGCTCGAATCGCTTTGCGACTCGACGTATTGCAGGCCATCGGCGCCATTCATCTCCTGTTCGATGACGGAAGTGACCGAGTCGTCGAGTACCTGTGCGGTGGCGCCTGGGTAGGTGGCACTGACGACGATGGATGGCGGTGCGATGGTAGGGTATTGCGCCACCGGCAGCATGGTAATCGCCAGCGCTCCACCCAGCAGGATGAAGAGGGCGATCACCCACGCAAACACGGGGCGGTCGATAAAGAACTTTGCCATGTAGCGGCCCCTTTATTTGGCCGCCGGGGCGGATGCGGCAGGCGCGGCGCCCGCCGGTGCAGGGCCGGATGCCGGGCCTTTCCACGGCACCGGATTGACCGTGCCGCCGGGTTTGGTTTTCTGGAAGCCTTCCACGATGATGCGCTCGCCGCCTTTCAGGCCGGAGCTGACCACCCATTTGCCGCCCACCGCGGCATCGGCTTTCACCGGCACCGAGCTGACCTTGTTGTCGGCGCCGACGACCAGCACCGAAGCGCCTTCCGCACCGCGCACCACGGCCTGCTGCGGTACCGTGATGGCCGATTCGTTGACGCCCTGCTCGAGGCGGGCGCGCACGTACATGCCTGGCAGCAGGGTGCGTTCAGGATTCGGGAATTCTGCGCGCATCGACACCGAGCCGCTGGATTCATCGACTGCGACATCAGAGAACAGCAGCTTGCCGGCGCGCGCATATTCCTGGCCGTCTTCGGTCAGCAGGGTGACGCGCGCCTGGTCCTTTCCCGCGCTTTTCAGCGTGCCGGCGGCAAGGGCCTGCTTGAGGCGCAGCAGCTCGGCGGAGGATTGGGTGATGGTGACGTAGATCGGGTCCAGTTGCTGGACGGTGGCCATGGGCGTCGCTTCATTCTGGCCCACCAGCGCGCCTTCAGTGACCAGGGCGCGGCCTACGCGGCCGGAGATCGGCGCGGTAACGGTGGCATAACCCAGCGTCAGCCCGGCATTCTTGCGGGCCGCGCGTGCCGACTGCAGTTCGGCGCCGGCCTGTTTTTGCGCGGTGACAGCGTCGTCGTATTCCTGCTGGCTGACGGCCTGCGCCGCCAGCAGCGGCTTGTAGCGCCTGGCTTTCAGGTCGGCCTGCGCCAGGTTGGCCTCGGCGCGCGCGATGGCAGCATCGGCGCTTTCCACATTGGCCTGGAATTGCGCCGGATCGATACGGAACAGGACTTCACCCGCCTTGACGTCGCCGCCTTCCTTGAACACCCGCTGCAGCACGATGCCCGGCGTGCGCGCCCGCACCTGGGCAATGCGCGAGGCTTCGACGCGGCCCGGCAGCTCGTTGGTGATGGTGACTTCGCCGCTGGTGGCAGTGATGAAGGAAACAGTGGGAGGGGGCGGGGCCGCCTTGTTGGCGTCTTTTTTATCGCCGCATGCCGCAAGGGTAAGCGACAGGGCAATTGCCAGCGGCAGGGTGCGCAATACAGGTTTCATTGGCGTCTCTTGTTGGGGAGTGGGACTGCGCCGAAAATTGTATAACACTGTCAATTGTAACGTTTTGTACAGGCCAAAATAACAAAAAAGGACGCCGAAGCGTCCTTTTCTGCCGTGAAACAGCGGCGTTTAACGCATTGCCGAGATCATCTGCTTCAGCTTGTTCGAGTCGGCCACGAAGGCGCGGATGCCTTCGGCCAGCTTTTCGGTTGCCATCGCGTCTTCATTCAGCATGAAGCGGAAGGTTTTCTCATCCATGGCGATTTTGACAGCGG
Organism: uncultured Duganella sp.; assembly: GCA_946482635.1. The sequence continues at coordinate 2,575 of CAMLSG010000188.1, forward strand.
TGCCGGTATCGGCCGGCGACAGCTTGCGCTCCACCGGCGCCTGGGTGTCGGCCAGCTTTTGCAGCAGGTCGGGCGAAATGGTCAGCAGGTCGCAGCCGGCCAGTTCCAGGATCTGGCTGGTGTTGCGGAAGGAGGCGCCCATCACTTCGGTCTTGTAGCCGAACTTGCGGTAGTAGTTGTAGATGCGCTTGACCGATTGCACGCCCGGATCTTCCGCGCCCTGGTAGTCGATGCCGGTGGACTTCTTGAACCAGTCGTAGATACGGCCGACGAACGGGGAAATCAGCTGCGAACCCGCTTCGGCGCAGGCGATAGCCTGGCACAGCGAGAACAGCAGGGTCATATTGGTGCGGATGCCTTCCTTCTCCAGCTGTTCGGAAGCGCGGATGCCTTCCCAGGTGGAGGCGATCTTGATCAGCACGCGCTCTCGTGGAATGCCGGCTTGTTCGTACAGGGCGATCAGCTCGCGGCCCTTGGCCACGTTGCCGGCCACGTCGAAGGACAGGGCGGCATCGATTTCGGTCGAAACGCGGCCAGGAACGTACTTCAGGATTTCGGTGCCGAAGGCGATCAGCAGCTTGTCGATGATTTCGCCGGTGGTGGCATTCGGATTGTCGCGCACGGCCTTTTCCAGCAGCGGCTTGTATTCATCCTTCTGCACCGCCTTCAGGATCAGCGATGGATTGGTGGTCGCGTCTTGCGGCGCATACGCCTTGATCGACTGGAAATCGCCGGTGTCGGCAACAACGGTAGTGTATTGCTTGAGCTGTTCGAGCTGATTCATTGCAGTCCTGGTACGTGAGGGACGAAAAAAACCTATTGTACTAAATCGGCGCGGCCCGCCATGTTGCGTTTACAATGGGGACTATTAGTATTCTCATATTTTGGTCTGAGGAGTTAGCCATGATCCTGGCAATTGTTGGAGCGCTGCTGCTGGCGCTGGGCCTGTTTTCCGGCGCCGCGCTGGTGCTGGCCCAACTGGGCGTGGGCGGATTGGCAGCCGGTGTTTCGCTGTGGCTGATGTTCCCGCTGTTTAGCGTGACAGGCTATCTTTTGTTTGCCACCGGCGCGCGCGTGGCCAATTTCCGCGCGCTGTCGTTTGCCGTGTCGATCGCCTTGCTGCTGCTGGCCCTCGGCTGCGCGGCAGCCCTGGTGGCCGATGCTACCGCGCTGATGGCGCTGCACGGCGGTACCGGTGCGTTGTGGTATGTGCTGCTGATTGCCGGTGTGCTGGGCGCAACCGGCGCTGCTTCGCATGGAAGGGTGGCGACGCAGTAATCGCGCAATCCCTTCATGAAATCAGTCGCAGTTATCGGCGGCGGCATCACCGGCGTCACGACAGCTTATGCGCTGGCGCGCCGCGGCCTGCAGGTCACCTTGTTCGAGCGCCATCGTTATCCGGCCATGGAGACCTCCTTTGCCAATGGCGGCCAGTTGTCGGCCTCCCACGCCGAAGCATGGAATAGCTGGGGCACGGTGGGAAAAGGCGTGCAGTGGATGCTGCGCGGCGATGCGCCCCTGCTGGTCAGCCCCAAGCCGAGCTGGCATAAACTGTCGTGGTTTGCCGAATTCATGGCTGCCATTCCCCGCTACGAAGCCAACACCATCGCCAGCACGAGGCTGGCCATTGCCGCGCGCGAGCACCTGTTTGGCTGGGCGCGCGAGGAGGGCATTGATTTCGACGAACGGCACGAAGGCATCCTGCACATCTACCGCGACAAGGCAGGCTTCGACCATGCGGCAAAGGTAACCAGCCTGCTGGCGCGGGGCGGCCTGCAGCGGCGCGCAGTGACACCGCAGGAAATGCGCGCCATCGAGCCCACCCTGGAAGGGCAGTTCTACGGCGGCTTCTTCACCGAGAGCGACAGCACGGGCGACATCCACAAATATACCGTGGGCCTGGCGCAGGCAGCCGAAGCGCGCGGCGCGCATATGGTGTGCGGCGCGGAAGTGCGCGGCCTGGATGCGAAAGAGCATGGGGCGCGGGTCGTGTACGCGCAGGATGGTGCGGAGCGGGAAAAGCGTTTTGACGCGCTGGTGGTCTGCGCCGGCACGGCCAGCCGTGAATTTGCCGCCATGCTGGGCGACCGCGTCAACGTCTACCCGGTAAAAGGCTATTCGATCACGGTGATGCTGGAGGATGGGCAAAGCCGCGCCGCCGCGCCGACCGTCAGCCTGGTGGACGACGCCACCAAGCTGGTAAGCAGCCGCCTTGGCGACAATCGCTTCCGCGTGGCCGGTACGGCGGAGTTCAATGGCTTTAACCGCGACATTCGCGCCGACCGCATCGCGCCGCTGGTGAACTGGGTGCAGCAGTGCTTCCCCGGCGTCTGCACGCGCCAGGTAGTGCCGTGGGCTGGCTTGCGCCCGATGATGCCGGACCTGATGCCGCGCGTTGGCGCGGGCAAGCGTCCCGGCGTGTTTTACAACACCGGCCATGGCCACCTGGGTTGGACCATGTCGGCGGCTACTGCTGAGCTAATTGCAAGCCTGGTGCAGCGCGATCGCGCACTGTTGGCGGCTTGACTGGACAGCGCGGCAGGATAGTCTATGGTGAAGATTGGCGGCCCGGCCGCGAATCAGGGAACCAAGGAGAGACCATCATGCCACGCTATATTGTTGAGCGCACTTTCCCCGAAGGCTTGCACATTCCTGTCACCGCAGACGGCGCCAAGGCCTGCGAGATGGTGATCGGAACCAATGCCCGCAGCGGCGTCACCTGGATCCACTCCTACGTGAGCGACGACTTGCGCAAGACATACTGCCTGTATGAAGCGCCCTCGCCGGAAGCCATCCGCGAGACGGCGGAAATGAACCACCTGCCGGTGGATAAGATCACGCAGGTGACGGCGCTCGATCCCTATTTCTACAAGGGCTAGCCTGGCTACCCGACGATCACGCGGTTGCGGCCTTCGCGCTTGGCGGTGTAGAGCGCGCGGTCGGCCGCTTCCAGCAGCGATTTGGCGTCGCTCAGGCGCTCTTTGTCGAAACTGGCCACACCGATGCTCAGGGTGACGTGCGGATGCACGGCCTTGGGAGCGTGCGCCATGTTCAGCGACTCCACATGGGCGCGGATTACTTCCGCGTGTTGCGCCGCCTGTTCGGGCGCGGTGTCCGGCAGGATGGCGGCAAATTCCTCGCCGCCGTAGCGCGCCGCCAGGTCGGCCGGCCGTTGCAGGCGCGATGCGAAGGCTTCCGCCACCATGGTCAGGCAGGCATCGCCCTGCTGGTGGCCGAAATGATCGTTGTAAGCCTTGAAGGAATCGATATCCATCAGCAGCAGCGACAGGCTGGCGCCCTGGCGCTGCGCTCGGCGCAATTCGCGGTCCAGCGCGACGTCGAAATGGCGGCGGTTGGCGATGCCGGTCAGGCCGTCCACATAGGACTGCGCGCGCAGCGCTTCGGCCTGGCCGCGCAACTGGCGTTCACGGCCCACGGTGTTGCTGACGTCCGCCACCTCGACCAGGCAAAAGCGCTCCTTGCCTTCGTTGAAGGGCGTCAGCGTAACGGCTTGCTCGATGCGTTCGCCGCCCCAGGTGCCGGCGGCAAACAACGGGAAGGGCGTGCGGTCCTGGTTCTGCGGCAGCACGGACGGCAGGTTATTGGCCAGCGCCGTATGGAGCGACTGCTCGATGCGCTTGCCGGACAGTTCGGGAAATGCTTCCACGAGGGTCAGCCCCTGCACGCGGGACGCCGCCATGCCGGAACGGCTGGCCAGCCATTGATTCCAGAAGATGATGCGCTGGTCGGCGTCCAGCACCATCAAACCGAGGTTTGCGAGGCCTAAAACGCGGCCATATAGTGTTGATTCTTGCATGAAAGGCATTATATGGATTTTAGAGTTTTGCGTCGGATTTTCGTGTTGAGTGATTGCTCTACAGAAAAATATAATACCGGTATGAAAAAACTGACTATCCTGGCCGCGCTGTGCGCCGCCTTCTCCGCGCACGCCGCGGAAGCAACTCCGCAAGCCGCGGTTGACCAATTCCTGAAATTCGAGCTGGAAGGCGGCCGCCTGCACGCGGAGTCCGGCTTTGAGCAGGTGCACCTGGTCGACGCCTGGAAAGCCGATGCGCCGCGCTGCGAAGGCGCGCGCTGCAAAGTGACCGTTACCTTCACTTACACGCCGACGGCAGGCCTGGACCTGGAACAGGCAGTGCCGCATCCGAAAGGCGGCACCGCGCAAGCCGAATACGTGGTGCAGCAGCAGGGCGGCCAGTGGCAGGTGGAAACCGGCAAGGACACCCCGCACGTCTCCCGCGTCGCAATGGAAAAAATGCTGAAGGAAGGTCTCTGATTAAAAGTCGGGGTTAGCCCTGAAAAAAGGGGCGGAAAAAAGGGGACGGAAAAAAGGGGACGTAACACATTTCGGCGAGCCGAAATGTGTTACGTCCCCTTTTTTCCGTCCCCTTTTTTTACAACTGACCCGACTTTTATCTGCTAACCGATGAAGGAGTCGAACTGCATGTCGAACTCCTGCAGGGCCTTCTGGGCGTTCTGCATCTTCTTGCGGAATTCGGGGCCGCGCTTTAACGCGAGGCCCACTGCCAGCACGTCGATCACCACCAGGTAGGCCAGGCGGGCCGAGATCGGCGTGTATGGGTCGGTGTTGAAAATCAGGTCGATCGGGATCAGCACCGTAGCCGTCTCCGCGAGCGGGGTGCCGGATGGCGCCAGCACGATCACGTCGGCTCCGCCTTCTTTCGCCAGCTTGGCCGAGCGTACCAGGGCCGGGCTGTTGCCGCGCTGGGAAATCGCCACCACGGCGTCGCCTTCATGCAGCAGCGCTGCCGAAATACTGTGGATCGCCGGGTCGGCGTAGGCCACGGTCGGTACGCCGGAGCGGAAGAACTTGTGCTGCGCGTCGGCTGCCACGATGCCGGAGGTGCCATGGCCGTAGAACTCGATCTTGCGCGCGCGCGACAGGATGTCGAGCGCCTTTTGCACCGGTTCTGCGTTCAGGTTGTTGCGCAGGTCCAGCAGCGTGTTGATGGAGCGGCTGCAGATCTTGTTCACCAGGTCGGACGCCAGGTCATCCTGCGCCGGCTGGTCGTTCAGGCCGGGCAGGGCGAGGGCCAGGCCCTGCGCCAGCTTCAGCTTGAACTCGTGCCAGCCGTCGTAGCCGAGCGTGCGGCAGAAGCGCACCACGGTCGGTTCGGATACCTGCGCGCTCTTGGCCAGCGCGGTGATGTTGGCGCCTACGGTGCGGGCCGGGTTGTCGAGCACGGCCAGCGCGACCTTGCGCTCCGATTTGGAGAGCGAGTCGAGCTGGGTGCGGATGGAGTCGAGCAGCATTAGTCTTCAGGGAGTGCTTCTTCGCGCCATTGTAGCCCGTCGCGGCCGATCAGGGCACTGGCGGCGGCGGGGCCCCAGGTGCCGGAGGCGTATGGCAGCGGGGCGGAATCGTCCTGTTCCCAGTTGTTCAGGATAGGTTCGACCCATTCCCATGCCGCTTCCAGCTCGTCGCCGCGCATGAACAGGGTCAGTTGGCCGCGCAGCACGTCCAGCAGCAGGCGCTCGTAAGCATCCATGCGCGGCATCTTGAAGGTTTCGCGGAAGTCCAGTTCCAGCTCCGCCGGTTTCAGGCGCATGCCTTCGCCCGGAGTCTTGGCCATCAGGTTCATGCGCAGGCCTTCGTCGGGCTGCAGGCGGATTACCAGGGAATTCGGCTGGAAGCTGGAAGTCGGCTGGTTGAAGATCGAGTGCGGGATCTGCTTGAAGCGCACCACGATTTCGGCCAACGAATCGGCCATGCGCTTGCCGGTACGCAGGTAGAACGGCACGCCGGCCCAGCGCCAGGTGTCGATTTCCACCTTCATGGCGACGAAGGTTTCGGTCTTCGAGTTCTGCGGCGCTTCCGGCTCGTCGCGGTAGCTCGGCACGGCCTTGCCTTCCACATGGCCGGCGCGGTACTGGCCGCGCACGATGTTCTGCGCGAGGGTAGTCGGGGTAAAGCGCTTCAGGGAGCGCAGTACCTGCAGCTTGGAGTCGCGCACAGCGTCCGGTGCGATCGAGGTTGGCGGCTCCATGGCAACGATACAAAGCAGTTGCAGCAGGTGGTTCTGCAGCATGTCGCGCAGCGCACCGGAGGTGTCGTAGTAGCCGATGCGGTTGCCCACGCCGAGTTTTTCGGCGATGGTGATCTGCACGTCGGAGATCCATTCACGGCGCCACAGCGGCTCGAACAGGATATTACCGAAGCGCAGGGCCAGCAGGTTCTGCACGGTCTCTTTGCCCAGGTAGTGGTCGATACGATAGATCTGCTGCTCTTCGAAGACCTTGCCCACTTCCTTGTTGATCTGCTTGGCCGAAGCCAGGTCGCGGCCCAGCGGCTTTTCCAGCACCACGCGGGAATTGGCGGTGGCCAGGCCGTTCTCCTTCAGGTTGTCGCAGATGCGCGAGAACAGGGCAGGCGGGGTGGCGAGGTAGTACACGCGGGTGATGGCCGGATCGGTGCGCAGCGCTTCCACCAGGCCTTTGTAGGTCGCCGAGTCGGTGGCGTCCAGCGCGACGTAGACGATACGGGCGATGAAGCGGTTCCAGTTTTCATCGGTCGCCTTGGCGGACTTGATATGGGGGCGCGACGTCGTCGTCACCATATTGATGAACTCTTCCTGGGTACTCTCCTGGCGGCCGACGCAGACGATGCGCGCGGTCGGCGGCAGGTCGCCGCACACGTCGCGGCTAAACATAGCAGGCAGCAATTTGCGCATTGCGAGGTCGCCGCTGCCGCCAAACAGAACCAGGTCGAAATCAGAGAGAGCCATAATCGTCTTCAGGTGAGTTACAGGGTTTTTACTTCAGTCTACATAAGCAGGTTCAATGCGGCCGGCCACCGGCATGCGCACCGACAGGACTTTTCCGCTAAGCGGGTGGGCTGCCAGCTCCTCGGCCGGGCGCTTGCCTGCCGTGGTGATGTACAGGGTGCGCAGGTCCGGGCCGCCGAAAGCCACCATGGTCGGGCAGCGCACGGGCAGGCGGATCTCGTCCAGCTGGTCGCCCTGCGGCGACAGCTTGAGAATGCGTCCGCCTTCAAACATGGCAACCCAGTAATTGCCTTCGCTGTCGACTGCCGCGCCATCCGGGCGGCCGCCGTAATCGGGAGCCGATTTGTCGGTGCTGAAGCGGCGCACGTCGCGTTCATCGCTGACGGTGCCGGACAGCAGGTCGAAGGCAAAGCGCGTCACGCGATGGCTGGCCGTCTCTGCATGGAACATGGTCTTGTTGTCCGGGCTGAAACCCAGGCCATTCGAGTTGACCATGCCGCCCGACCAGACCTTGCGTACCTGGCCGCGCTCGAGGACGTACATTTCTGCTGCAGGCTTGTCGCGTGGTTCGTAAATGGTGCCGCACCAGAAGCGGCCCGCCGCGTCGCACTTGCCGTCGTTGAAGCGGGTGGTGGACTGGTCGAACGGCGCTTCCGCCACCAGTTTCAACTCGCCGGTATCGGGATCGAAATGGGAAAAGCCGCGGCGCTGCGCGACCATCAGGCCGCCTTTTGCTGCACGTGCCAGCGACGATGCCTCGCTGTCGACCTTCCACTGTTCGTGCTGGCCGGTAGCCGTGCACAGGCGGTGAATGGCAAAGCCTTCGATATCGACCCAGTACAGGGCTTTCTCGTCCGGCGCCCACAACGGGCTTTCGCCCACGGTCATGTTGGCGTCGCAGGCGACTTCGATCTGGTAGCTGTTCATTGGATCTGGGCCGCCTTGGCCATCACGATCAGGCCATTGGTCGAGCTGTCATGGACTTCCGGATCGACCTTGCCGGTCAGTTCGGCCTGGATCTTCTTGGCCAGCACCTTGCCCAGTTCCACGCCCCACTGGTCGAAGCTGGCGATATTCCAGATTACGCCTTGCACGAAAGTTTTATGCTCGTACAGCGCGATCAGGGCGCCAAGGGTGGATGGCGTGAGCTGGTCCATCAGGATGGTGTTGGACGGCCGGTTGCCGGGGAAGGTCTTGTGCGGGACCATTTCCTCGATTTCGGCGGCAGCCATGCCAGCGCCTTTCAGTTCCGCACGGACTTCGTCGTCGGTCTTGCCCTTCATGAAGGCTTCCGACTGGGCGAAGCAGTTCGCCAGCAGGGCATCGTGGTGGCCCGGCAGGTCGTGCGTCGCGCGCAGGGCGGCGATGAAGTCGATCGGCGTCACGTCGGTGCCCTGGTGCAGGAGCTGGAAGTAGGCGTGCTGCGCGTTGGTGCCGCACTCGCCCCAGACCACAGGGCAGGTTGGCGTATCGACCGGCTGGCCGTTCTTGGTAACGCGCTTGCCGTTGCTTTCCATGTCGAGCTGCTGCAGGTAGGCAGGGAAGCGGTTCAAGTCCTGGTGGTATGGCGCGATGGACAGCGAGCTGGCGCCGAGGAATTGGCGGTTCCAGAAGCCGATCAGGGCCAGCAGCACCGGCATGTTGGCTTCCAGCGGCGCTTCGCGGAAGTGTTCATCCATGGCGTGTGCGCCTTCCAGGAAAGCCTGGAAATAGCCGAAGCCGATCGCAATCGCAACCGACAGGCCGATTGCCGACCATACGGAGTAACGGCCGCCAACCCAGTCCCAGAACGGGAACATGTTTTCAGGATCGATGCC
>CAMLSG010000189.1 GCA_946482635.1 uncultured Duganella sp.
GTGCTGCCAAAGGAAGTGCTGCAACAGGCGGCCGCTGAAATGCTGGACTGGCAGGGCAGCGGAATGTCCGTCATGGAGATGAGCCACCGCGGCCCCGAATTCATTTCGATCTATAAGGCGGCTGAGCGCGACCTGCGCGAGCTGCTGGCCGTGCCGGACAATTACAAGATCCTGTTCATGCAGGGTGGCGGCCTGTCGCAGAACGCCGTACTGCCGATGAACCTGTGCGGCGGCGCCGACAGCACGATCGATTTCGTGCAGACCGGTTCCTGGTCCAGCAAGTCGATCAAGGAAGCGGCGCGCTATGCGAAAGTCAACGTCGCCGCCTCGTCGCAGGCTACCGGCTTCGATCGCGTGCCGGACCAGGCTGAGTGGAAGCTGACGCCCGGCGCGTCCTACCTGCACATCTGCACCAACGAAACCATCGACGGCGTTGAGTTCAATTTCGTGCCGACTGTGCAGGGCAATACCGACATCGTGGCCGACATGTCGTCCCATATCCTGTCGCGCCCGGTCGACGTGAGCAAGTACGGCGTGATCTTCGGCGGTGCGCAAAAGAATATCGGCCCGGCCGGCGTGACTGTGGTCATCGTGCGCGATGACCTGATCGGCAAGGCGCTGCCGTTCTGCCCATCCGCCTTCGACTTCAAGAACGTGGCGGAAAACGAATCGATGTACAACACGCCGCCCACCTACGGCATCTATATTGCCGGCCTGGTGTTCCAGTGGCTGAAGAAGCAGGGCGGCGTGGCCGCCATGGAAAAGCGTAATATTGAGAAAGCCGAGTTGCTGTACCAGGCGCTCGACGCCGACGACTTCTACCAGAATCGCGTCGCAAAAGAATACCGTTCGCGCATGAACATCCCGTTCTACCTGCGCGACGAATCGAAAAATGAAGCATTCCTGGCCGGTGCGAAGGCGCGCGGGCTGTTGCAGCTGAAGGGCCACAAGTCCGTCGGCGGTATGCGGGCATCGATCTATAACGCGATGCCGATCGAAGGCGTGCAAGCGCTGGTCGATTATTTGAACGAATTTGCTGGCCGTTAAAACCGGCACGCGGCCGCCGCAGTCCGGAGGTGCCTGACCCTGCGGGTCAGGCACCGGTTTACCGGTTCAAGCCAGCACAAAAGTGAACGCAAACTAATGACAGACAAACTGAAACCCCTCCGCGAGAAGATCGATTCGATCGACGCGCAAATCCTGGCGCTGCTGAACGACCGCGCCAAAGTCGCGCAGGAAGTAGGCCACGTCAAGGCCGAAACCAACGCGCCCGTGTTCCGCCCCGAGCGCGAAGCCCAGGTGCTGCGCGGCGTGGCCGACCGCAACCCTGGCCCGCTGGGCGCACGCGAAGTGCAGACCATCTTCCGCGAAATCATGTCGGCATGCCGCGCGCTGGAGCGCCGCGTGACCGTGGCCTACCTCGGCCCGGCCGGCACCTTCAGCGAGCAGGCGGTGTACGCGCAATTCGGTACCGCCGTGGATGGCATCCCTTGCGCCTCCATTGACGAAGTGTTCCGCGCCACTGAAGCCGGTACCGCCGATTTCGGCGTGGTGCCGGTCGAGAACTCCTCCGAAGGCGCGGTCAACCGCACGCTGGACCTGATGCTGGCCACCCCTTGCCTGATCTCGGGCGAGATCGCGATTGCCGTCCACCACAGCCTGATGACCAAGACCGGCACCATGGAAGGCGTGCAGGTGATCTGCGCCCATTCGCAGGCCCTGGCCCAGTGCCAGGTGTGGCTGAACCAGAATTACCCGCATATCGAACGCCGCGCCGTGGCCTCGAATGCCGAAGCAGCGCGCATGGCGGGCGACGACCCGACCATTGCCGCCATCGCCAGCGAGCACGCCGGTGGCCAGTACGGCCTGGGCGTGGTCAATGCCCACATCCAGGACGACCCGCACAACCGCACCCGCTTCGTGGTGATCGGCAGCCTGCAGACCAACCCGTCCGGCCGCGACCACACCTCGATGGTGCTGGCAGTGCCGAACAAGGCCGGCGCGGTGTACCAGCTGCTGGCGCCGCTGGCCAAGCACGGCGTGTCGATGACGCGCTTCGAATCGCGCCCGGCCCGCATCGGCACCTGGGAATACTATTTTTATGTAGACGTAGAAGGGCACGTACAAGACCCGTCCGTGGCAAAGGCATTGGCCGAACTCAAGGACAATGCTGCCTTCTTCAAAGTGCTGGGCTCTTACCCGACCAGCCTCACCTGACCTTTAAAAGAGATTAGAAACATGTCCAAGACTTACGGCCCTGAATACGTTCGTGCAATCGCTCCTTACCAGGCAGGCAAGCCTATCTCCGAGGTGGCGCGCGAATTTGGCCTGAAAGAAGAATCCATCGTCAAACTGGCATCGAACGAAAACCCGTTCGGCGTGCCGGAATCGGCGCAGAAGGCCATGGCCGCTGCCGCTGCGGAACTGGGCCGCTACCCTGATGCCAACGCTTTCGACCTGAAGATGGCGCTGTCCAAGCGCTACGACGTGCCGATGGACTGGGTCACCCTGGGCAACGGTTCCAACGACATCCTGGAAATTGCCGCACACGCTTTCGTTGAGCGCGGCCAGTCCGTGGTGTACTCGCAGTACTCGTTCGCGGTGTACGCACTGGCGACCCAGGGCATCGGCGCGCGCCATATCGTGGTGCCGGCCAAGAACCATGGCCACGACCTGGATGCGATGGCTGCCGCGATCGAGGCGGACACCAAGCTGGTGTTCATCGCCAACCCGAACAATCCGACCGGCACCTTCGTGTCCGGCGCCGAGATCGAAGCTTTCCTGCAGAAGGTCCCGGCGCACGTTGTCGTGGTGCTGGACGAGGCTTACAACGAATTCCTGAAGAAGGAAGACCAGTACGAGTCGGCTGCCTGGGTCAAGAAGTACCCGAACCTGCTGGTGTCGCGCACTTTCTCCAAGGCCTACGGCCTGGCCGGCCTGCGCGTTGGCTTCGCGCTGGCGCAGCCGGAGGTGACTGACCTGATGAACCGTATTCGCCAGCCGTTCAACGTCAACTCGCTGGCGCAGGCTGCTGCGATTGCGGCGCTGAACGACAAGGACTTCCTGGACAAGTCGGCCGCCAACAATACCGCGGGCTATGAGCAGTTCGTGGAAGCGTTCAAGGATATGGGGCTGGAGTTTGTGCCTTCCTACGGCAACTTCGTGCTGGTGCGCGTGGGCTCTGACGATGCGGCTGGTGCGCGCATCAACCTGGCGCTGCTGAAGCAGGGCGTGATCGTGCGCCCGGTGGGCAACTACGGCCTGCCGCAGTGGCTGCGTATTTCCATCGGCCTGCCGCAAGAGAATGCGGTGCTGATTTCTGCGCTGCGCAAGGCGCTGGCGGAGGACCGTGCTTAATAAGGTTGTCATCTTTGGCGTTGGCCTGATCGGCGGCTCGTTTGCACGGGCGCTGAAGCAGGCTGGTGGTGCTCGGCATATTGTTGGCGTTGATCGCTCGGAAGCGTTTTTGGCGCGGGCGCTTGAGTTGGGCATCATTGACTCGGCCGCCCAAACCGGTAAAGCGGTGCCTGACCCTGTGGGTCAGGCACTGGGTTGCCGGTTTGAAGAAGCGATTGCCGGCGCCGACCTGATCCTGCTGGCAGCACCCGTGGCGCAGACAGCCCGCATCCTGTCATCGATCCTGCCGCACCTGGACGCCAGCACCGTGGTCACCGACGCCGGCAGCACCAAATCCGACGTCGTCGCCGCCGCCCGCGCCGTCATGGGCGACAAGGTCAAGCAATTCGTCCCCGGCCACCCCATCGCCGGCCGCGAAACCAACGGCCCCGACGCCGCCATCATCGACCTGTACCAAGGCAAGAAAACCGTCCTCACGCCGCTTGCCGAAAACGCCGCGCAAGACGTGGAACGCGTCGCCAATGCCTGGAAAGCCTGCGGCGCCATGATCCACATCCTGACCCCGGAAGAGCACGATAAAGTGTTCGCCGCCGTCAGCCATCTTCCCCACCTGCTGGCCTACGCGCTGGTAGACGACATCGAGCGCAAGCCCCACTCGGATTTGCTGTTCCAATATGCTGCCAGCGGATTCCGCGACTTCACCCGCATCGCCGGCAGCTCGCCTGAAATGTGGCGCGACATCAGCCTCGCCAACCAGGCCGCACTCCTGACTGAGCTGGATGCATATCTGGCACAATTAACCCGTTTGCGCGCCAGCCTTGCCGCTGGCGACGCCGCCGCCCTTGAAGCCACCTACGCCAACGCCCAGCGCGCGCGCCGGCAATGGATCGAGACCATCGAGGCGGCTGAGCCGCCGCAGCCGAAAGACGCGGCGGCAGAATAAGGAACACGCATGACTGATTATCCGCATTACCTCGACCTGCTGCCGGTCGCCCGCGCCGAGGGCACGGTGCGCCTGCCAGGCTCGAAATCCATTTCCAACCGCATCCTGCTGCTGGCCGCGCTGGCCGAAGGCGAAACGCGCGTGATCGACCTGCTGGCATCCGACGATACCGCCGTGATGCTGGCCGCACTGCGCTCGCTGGGCGTGGAATGGACCGAACATCGCGAAGGCGAAAGCACCGTGCACGTGGTGCAGGGCGTGAAAGGCAGCTGGCCGCTGCGCACTGCCGACCTGTTCATGGGCAACGCCGGCACCGCGATCCGCCCGCTGACCGCTGCGCTGGCCGTGATCGGCGGCGACTACAAGGTGCACGGCGTGCCGCGCATGCACGAGCGCCCGATCGGCGACCTGGTCGACGCGCTGAACGCCGCCGGCGCCGATATCGAATACACGATGAACAAGGGCTACCCGCCGCTGCATATCCGCACGGGCGAGTTCAAGTCGCAGCGCCTGAAGGTGCGCGGCGACGTGTCGAGCCAGTTCCTGACCGCGCTGCTGATGGTGGCGCCGCTGATGGCGCGCGAGCATGCCGTGACCATCGAGGTCGAAGGCGAACTGATTTCCAAGCCTTACATCGAGATCACCCTGAACCTGATCCGCCGCTTCGGCGGCGTGGTGGAGCAGGACGGCTGGTCTTCGTTCACCATCCCGGCAGGGCAGACGTACAAGAGCCCGGGCACCATTCACGTCGAGGGCGACGCTTCGAGCGCTTCCTACTTCCTGGCTGCGGGCGCGATCGGCCGTGGCCCGGTGCGGGTGCAGGGTGTCGGCCGCGAATCGATCCAGGGCGACGTGCGCTTTGCGCAGGCGCTGGAGCAGATGGGCGCGACCATCGTCATGGGCGATAACTGGATCGAAGCCAGCGCGCCCGGCCCGCTGAGGGGGGTTGACATGGACTTCAATCACATTCCGGATGCGGCGATGACCATCGCCGTTGCAGCGCTGTATGCCGAGGGCACTACCATCTTGCGCAATATCGCATCGTGGCGCGTAAAGGAGACCGACCGCCTGTCGGCCATGGCGACTGAGCTGCGCAAGCTGGGCGCGACGGTGGAGGAGGGGGCTGACTGGCTGTCCGTGACGCCACCGGCTACACTGCTGCCGGCTGCCATTGACACTTACGACGACCACCGGATGGCGATGTGCTTCTCGCTGGCTTCGCTGGATGGGTACATCCGCCAGGGCGCCAAGGTTCGCATCAATGATCCAAAATGCGTCGCGAAGACGTTCCCGGAGTATTTCACCGCGTTTGCGTCTATCGCGAAGCGTGGTAGCGTTTAACTTTTAGCCAAAAACCGGGACAGCGGTGTCTGACCCGCAGGGTCAGACACCTGGCCAGCGGCCGCCGCGGGCAAGTGTCAGACCCTGCGGGTCTGACACTGGTTTACCGGTTTGCAAATTAACCATATGCCAACATCGAACATCCCAGTCATCACCATCGACGGCCCGACCGCTAGCGGCAAGGGCACCGTGGCCCACAAGGTCGCGGACAAGCTTGGCTTCCACCTCCTCGATTCCGGCGCCCTGTACCGCCTGACCGCCCTGCAGGCCCTGCGCCGCGAAACCAACCTGAACGACGAGCATGCCCTGGCCAAGCTGGCCGAGCACCTGAACATCCATTTCGCCGGCGACGCCATCTACTTGTCGCAAGAAAACGTCACCGATGCCATCCGCGCTGAAGAAGTTGGCAATACAGCATCGAAAATCGCCGCCTTGCCCGCCGTGCGCCAGGCCCTGTATGGCCTGCAGCTGAGCTTCCGCAAGACCCCAGGCCTGGTGGCCGACGGCCGCGACATGGGCTCGGTCATCTTCCCACATGCCCAGTTGAAGGTGTTTTTGACCGCTTCCGTGGAAGCGCGCGCCGATCGTCGCTATAAGCAATTGATCGGAAAGGGAATTTCTGCTAGTATGCAAGACCTGCTGATGGATTTGAAAGCGCGCGACGACCGGGATATGAACCGGGCCATTGCACCGCTGGCGCCGGCAGAGGGTGCGTACCTCCTCGATACGTCTGCCATGAACGCTGATGAAGCGACCGAGCAGGTGTTGAAATGGTGGGCCGCCGCCCATAAGTAGAGCTGTTTTTGTTCAACCCTCAACCCAGTTGAAGCCGCATAGTGCGGGCCTTACTGGCTAACCTGGAAATAAATAAATGGAAAGTTTTGCAGCCCTCTTCGAAGAGTCCCTGTCGCGTCAAGACATGCGCTCTGGCGAAGTGATCTCCGCTGAAGTCGTGCGTCTGGACCACAACTTTGTGATCGTTAACGCCGGCCTGAAATCGGAAGCTTTCATTCCTGTTGAAGAATTCAAGAATGACCAAGGCGAACTGGAAGTCAAAGTAGGCGACTTCGTTTCCGTGGCCATCGAATCGCTGGAAAATGGTTTCGGCGATACCATCCTGTCCCGTGACAAGGCTAAGCGCCTGGCATCGTGGCTGGCACTGGAAAAAGCAATGGAATCCGGCGAAATCGTCGTTGGTACCGTCAATGGCAAAGTCAAGGGCGGCCTGACCGTTCTGACCAACGGCATCCGCGCTTTCCTGCCAGGTTCGCTGGTAGACACCCGTCCAGTTAAGGACACCACCCCATTCGAAGGCAAGACCCTCGAGTTCAAGGTTATCAAGCTGGACCGCAAGCGCAACAACGTGGTTCTGTCCCGCCGCGCCGTCATCGAAGCTTCGATGGGCGAAGAGCGCCAGAAGCTGATGGAAACCCTGAAAGAAGGCACCGTGGTGACCGGCGTCGTCAAGAACATCACCGACTACGGTGCGTTCGTTGACCTGGGCGGCATCGACGGCCTGCTGCACATCACCGACCTGGCATGGCGTCGTGTGCGTCACCCATCCGAAGTCCTGACCGTTGGCCAGGAAATCACCGCCAAGGTCCTGAAGTACGATCAGGAAAAGAACCGTGTGTCCCTGGGCGTGAAGCAACTGGGCGACGATCCTTGGACCGGTCTGTCCCGTCGTTACCCACAAGGCACCCGCCTGTTCGGTAAAGTCACCAACCTGACCGACTACGGTGCGTTCGTTGAAGTTGAACAGGGCATCGAAGGCCTGGTTCACGTGTCCGAAATGGACTGGACCAACAAGAACGTGGCTCCTAACAAAGTCGTTCAACTGGGCGACGAAGTTGAAGTCATGGTCCTGGAAATCGACGAAGAGCGTCGTCGTATCTCCCTGGGCATGAAGCAGTGCAAGGCAAACCCTTGGGACGACTTCGGCATGACCCACAAGAAGGGCGATAAGGTCAAGGGCGCAATCAAGTCGATCACCGACTTCGGCGTGTTCATCGGCCTGCCAGGCAACATCGACGGCCTGGTACACCTGTCCGACCTGTCCTGGACCGAGTCCGGCGAAGAAGCCGTGCGCAAGTTCAAGAAAGGTGACGAACTGGAAGCCGTGGTTCTGGCAATCGACGTTGAGCGTGAGCGCGTTTCCCTGGGCGTTAAGCAACTGGAAGGCGATCCATTCAACAACTTCGCAGCCATGAACGACAAGGGCTCCCTGGTAACCGGTACTGTGAAAGCAGTTGAGCCAAAAGGCGCCGTGATCCAGCTGTCCGACGACGTTGAAGGCTACCTGCGCGCTTCCGAAATCTCCCGCGACCGCGTGGAAGATGCCGGCACCCACCTGAAGGTTGGTGATTCCGTGGAAGCCCTGGTGATCAACATCGATCGCAAGGCACGTTCGATCCAGCTGTCGATCAAGGCTAAAGACAACGCAGAAACCGCTGAAGCAATGCAGAAGCTGTCCGCTGACTCCAGCGCTGCTTCCGGCACCACCAGCCTGGGCGCTCTGCTGAAAGCCAAGTTCGACAACAAGAACTAATCTACCGAGCACTTAGATGACTAAGTCCGAATTGATCAACCGCCTGGCTGAGCGTTATTCTCAGCTGGTGGCCAAAGATGCGGAGTATGCCGTCAAGACCATCCTCGATGCGATGACCAACGCCTTGGCGGACGGCCAGCGCATCGAGATCCGTGGTTTTGGCAGCTTTGCCCTGAATTCGCGGCCGCCGCGCATTGGACGCAATCCAAAGTCCGGCGACAAAGTGATGGTCCCTGAAAAACGGGTGCCGCACTTCAAGCCTGGCAAGCAGTTGCGCGAGCGGGTCGATGCGATGGTCGGGCAACCGATCATTGAGGACTGAGTCTCTGGCACAGTAGAATGAAGGGGCGGGCGTTTGCCTGCCCCTTTTTAATTTGGAACTGACAATGAAATTCATCTCCACCGCCTTCGGCGTTGTCCTGTTTGTCCTGTTCTTTGGTTTTGCCCTGAAAAACACGCAGGAAGTCGACCTGCACCTGTTCCTGAATTACGAGCTGCGCGGCCCGCTGGTGCTGATGCTGCTGGCCTTCTTCGTGGCCGGCGCCGCCCTGTGCATCCTCGCGCTGACTCCCACCTTGTTCCGCCAGCGCCGCGAATCGAACAAGCAGAAATCCACCATCCAATCCCTGCAGACCGCGGCCATGCAAGTGAACGAGCGCCCGCTGCCGGACAGCATCAACACCCAGTAATAAGCAAAATATGGATTTTGAACTCTGGTGGCTGCTGGGCATCCCAGCCATGTTTGCCCTCGGCTGGATCGCCGCACGCGTCGATATCCGCGCCGTGGTGTCCGAATCGCGCACCCTGCCGCGCGGCTATTTCCGTGGCCTGAACCACCTGCTGAACGACCAGCCGGACAAGGCCATCGACTCCTTCATCGAGATCGTCAAGCTCGATCCCGAAACCGCCGACATGCACTTCGCCCTCGGCAACCTGTTCCGCCGCCGCGGCGAAACGGAACGCGCCATCCGCGTGCACCAGAACCTGCTGTCGCGTCCCGACCTGCCGGCCGAACAGCGCGCCCACGCCGAATATGAGCTGGGCCAGGATTACCTGAAAGCCGGCCTGCTGGACCGCGCCGAAGAAACCTACACCCGCCTGCTCGATACGTCCTACGCCGTGCAGGGCCGCAAGGCGCTGCTGGAAATCTACCAGCGCGAAAAAGAATGGAAGCGCGCCATCGAAGCCGCACTTGCGCTGCAGGAAGCCGGCGCCGGCTCGCGCCAGAAGGAAATTTCGCAGTTCTACTGTGAGCTGGCGCAGGACGCGCTGGTGCACATGAAGCCTGAAGAAGCGGAGTCCCTGCTGGAGCAAGCCCTGCAGGCCGATCGCAGCAGCGTGCGCGCCACCATCCTGTGCGGCGACGCGCAGCTGGCGAAAGGCGACACCGAAGCCGCGCTGGCCACCTGGCGCCGCGTCGAACAGCAATCCGTGCCTCATACCGCGCTGGTCGCGACGCGCCTGATGGACGGCTACCGCAAGGTTGGCCGCCCGCAGGAAGGCGTCAGCCTGCTGAAGTCCTACCTGGAGCAGGCATCCTCGATCGACCTGCTGGAAGTAGTCTTCAAGGCCGTCATCGAACTGGAAGGCGTGGACGCCGCCAAGCAGGTGGTGCTCGACGAATTGCGCCGCACGCCGACCCTGCTCGGCCTCGACAAGCTGCTGGAAGCGCGCATGATGGACGCGCCGGCCTCCGTGCTGTCCGAACTGTCGATGGTGAAGAACCTGGTTCACGGCTACACGCAAAAGCTGGCCCGCTACCAGTGCAGCCATTGCGGCTTCAAAGCCCGCCAGTTCTACTGGCACTGCCCTGGATGCAGCCGCTGGGATTCCTACCCGCCGCGCCGCACCGAAGAACTCAACGTAATGAACTGATATGAGCAAAGCGCCCGCACTCGACAAAGTACGCATCCTGGTCGCCGGCGACGTCATGCTGGACCGCTACTGGTTCGGCGATGTCAGCCGCATTTCGCCGGAAGCCCCGGTACCCGTGGTGCGCATCGAACGCCGCGAAGCCCGCCTGGGCGGCGCCGCCAACGTCGCACGCAATGCCGCAGCCCTGGGCGCACATGCCGGCCTGTTGGGCATCGTCGGCGCCGATGAAGCCGGATCGGAAGTGGAGCAACTGCTGCAAAGCGGCGGCATCCACAGCTACCTGAAACACGACAACGCGATTTCCACCATCATCAAGCTGCGCGTGATCGGCCGCCAGCAGCAGATGGTGCGCATCGACTTCGAAGAGCCGCCAAGCGACGCCGTGCTGCGCAACAAGCTGGTGCAATTCAAGACCCTGCTGCCGGAATACGACGTGATCGTGCTGTCCGACTACAACAAGGGCGGCCTGGTCGACGTGGCCGAAATGATCGCCACCGCCCGCGCCGCCGGCAAGATCGTGATGGTCGACCCGAAAGGCGACGACTTCTCGCCCTACAAAGGCGCCACCGTGCTGACCCCGAACAAATCGGAACTGAAGCGCATCGTTGGCAGTTGGAACAGCGAAGAGCAACTGGTGACCAAGGCGCAAAACCTGCGCGCCGAACTGTCGCTGGACGCGCTGCTGCTGACCCGGTCGGAAGAGGGCATGACCCTGTTCACTGACGAAGGCATTTTCAACGTGCAGGCCAGCGCCCGCGAAGTGTTCGACGTTTCCGGCGCAGGCGACACCGTGATCGCCACCATGGCCGCCATGCTGGGCTCCGGCGCCGGCTGGCAAGACGCCGTCGAAACCGCCAACCGCGCCGGCGGCATCGTGGTGGGCAAGCTCGGCACCGCCACCGTCACCCGCGACGAACTATTCGCGTAAAAGTCGGGGTCAGGTCTGGCAATCGGACATTTCGCTGCGCGAAATGTCCGATT
>CAMLSG010000190.1 GCA_946482635.1 uncultured Duganella sp.
CTTAAAATCCGTTGCCTGCAAGGGCGTGCCGGTTCGATTCCGGCCCGGGGCACCATCAAATTACGTGATTCCCTAAGTTGACTAGGGGTATCGCTCCCGCCTACACTCCGCACCGTTATCAATTTTTGGAGTCCCCTTTCATGGGCACTTGTTCGAGTCATAGTTGTCAGCCGGTTCATTCCGGCCCCGCATAACGGCACGATCGCGTCCTGGGCTCCCGCCTCACGTCATCCGCCGTCGCGGATGATGGTCACCCATCCCAAACTCTGATACTCAAGCGCGCAAGATAGCGGGCCCGCATCCTTTGCGGAGAGCCTGATGTTCGCTTCATTCACCACGCGTCCCAATCGCTGGGACTGGGCCTTGCTGCCACTGGTACTGGCAGTGTTGATCGCTGTCGCCTATGGCGCCATGCAGATGGCGCGCCCCTTCGTGCTTGGCCAGCCTATGCCGGTCAGCCTCGACCCGATCGCGCTGCCCTATTACCTGTTGCGCACCATTTTGCGCATGTTCGCCGCATTGGGCGCGTCGTTGGTATTCGCTTTCGTCTTCGCAGCGGTCGCGGCCAAATACCGGCTGGCTGAAAAGGTCCTGGTGCCGCTGCTGGACGTGCTGCAGTCGGTGCCGGTGCTGGGCTTCCAGGCGATTGCCATCGCTCCCTTCATCGCCCTGTTCCCGGGCAGCCAGATGGGCGTCGAATGCGCGGCCATCTTTGCGATCTTCACTTCGCAGGCCTGGAACATGGCGTTCAGCCTGTACCAGTCGATGCGTGCCGTACCGGCCGAACTGCACGAGGCAAGCCGCATGTTCCGCCTCTCGGCCTGGCAACGCTTCTGGCGCCTGGAGCTGCCGTTCGCCATGCCGGGCCTGCTGTGGAACATGATGATGTCCATGTCCGGCGGCTGGTTCTTCCTGGTGGCGGCGGAGGCGATTTCCGTCGCCGGGCAAGACGTCAAGCTGCCCGGCATCGGCGCCTACATCGCGGTGGCCATCGAAGCTGAAAACGGCCGCGCCATCGCCTGGGCCATCGGCGCCATGTTCGTTGGCATCGTCATGTATGACCAGCTGTTCTTCCGGCCTTTGCTGGTGTGGGCGGACAAGTTCCGCTTCGAAGAGCTGGACGGCGAAGTTGGCCGCCGTTCCTGGCTGCTGGACTGGGTGCGCCGCAGCCGCATCGCCAGCCGCCTGACCGACAAAGCGTGGAAGCTGATGCGCTCGACCCTGGGCTGGTTTCCGGCCCGTCCGGTCGAAGCGGCCGCCGCAGCCAAGGGCGCGCGCCGCTGGCGCCTGCCGGCACGTGCTGCCGATACGCTGCTGCTGGTGCTGGCAACCTGGGCCAGCTACCGCGTGGCCGCTTTCATCCACACCGAGGTTGGCTGGCGCGAGGCGGCCAGCGTATTTGCCCTGGGACTGGCTACGCTGGCCCGCGTCGCCGTTCTGATCGCGCTGGCCTCCCTGTTCTGGGTGCCGGTCGCCGTGTGGATTGGCATGCGCCCACGCTATGCGCAAAAAATCCAGGCGGTGGCGCAGTTCCTGGCCGCCTTCCCGGTCAACCTGCTGTTCCCGGTGGTGGTGTACTCGGTTCTGCACCTGGGGCTCAATCCGGACATCTGGCTCAGTCCACTGATGGTCTTCGGTACCCAGTGGTACATCCTGTTCAATGTCGTTGCCGGTGCGTCCACCCTGTCCACCGACTTGCGGCTGGCGGCGGCGAACCTGGGCTTGAAGGGCTGGCTGAAATGGCGGCGGGTCTACCTGCCTGCCGTATTCCCCAGCTACATAACAGGCGCCGTGACGGCCAGCGGCGGCTCGTGGAACGCCAGCATCGTGGCCGAATACGTCACCTGGGGCAAAACCACCCTGGTAGCGCATGGCCTTGGCAGTTATGTGAAGCAAATGACCGATGCCGGCGACTTCCCCCGCATTGCCCTAGGCATCGGTGTCATGTGTGTATTTGTAATGGCAATCAACCGCTTCGTTTGGAGCCGTTTGTATCAGGAGCAGGTATGAAAAAAGAAATCCTGGTCGACCTGCAAGGCGTCGGCAAATCCTTCCGCTCTGGCGATGGCGCCAGCCGAACCGTGCTCGATGGCGTCGACTTCGCGCTGGAGTCGGGCGAGATCGTGGCGCTGCTTGGCAAGTCAGGTTCCGGCAAATCGACCCTGCTGCGCATTATCGCAGGGCTGGTGCAGGCCGATGCCGGCGCCGCCAAGTATCGCGGCGCGCCGCTGGCTGAGCCGGTGCCGGGCATCGCCATGGTGTTCCAGTCGTTCGCCCTGTTCCCCTGGCTGACCGTGCAGCAGAACGTGGAATTGGGCCTGGAAGCGCAAGGCGTTGCGCCAGCCGAACGTGCCGCGCGGAGCGAAGCCATGCTGGACCTGATGGGCCTTTCCGGCTTCGAAGGCGCCCTGCCGCGCGAACTGTCCGGCGGCATGCGCCAGCGCGTGGGCATCGCCCGTGCCCTCGTCACCAATCCCGACGTGTTGCTGATGGACGAAGCATTCTCGGCGCTCGACGTGCTGACCGGCGAAACCCTGCGCAACGACATCCTCGAGCTGTGGGACCATGGCCGCATCCCGACGCGCGGCATCCTGGTCGTTTCGCACAATATCGAGGAAGCGGTGATGATGTCGGACCGGATCATCATGCTCTCCAGCGACCCAGGCCGCATCCGCACCGAAATCCGCATCGACCTGCCGCGTCCGCGCAATCCGGACAGCTCGGCCGTGCGCCAGCTGATCGACGAGGTGTATGGCCTGATGACCATGCGCGCGCCTGCTGCCGGCCCGGCGCGCGAGGCCGGCCCGGACTACCGCCTGCCCGACGCCGACATCGAGCGCATTGAAGCGGTGCTGTCGCTGCTGGCATCCGAGCCCTTCGAAGGCCGCGCCGACTTGCCGCGCCTTTCCGACGAAAGCGAACTGCCGGACGAAGCCCTGTTCCCGGCCTGCGAAGCGCTTTCCCAGCTGGGCCTGGCCACGGTGGAAGGCGGCGACATCACCATGACAACGCTCGGCCGGCGCTACGTGGCAGCCGACCATGCCGGGCGCCAGGCTATCTTCGGACGGCAGCTGCTGGCCCACGTCACGCTGCCGCAACACATCTACAGCAGGCTGCGCGCATCCGCCGACGGTGCGCTGCCGGAAGAACAAGTGCTGTCGCCGCTATTGGAATCCAACGAACCCGAGGAAGCGCGCCGCATCATGCGTACCGCTATTGAATGGGGCCGTTATGGAGAAATTTATGAATTTGATTTTCACACGCGACGCCTGCGGCTGGCCTGATAAGCGCTGCCTGCTGATGGTGGCAGGCGCGCTGCTGTCGACAACGGCGTGGGCCGGCCGCCCCCTGGCCACTGACGATGCAACCATCCTCGATCCGAGCGACTGCCAGATCGAAGCCTGGCACCAGCACGCCGGCAGCCTTCGCGAATGGTGGGCCATGCCTGCCTGCCGCGTCGGCGGATGGGAACTGGCGGCAGGCAAAGGCCAGGCGAACAATGCAGCCTTGCAGGCCAAGACTGTCCTGCGCAGGCTGGAAACGAATGGCTGGGGCCTGGGCTTGGCTATCGCAACCCAGCATGGCATGGCGCGCCAGAATACTGTCAACGTGCCGCTGACGGTCTCCTTTGCCGGCGATGCTTTGCTGCTGCACTTGAACGCCGGTTGGAAGCGGCCCCGCGGCGCGCCAGGCCGTGCCACCTGGAGCATCGGCGGCGAATATGCATTCGCGCCGCGCTGGAGCGCCTCCCTGGAAAGCTACGGCAGCCATCACCGTCCGCCAACCAGGCAAGCAGGCTTGCGTTACGCCATGATCGAGGGGCGCCTGGACCTTGACGCCAGCGTTGCAAAAACGCCCGGCGCCGCGCACCAGCTGGCCCTTGGCATGACTTGGGCGCTACCGAGGTTGTTATACTAGCGAGATGAAAACCCTGCTTCCCGTCGCGGCGCTGGCTGCGCTCCTTACTGGCTGTGCCGGCATCGGCGCACAGAGCTTTTACGCCAATCCATCGGCAGCGAGCCCGTTCGAGATGTGCAAGACGCTCACGACCGGATCGCCCGACATGAACTTTGCCAATGCCCTGCGCATGGAACTGGGGCGGCGCGGCGTTGCCGAAGCGGCATGTCCGGAAGTCATCAAGGAACGCGAAACCTGGGTCACGGTTGGCGTCACTGCGGGCGTGGTCGCGCTCGCTGTCGCGGCCAGCAAGCATAACGACGTCAGCATCGGCGTTGGCGGCACGATCGGCCTGTACAACGACGACTGGTACTCTTCCGAACCAACTTACGCCCCGAATACCGACCGCGAGTGGGCATGGGATCGCTATACCGGCGAGAATGGCAGCCAGATCTGGGCCTGCCGCGGCGTACAGACCGGCGCCCTCGTCGATCCATCGCGCTGCCAGGGCCGGCCGTTGGCCGACACCGTCTGGCCGGGCCCTGCCGCACCATTCAGATAGAACTTTTCCTGCTCCGCGCACTCCAAGTCCATGTCCTATATTGAACGTGGAGGAAGTATGGAACCCGTTCAGAACGACGTGCCTGCACGCATCGATTCGCTTGAGAATCCATGCTGATGGCTGAAATGGCGCAACAAAAAGCGTATGTTTCAGACCGGCTTGAGCAACATTTGCGGCTGGTGCTGGTCACGCTGGCCGGCAGCCTGATCGCGGGGATCACCATCATGACCTTCGTGCTCAACTATGCGTCGCCGCCCCGGCAAGTGGCGTTCCAACCGCCTCTGCAGCCCATCATTATTACCGTTCCTTCGCGAAACTAGCTATGGACCTCGCCCGCACGATAGCGGCAAGCTTTCGGCGGATGCGTCCTGTGCGTGGAGAATGATGGCGTTCTCTTCGACGGGGTTGCAAAATGAAGATAAGAAACTTTCTGATGCTTGCCGCCTGCGCGGCATCATCAGCACTGGCTGTACCTGCTTTCGCAGGCACGTTTGACAACGGCTTGCCCGCTCCCTGGCGCTGCACCGGGATGTGCGGCACCCTGGGCGCGGACGGCGTAGTGGGCCTTGCGCCTGGTGGAGGCAGCGCCTACGGCTGGATTTCCACCTATAACTCCACAAGTGAAGTCTCGCTGCCCGGCGCTGGTGGCGTTGAGGGCGCAAACAACGGATCGATCCTGCGCTCGGTCTCGTTCATGGCCGACGCAAACGCCGCGCTCGACTTCCGCTTCAATTACGTGACGACTGATGGCGCGGGCTACGCCGACTATGCGTGGGCGCGCCTGCTGGATGCAGATGACCGGGAGGTGGCGCTGCTATTCACCGCGCGCACCAGCGAAAATGGCAATGCCATTCCCGGCTTCGACATGCCACCGTCGGAGGCTACGCTAACGCCTTTCCCGGTCGCCGTGGCGCCAGGCCAGACCATGTGGTCGCCGCTGGGTCCCGATTCCGACGAATGCTATGACGCCGGCTGCGGCGCCACTGGCTGGGTGCGCGGCCAGTATGCCATCGCCAACGCAGGCAAGTACCGGCTTGAATTCGGCGTAACCAACTGGGATGACCGCGACTTCGACTCCGGGTTGGCACTGGATGCCATCACGGTCGGCGGCGCCCCCTTGCCCATCCCCGAGCCCGGACAATACGCGATGCTGCTGGCCGGCCTTGCCATGCTTGGCACATTGAAGCGCCTGGCCCGGTGATCCGTATCGGCATTTCCGGCTGGCGTTATACACCTTGGCGCGGCGTCTTCTACCCGCCCGACCTGGCCCAGGCGCGCGAACTGGAATTTGCCTCGCGCGCCGTTCACACCATCGAAATCAACGGTTCCTTCTATTCGCTACAGCGGCCGGAAAGCTACCAGGCCTGGTACGACGCCACTCCCGACGGCTTCGTGTTTGCCCACAAGGGCAACCGCTACATCACCCACATCCGCCGCCTGCGCGAACCTGATAAAGCCTTGGCCAACGTCTTCGCCAGCGGCGTCCTGCTGCTGCGGGAGAAGCTTGGCCCTTTCCTGTGGCAGTTACCGCCCAATTTCAAGTTCGATGAAGAGTTGTTCGAACACTTTTTCAGCCTGCTGCCGAGGGACACCGAACAGGCATCTGCCCTTGCCCGCCGCCACGAGCCTCGCATGAACGGCCGTGCCGCCACTGAAACGGACGCCAGGCGCAAGCTTTTGCACGCCGTAGAAATCCGCAACGAATCCTTCGCCGATCCTGCCTTCGTCCGGCTGCTGCGCAAGTACAAGCTGGCACTGGTCGTGGCCGACACCGCGGGCAAATGGCCAGACTACGAAGATGTGACAGGCAGCTTCATGTACCTTCGGCTGCACGGCGAGAAGGAACTCTATGCCAGCGGCTACACGCCGGCGTCCCTGGACCGCTGGGCCGCCCGCATTCGCGCCTGGTCAAAGGGAGGGCAGCCGGCGAATGCAAAACTGATCGCCGACAGCGCCCCGCACAAGCGCGCCTCGCGCGACATCTACTGCTACTTCGACAACGATGTGAAGGTGCACGCGCCATTCGACGCGCAAAACCTGGCGCAGCGCCTACTCGGCTGACGGCCGGCGCTGGGCGCGATAGATCCCGGAGTGGCCGGAAAACATGAAGGCGACCGCGCAAGCCAGCGCGGCGTATGGCCCGATTTCAGGCCCGAACAATTCCATCGCCATCACCGTGCAGGCGAGCGGTGTGTTGGCCGCGCCGGCAAACACGGCGACGAAACCGATTGCCGCCAGCAGCGGGAACGGCAGGTGCAGGATCGGCGCCAGGGCATTGCCAAGCGTGGCGCCAATATAGAACAGTGGCGTCACCTCACCGCCTTTGAAACCGGAACCAAGCGAGCCGACGGTGAACACGAACTTGCCCAGCCAGTCCCACCAGTCGAGCGGCACCCGGAACGCCTCGACCATCGGTCCGATGCCGAGGCCGAGATAACGGTGGAAGTCGACGCCAAGCGCGCTGCCGGCGCCGACCACCAGCGCGATCACGGCACCGCCGGCAAGGGGCCGCAGCGGCGCATAGGCAAAGCGCTGCTTGAACCAGGCCGACAAGCCATGCGTGGCAGAGGCAAAGGCCCGCCCCACCAGGCCAAATACGACGCCTGCAACAACAATCCCGGCCAGCGCCAGCAGCAGCGGGCTGTCCGGCGCGCCCAGCGTGCCCGCAGGGTAATGGGTGTGGCCGACGCCCCACCAGCGCGTGACCTGGTCGGCAAGGACCGCCGCCAGCATGCAGGGATAGATCGCGGTAAAGCGCATGCGCCCGATCACCAGCACCTCCAGGCCGAAGATGGCGCCGGCCAGCGGCGTGCCGAACACCGAAGCGAAACCGGCGCTGATACCGGCCATCAGCACGGTGCTGCGATCTTCGCGCGGCAGGCGGAATACATGGGTGAGCTGGTCGGCCAGTGCGCCGCCCATCTGCACCGCCGTGCCTTCGCGCCCGACGGAGGCGCCGAACAGGTGCGACACCACGGTGCTGCACAGGATCAACGGCGCGAGCCGCAGCGGCACGACATTCTTCGGGTCGTGGATCTCGTCGATCAGCAGGTTATTGCCCGCCTCGACGCGGCTGCCGACGTGCAGGTAGATCCAGCCGACGGCAAAGCCGGCCAGCGGCAGCAGCCACACCACCCAGCGAAATGCCTCACGCCAGGCAGTGGCCACGTCCAGCGCTACCAGGAAGAAAGCGGAAGCACTGCCCGCCAGCACTGCAACGATGCCGGCCAGCAGGCTCCACTTTCCCAGGTAGCGCAGTTGCTTAATGATGGTCGTGCCCCTTCTTGTCGCGGGTCACTTCCATCGGCTTGACACCGGCAGGCGGCGCTGCGTTCGGCGCGGAGGGGGCCGGCGGCAGCTCGCCGGTCCATTCGTAAGCCGTGGTGCCTTTCGGCGCCTTGTACCAGCCCGGATCGCTGTAGTCGCCCTTCTTCTGGTCCGCACGCACCTTCATCAGCGTGAACATGCCGCCCATCTCGATATCGCCGTACGGGCCGGTACCGGTCATCATCGGCAGCGTGTTTTCGGGGATTTCCATCTCCATGCCGCCCATCGAACCGCCCTTGTCGCCCATCACCATATAGCCCGGCACCAGCTTGTTGATCTTCTCGGCCACGCCTTTGTGGTCGACACCGATCAGGGTCGGCACGTTGTGGCCCATGGCATTCATGGTGTGGTGCGATTTGTGGCAGTGGAAGGCCCAGTCGCCCGGATTGTCGGCGATGAACTCGATGGCGCGCATCTGGCCCACCGCGACATCGGTGGTCACTTCCGGCCAGCGCGCGGCCGGCGGCACCCAGCCGCCGTCGGTACCGGTGACCTCGAAGCGGTGGCCGTGGATGTGGATCGGGTGGTTGGTCATGGTCAGGTTGCCGGCACGGATGCGCACGCGGTCGCCCTGGCGTACGACCAGCGGGTCGATCGCGGGGAAGACGCGGCTATTGAATGTCCAGATATTAAAGTCCGTCATCGCATTGACCTTGGGGACCATGCTCCCGGGTTCGATATCGTAAGCGCTGAGGAGGAAGACGAAATCGCGGTCCACCGCATGCTGGCGCGGGTCTTTCGGGTGGGTCACCCAGAAGCCCATCATGCCCATCGCCATCTGCACCATCTCGTCAGCATGGGGATGGTACATGAAAGTACCGGCATGTTTGGCGACAAATTCATAGACAAAGGTCTTGCCAGGCTGGATTGCCGGCTGGCTCACGCCGGATACGCCATCCATCCCGCTTGGCAGCAACTGGCCGTGCCAGTGCACGCTGGTGTGCTCGGGCAGCTTGTTGGTGACGAAAATGCGCACGCGGTCTCCCTCCACCACTTCGATGGTCGGGCCCGGACTCTGGCCGTTGTAGCCCCACATCTTGGCATACATGCCGGGAGCGATTTCGCGCACGACTGGTTCGGCGACCAGGTGGAACTCCTTGACGCCATCCTTCATGCGCCACGGCAGGCTCCAGCCGTTCAGGGTGACGACCGGGTTGTAAGGACGGCCATTGGGCGGCATCAGCGGCGGCGCGGTCGACGCGCTCGATTGCACAGGGGCTTCCGGCAGGCCGGCGGCGCCTGCCCGGCTCACCAGGCCTGCTCCGATCAGGGCGGCAGCGCCATTTGCGAGAAAAGTTCTGCGATTGCTCATTGCTGTACTCCTTTACCGCCAATCGCGGCATCCAGATTGGCATCCGCGATCCAGTATTCCTTGAGCGCGGTGATGTAATTATTGACGGCGGTAGTCTGTTCGCGGGCATCGGCCAACAGCTCGAACACCGACAGCAGCATGCCGTTGTAGCGCAGCAGCGTCTCTTCGGAGATTTTTTGGCGCAGCGGTATCACCACATCGCGGTAATGTTTCGCCAACTCATAGGAAGCCTGGTAATCCTGGTGGCTTTCGCGCGCTTCGCTGCGGGCATTGATTGCGGCCGCGGCGAGCAGGTTCACCGATTGCATATACGTCGCTTCGGCATGCGCCACCCGGGTGCCGCCCCAGTCGAACAGCGGCACCTCCAGCGAGATCTCGTAGCCGCGCGAACGGCGCTCGCCGTCCCGCTCACTGATGCCGCTCAGCTCCAGCACGTTGATGAAGCGCGTGGTTTTGGTCAGTCCCAGGGAATTGGCAGTGTGCTGCGACGACAGCCGGGCAGCCTGGACGTCAAGCCGGTCGCGCAAAGCCGCGGCCTCCGCATCGTCCACCTTGCGCGGGCTTGCCGGCAGTTCCGGCAGCCGCTCCGGCAAGCGATAACTGGTCGCTTCCGCGCCGGACAGGCCCAGGATGCGGGTCAGCTTTTCGCGGCTGGCGGTGGCGGCCTTGCGGGCGCGCGCCACATCGGCCATGGCGTCGGCATGGAAAGCTTCCTCGCGGGCGGCGTCGTACTTGCTCCAGTTGCCGGCCGCCTGCATGCGCCGCGCCAGTTCGCCGCTGGCTTCAGCCGCATCGCTGATCTGCTGGGCATATCCAACGCCCTGCTGCGCCGCCACCGCCTCGATCCAGGCCAGGCGGGCCTGGTGGACCATCGAGACCGCCTCGCCCGCCAGTTCCAGCTTGACCTGCTCGAAGCGCTGGGCTTCGATGCGGCTGGCCAGCGGCAGCGTGAGCAACTGGATGAAATTCATGCTCAGAGTGCGCTCGATGGCGACTTCGCCGCCGCCATGCGTACGCTTGAAACTGAAGCCAGGATTGGCCATGCGGCCGGCCTGCACCAGCTCCGCTTCGGCGATGCCAAGGTCCCAGTAGCGCGCCTGCAGGCCGCGGTTGTTCAACAGTGCGATCTGGACGGCCGCGTCAGCGCTCAGCGGCTCGGCCAGCAATTTCCTGAGCTGTTCGTCCAGCGCGCGCCGGTCCTCGTCATTGCGCAGCAGGCGCGTCTCGGCGCCGCTGCGGTCCTTGGTGGCTTGTGCCACTGCGCCGAAACCGCCATCGTTCGAGAACGTGGCGCAACCGGAGAGCAGCGCAGCCGCGGCGGCCATTGCCGCCAGCTTGAATGCTTGGTTCATGTTTGTCTTTCCAATGCTTGGTCGACCTGTGCGGGGACACAGGAAGGGGCCAGCCGCCACGGCTGGCATGGCTCAGGCAAGGATCGCCCGCGGCGGGCGTTTGGGAAGGGCAAGGTCGACCGGCAGCGGCGGCACGGGTTCAGGTAGGCGCAGGCGCTCGGCGAGCTGCGGTTGCGATGCGGCTTGCGGCATCGCGTAAGCCGGCGCGGCGCCGACACAGCAAGCGCCCATGGCGCTGCCGTGCTGGCTGCCGGCGCAATGGGCGGCTTTGTCGCCGTCGTGCTGGGCGGATGCCAGCATGGCGGCATGATCGTGTGGTCCCTCCGGCATTGCCTGTGCTGCCGGCTGTGTGGTACCGCACAGCAGCATGCTGGCCGAGGCAAAACCCTGGAAGGGCAAAGCCACCAGCATCAGCCAAAGCGCAATGACACGGATCATGGATTTCATGGGCAGCGATATTACCATGCCCGCCTTAGAAGTGGCTTATGACCCTGGCGTAAGCACCGCGTCCCAGCG
>CAMLSG010000191.1 GCA_946482635.1 uncultured Duganella sp.
GCAGCAGCTTTCTTAGCGGCTGGCTTGGCAGCTGCTTTAGCTACGGTCTTCTTGGCTGCTGGTTTAGCTGCAGCTTTCTTGGCTGCTGGCTTGGCTGCTACTTTCTTGGCAACGGCTTTTTTAGCTGCTGGTTTAGCTGCTGCTTTCTTAGCTGCTGGTTTAGCTGCTGCTTTCTTAGCTGCTGGTTTTGCTGCTGCTTTAGCTACAGTCTTCTTGGCTGCTGGCTTGGCTGCTGCTTTCTTGGCTGCTGGTTTTGCTGCTGGCTTAGCAGCGGCTTTCTTCACAGCTGGTTTTGCTGCTGCTTTCTTAGCTGCTGGTTTTGCAGCTGGCTTAGCGGCGGCTTTCTTCGCTGCTGGTTTAGCGGCTGGCTTGGCAGCAGCTTTCTTGGCAGCTGGTTTAGCAGCTGGCTTAGCTGCGGCTTTAGCGGCCGGCTTAGCGGCAGCTTTCTTTGCTGGAGCAGCTGCTTTAGCGGCTGCTGGTTTCTTCTTAGCGGCGGTTGCCATTTTTAGTTCTCCTTCATCTGGGATGGGAAAAATTCACGCACAAGTTTTAAACCCGTCCGGCCCTGCGCTGGACCAGGCGAATTATTCATCGGCACAAACAGGGTTGCGGTTTGCGCTAATGAATTCGGCACCCAGCTGAACTGCTGCACCTCCTCACGAGTGCAGCGCTTCAGCCATCGATTCCTGCGCCGGTGCTTGGCAGCGCAGGTCTCAAATTCTTTGTCGCGACGATTGCCCGGGTGGGGCACGCAGGTGGGGCGTAAATTCAGCTCCTCGACCCTCGTCACAGCCACGTATTACGACCAGCGTTCAAAGAAAAAACCGCCCGGCCTGATCGAGTGATCAGGAGAGCGGCTTCGCTGTCGTCGTGTGGTCTTTAAGCATACTTATGCGTTTTTGGTTCCCATTATTTTTCGATTTTTGCGGTAACAACACACTCGAAAAAACAGTGCTTGCAAATTCACGCGATTTCAAGTTCGCAAAGTACACGAAAGCTTGTCGATGCGCAACCAGCACGAATGATTTTCTTCTTCTTTTTTTGCTTCGATCTGCGCGTTCGCGCACATTGAAGCGCGCTTCACGCACCGCTCGCGCACATCGATCGCCCATCGCCTTGTCGACCACCTTCGCATAACGCCTTTAGGTAAAGGCTGTATAAAAAGTGAAGCGCCCCGGCCCGCGCTTGGACGCGAGACCGGGGCGGCTGAAGGCGGCGTTTGAAATTTTTTTTTCGTCGCGATTACGCGACATGCAAAATTCGCTTCATCACGCGTTCGAGATCGAGCAGGCAGGTACTGTGCGTGCTTCCATCCGCTTGCGGCAGCTCCACTACCTCGTTCGATTCGGCCGACAGGTCCTGCGCCGTCACCGACGTCTTCATCAGCGAAGGCGCGGCGAAGCGCTTGCCGTCATCGACCGTGACGATGTCCGCAACCGCATCGACCACCAGGCCATAGCGCCCCTCGTCACGCTCGATCACCAGCACTTTTCCCGCGCCTTCAGCGGCTTCCATGCCGTACAGGCGGCGCAGGTCGACCAGGCTGATGAGCTGTTGGCGCAGGTTGAGCACCCCGCACATGTAGTCCGGCATGCCGGGCGGATGGCTGATATCGCCGGCGTGGTCGATGATCTCGCGCACCTGCTTCAACTCCAGCGCGAACAGTTCGCCCACCCGGAAGCTCAGGTAGACCTTGCGCCCGGCGCGCTGGCTGGCTGCCGCCCGGGCTTGCGCGGGATAGAGCTGGCGGTGGCCCAGGTCCATCTCGCCGATCTCGCTGCGCGAGAAGATGCCGTCGTGGTCCAGCAGGATCACGTCCTCCTCGCCGGGACGCGCCACGCAGCCGGCAAACATGGCGCTGCGCTCTTTGCTCAGCAAGGGGATCGCCAGCACTTCATCGCTGGTGAAATGCAGGATGCTTTCCACATCGTCGACCAGGAACCCGACCGTCGCCTCGCCGATATGGGCGACCAGGATGCGCTGCCCTGCATCGGCCTGCGCAGGCTGGCCGCCGGCCAGGGCGGCAAAGTCCACCACCGGCACCTGCAGGCCACGGAACTGCATGCGGCCGCGGCACAGCGGACTGGCCAGGATCGATTCCGCCAGCTCGGGGACCCGGACGATCTCCTGGATTGCCTTCATCTCCATCGCGAAGCGGGCGCCGGCGGCACGGAAGCTGATCGCATGGCGGCGCTCGCCCACCACCCGCAACTGGCGCCGCGTTTCCGCGCCGCTGGCACGCATCGATTGCACCTGCGGCACGTTCTCGATATGCACCAGGCGGTCGATGTCGAGCACCTGGACCAGGCGCCTGCCCTCGTCCAATAAAATGGTGCCGGCTACTACCCCTTGTGTCGAACCTTCCGCATAACGCAACCGGCTGCGTTGTTCGGGCCGCACGCGCAGGATCTCGCCGGTGGCGTGCACCAGCAAACCGACCTGCGCTTCCTGGTAATCGATGATGGCGATCTTGTTGGAAGGCTCGGCCGCCGGCGCCGCCGGATCGAACAGGCAGCCCAGGTTCACCACCGGGATCACGCTGCCGCGCAAGGTGAACATGCCTGCCAGGTAAGGCGGGGCGAGCGGCACGCTGGTCATGCGCTCGGGAAAATTGACCACCTCCCGGATGCACAAGGCCGGCAGCGCGAATTCGTCCCCGCCCAGCATGAAGGAGCCAAACAGTTCGACCGCTGCCCCGGCGCTCGCCTGCGGCGGCGCCGACACTACACGCAAGGCTTCCATGGCTTACACCACGAAACCGGCGACCAGCTTGTTCAATTCCCCGGCGCGCGAATTCAGGCTGGCAGTCGACGAGGCGATGCTGTCGCAACTGCCGGCCGATTGCTCGGCTGCTTCGGCAATATGGTTGATGGCAACGCTGACCTCGCGCGCCGACAGCAGCTGCTCCCTGGCCTCATGCGAGATCTCGGCAATCGCCTCGCTGGTCTTGCCGACGCCCTTGACGATGCGGTCGAACGCTTCGCTGGCCTGGTGCGAGATGGCGGTGCCGGTATTGACCCGCTTGACCGACTCGCTGATCAGCTTGGAAATCTCCTTGGTCGCCTGCGAAGAACGCTCGGCCAGCTTGCGCACCTCGTCCGCCACGACCGAGAATCCCAGGCCATGTTCGCCGGCGCGCGCCGCTTCGATGGCCGCGTTGAAGGCCAGCATATTGGTCTGATTGGCAATATCGCTGATCACTTTCACGATCTCGCCGATGTCTTCCGACGAGCGGTTGATCAGGTCCATCGCCTCGATCGAACGGGCCACCGCCTTGGCGCCCGCCTCGGCTTCGTCCTGGGTGGCCTTGGCCAGGTCGTTGGCATGGCCGGTGCTGGTGGCAATCGCATCGATCGAACGGGTCAGGCCATCGACAGTGGCATTCATTTCCTCCACCGTGGCGCCCAGTTCCTGCGAGCCGCCGGCCACCACGCCGGCACGGTTGGCAATCGCTTCCGCATCGTCGGCGAAAGCGGTGGCCGACATCACCACCTGCCCGATCACCCCGCGCAAGTCGCCCATCATCTTGCCGATGCCGGCGCCCAGTTGGTCGAGCGGCTCCTCGCCTGCCAGCGGCACCTCGGCCGTCAGGTCGCCTTTGGCCGCGCGCGCCACCGCATCGAGCAGGCGCTCGATCTTGGCCGCATCGCTGGCTGCCTTGTCCTTGATGCCCTGCTCCATCAGCACCTGCTCGGTGATGTCGCTGGCGAACTTGACGATTTTGAAAGGCGTGCCGTTCATGTCGAGGATCGGGTTGTAAGTGGCCTGGATCCAGATCGTCTTGCCGCCGTTGCCGACACGCTTGTAGCGGCCGCCGTCGAACTCGCCCCGGTTCAGTTTTTGCCAGAAGCGCTTGTAGTCGACGCTCGATGCGTAGTCGGTTTCGCAGAACATGCGGTGGTGTTCGCCCTTGATGTCGTCCAGCGTGTAGCCCATCGCATCGAGGAAGTTGCCGTTCGCGGTCAGCACGTGGCCGCCCATGTCGAACTCGATCACGGCCTGCGCCTTGTCCATGGCGCTGACCTTGCCCTCGTACTCCGCGTTGCGCAGCTTGGCGGCCGTGACATCGGTGGCGAACTTGATGACTTTATAAGGCTTGCCATCGGCGTCGAACACCGGGTTGTAGGATGCATTGATCCAGATCTCGCGGCCGCCCTTGCCGATACGCTTGTACTCGCCGTGCTCGTAGTGGCCGCCGCGCAGGCGCTCCCAGAATTGCTTGTATGCTTCGCTGGCCGCAAACGTGCTGTCGCAAAACATCGAATGGTGGCGGCCCTGCACTTCATCGAGCGTATAGCCGACCGCGCTCAGGAAGTTGTCATTCGCGTGCAGGATGGTGCCGTCGAGCTGGAATTCGATGACGGCCTGGACGCGGTTGAGGGCGGCGTTGATGGCCTGCAGTTCGACTTCCTGTAGCTGGCTTTCCTGGATGACTGGGCTGTTCATTTGGGTGAGCTCCTGTAGGGTGAGATGTTGCCACTGAGAATTTTCAGTATAGACAGCGTCCCCGCGAGGAATCTCACCCTTTGTCACCACCCCCTGCCTGCGCTTTAAGCAGTTAAATAAAGCAGGCCGGATCGTTGTCGGCCCACAACGGCGCTTACGGTTTCGAGGGGGCAGGCAGGCGGGCATCCAGGCCCAGCATGCTCCATTTCGGCTCGGCGTAATATTGGCGCACCAGGCGCCCATATTCGCCGCGTGTAACCAACAAGGCAATCGCTTCGCGCAGCCGCTCCTGGTCGGCGAACGGCAGGGAATGCCGGTTCAGGTAAATGCCCACCTGGGCCGGCTGCATGCCGCTGACGGCGGTGATGGCAATCTTGTCGGCCAGGCCAGCACGCTGCGCTGCCTCGGCGAACACGGAAGGGCCGGCCAGAACGGCATCGAAGCGGCCGGCCGCCAGCATGCGCGCGGCGGTGTCAGGGTCGGGTACCAGCGACAGGCGCGGCAGGCTGCCCGCCTCCTCCACCAGGCGCATATATTCGGGACCATAGTTGTTGCCGCGGACTGCGCCAAAACTCAGCTCGCGCTTGCGGATCTCGTCCAGCCCCAGCTCGGGCGGCAGCTTGCCCGCCAATGCGATCAGCATGGCGCGCGAGTTGTACATGTGGACGAAAATGCCGGACTTGTCGCGCTCTTCGGTGCGCGTGGAGCCGGGTAACAGGTCGATGTCGCCTGTTTCCAGCATCCTCAGTGCGCGCACACGCGGCACGTTGATGAAATCGAACTGGCAGCCGGTACGCGCGGCGGCCAGCTTGAGGATGTCGGGCACCAGGCCGCTGACGCTGCCGTCCGCGCTGACCATCATATTGCGCCCCATGGGGCTGATGGCCACCTTGACCGGACGGCTGCAGGCAGCCTGGGCCGAAGCTGCGCATGCCAGCCAGTGCAGGACCAGCAGGCAGCGCAGTATCTTCATTCCTCGTGGAAGGCTTCTTCCCGTTTCTTGCGCAAGGAAGGCGACAGCACCACCGCCAGCGCCAGCACTGCCAGCGCCAGCAGGGTGGCACTGATCGGGCGGTTGAGGAACACCATCGGATCGCCATGCGACAGCGTCATGGCGCGCCGCAAGTACTCTTCCAGCATCGGGCCGATGATGAAACCGAGCAGCATCGGCGCCGGCTCGGCATCGAGCTTGGCGCAGATATAGCCGAACACCCCGAACAGCGCCATCAGCCAGACGTCGAACTGGGAGTTGTTCAGGCTGAACACGCCGATCGCGCAGAACATCAGGATGGCCGGGAACAGGCGATGGTAAGGCACGGTGATCATCTTCACCCACAAGCCGATCATCGGCAGGTTCAGCACCACCAGGAACAGGTTGCCGAACCACATCGACACGATCAGGCCCCAGAACAGGTCTGGCTTTTCCGTCATCACCGCCGGACCAGGCGTGATGCCCTGGATGATCATGGCGCCGATCATCAGCGCCATCACCGGGTTGGACGGAATGCCCAGGGTCAGCATCGGGATGAAGGAAGTCTGGGCCCCGGCGTTGTTGGCCGATTCCGGCGCCGCCACGCCTTCGATGGCGCCCTTGCCGAATTCCTTGGCATTGGGCGACACTTTCTTCTCGATCGAGTAGGAGGCGAAGGAAGCCAGCATGGCGCCGCCGCCCGGCAGGATGCCCAGCGCCGAACCGAGGAAGGTACCGCGCAGGACCGGCGCCAGGATGCGCTTGAAGTCCTCCTTGTTCAGCATCAGCCCCGACACTTTCTTCATCAGGATGTGGCGTTCCTCGTCATGCTCGAGGTTGCGCACGATCTCGCCGATGCCGAACATGCCCATCGCCACGATCACGAAGGAAATGCCTTCCGCCAGTTCCGGTACGTCGTAGGTATAGCGCTGTTGCCCGGAGTTGACGTCGGTACCGATCATGCCCAGCAGCAGGCCCATGACCACCATGCCGATCGCATTCAGCAAGGAGCCGCTCGCCAGCACCACGGCAGCCACCAGGCCCAGCACCATCAGCGAGAAGTAGTCGGCAGGGCCGAACTTCAGCGCCAGGTCGGCCAGGGGCGGCGCAAAGCACGCTACCACCACGGTGGCCACGGTACCGGCGAAGAAGGAGCCGATGGCGGCCGTCGCCAGCGCCTTGCCGGCATGGCCCTTGCGCGCCATCTGGTAGCCGTCGATGGCTGTCACCACTGATGATGACTCGCCTGGCAGGTTGACCAGGATGGCCGTGGTGGAGCCGCCATACTGGGCGCCGTAATAAATACCGGCCAGCATGATCAGCGCCGCCACCGGAGGCAGGCCGAAGGTGGCCGGCAGCAGCATGGCAATGGTGGCGATCGGACCCAGGCCCGGCAGCACACCGACCGCAGTGCCGATGAACACCCCCATCAGGCAGTACATCAGGTTGGTCAGGGTGAAGGCTGTTTCAAAGCCCAGACCGAGGTTGCTTAAGATTTCCATGCCAGTCCCCTAGAAACCGAGCCAGGGGCCGAGCGCAGGTATCGGCAATCCCAACAATTTAATGAACAGCACATAGGCGAACAGCGCCAGGCCAACGCCCAGCAGCACCACTTCCTTCCAGCGGAACTTGGGGCTGGCATACGCGCTGACCAGCACCAGCACGAAGGCGGCCGGCGCCAGGCCGGCGCCGCGCATCAGGACGCCGAACAGCACGACGGCCACCGTGACCAGGGCCAGCGGCTTGAGGTGCAGCTTTTCCATCGGTTCCCCATGGCGGAAGAACGAACGCAGCACGCCGGCCGCGCCGATCACGGCCAGCAAGCCTCCCAGCACGACCGGGAAGAAGGCTGGCCCCATGCGCAAGGAGGTGCCCATGGGAAGGTCACCGCGCATGAACACGGCGCCCAGCCCAATGGCGACAAAGATCACCCCGATCCAGAAATCCTTCGGGTGACGGATTGCGGAAGACATCAATTACTCCTTAATCGGCGTAAACACCAGCTTTGCTGATGATCGGACCCCAACGGTCGATATCCGCCTTAAGGTGGGCACGCAGGGCTTCCGGCGTGGCGCGCTTGGTGTCCACCGGCTCGGTGCCGAGGTCGGCAAAACGCTGCTTGACAGCCGGGTCTTTCAGCGCCACTTGCAGCGCGCCGACCAGGGAGTCGATCACTGGCTTCGGCGTGCCTTTTGGTGCGTACATGCCGTGCCACACCGCCACTTCAAAGCCCGGCAGGCCGGCTTCGTTCAGGGTTGGCACGTCCGGCATCGACGCCACGCGGGTCTTGGTAGTCACGCCATAGACCTTGATCTTGCCGCTCTTGATCTGGCTGGTGGTGTTGGTGGTCTGGTCGCACATGAAGTCCACCTGGCCGCCCAGCAGGTCGTTCATGGCCGGGCCGGTGCCTTTGTATGGCACGGTGGTCAGGTCGGTCTGGATGGCGGACATGAACAGCATGCCGCACAGGTGGGAAGCCGAACCCAGGCCGGCATTGGCGTAGGTCACCTTGGTCTTGTTGGCTTTAATATAAGCCAGCATTTCCTTGAAGTCCTTGGCCGGGAAATCCTTGCGGGCCACCAGGGTCATCGGAACATCGGTCACCAGGCCGATCGGCTCGAAGCTGTCGATGGCGTTGTAGCTCAGCTTGCGGTACAGGGACGGCGCGGTGGAATGGCCGATGTGGTGCAGGAAGATGGTGTAGCCATCCGGAGCTGCCTTGGCGGCACGCGCCGCGCCAATGGTGCCGCCGGCGCCGCCGACGTTCTCCACGATGATCTGCTGTTTCAGCTTGGTGCCCATGGACTGCGCCAGCAGGCGCGCCACGGTGTCGGTCGGTCCGCCGGCGGCGAAGGGCACGATCATGGTGATTGGCTTGGTTGGGTAGGTCTCTGCCTGCGCGAGGCCGGCGCCGAACAGGGGCAGGCATGCCAGTGCGGTGATGAGGGCGCGTCGTTTCATGTGGTTCTCCAGTTGCTGATTAATTGTTGGATTTGCGCTACTAGTAATGTTGTACCAGCAATTATTCGGAGACACAAGTAAGCGCTGCTACTTTGATTGACTTCGTCCACCAAGGCGCACATGATGGGCTGACCATGACCCGCAAGTTGCACCTTGTTGCATCGATACTGGCGCTGCCCCTGGCAGCGTCGGCGGGCTCGCTTCAGCTCTTCACGGAGTACACGCCGCCGGACATCATGCGCGAAGGTGAAAAAATTGTCGGCATTTCGCCGGACAAGGTGAAAGAAATCATGGCGCGCGCCGGCATCAGCTACACCATCGAGATCATGGCCTGGCGCCGCGCCTACGAAATGGCGCTGCGCACGCCCGGCTCCTGCGTGTTTTCAACCTCCCGCACGCCGGAGCGGGAAGCGCTGTTCAAATGGGTAGGTCCGCTGCGCGAGGTGGACTGGACGTTTTACGGCCTGGCCAACCCGACCTTCCGGCTCGCCACGCTGGACGACGCAAAGGGCTTGCGCATCGGCGGCTACAACGGCGACGTGCGCGCCCAGTTCCTGATGGATCGCGGTTTCAAGGTGGATATCGCGCCGGACAATTTTTCCAACCCGCGCAAGCTGCTTGGCGGCCGCATCGACCTGTGGGCGACCAGCCACCAACTGGCCAACGGCGTGCTGGCGCAGGAAGGCTTGCTAGGAAAAATTGTACCCCTGCTCACCTTCCACACCTCGCGCGCCTACCTGGCCTGCAACAAGGCGGTGCCGGACGTGCAGGTTGCCGCGATGTCGGCGGCCATGGCTGAAATGGTGAAAGACGGTACTTCGACCGCGATTGACCGCAAGTATGCCAACTGGCGGCCAGCGCCGTCACCTGGCCGGTGACTGGTATGCGTCCGGCCACTCGACGCCCTTGATGAAGGTCTTGACTGCGTTGACGGCGGCGCGCCTGTCACTGCGTTTCAATTTCGGCGTTATGGTTGAGCCACAAAAGTAATTAGCCATGCCGATGAGGCAAAAGCTGATGTCCCGCGTCTCCGCTTCCGGAGTGCCCCGATCACCATCGATCAGCAAAATATGAACGTTGGAATTGCCAACCCGAACAGATTCCTCCCATGCTCCCGGTGGGGGCCGCTCAATGCCGGTGAGCGAACCGAAACGCACGCAGGCCAAATGAAGCTCCAGTGACACTTTTTTCGACAGCGGCAGTTTACAAGAGTTCTCCGTACATTGATCCGAGCGCACTGGAAGCGTGACCACGCACGGCGAACTACTATCGCTGCGATCGGGTATGGTCACCGTCATTTTCGACGTATCCGCGAGCCCAGGCTTGGCTGGCCAAGCCGACACGCACAATAACAAAGATGAGAGAAATAGGGCCTTCATTTGCTTATTTTTGACTTCGACTGATCCCTTAACTCTATACCCTCAATGAATGCCTTAACCGCCGCAGTAGCGTCAGCCATTTCGCCGTCTTTCAACCGCAGCACCTTGGCATAACCACAGAAATTGGTTTGTTCCCCGTAAAGGCAAAAACCCAGGTCTCTCAACTGTTCTTCCGGTTCGCCTTCGGTGTCATCGATCAGTGACAGAAGCCCCACGGAATTGCGCGCACGAAGTGGCTGTACCTTGACGTAATCTGGCGGGTTATCAAATCCGGTCGGAGAGCGCTTAGGCAAACAGTCAAAATTCAATTCAATCGAGCGAAGGCTGCTACCTTTCGGCGACAGCGGCAATCTACAAGTGTTATCCGTACATTGATCCTGGCTCACTGGAAGCGTGACGACGCACGGCGAACTGCTATCGCTGCGATTGGGTATGGTCACCGTCATTTTCGACGTATCCGATAGTGCAGGCTTAGCCGGCCAAATGCACACGCACAACAACAGCAGGGAAATATAGAAAGCCTTCATTTACCTAGATCTGGTCGCAATGGGTCCTGCAATTCGATTCCCTCAATGAATGACTTGATTGCGGCAGTTGGATCAGCCTCGTCGCCGTCTTTAAAGCGAAGCATCTTCGCCCCTCCGCAAAAATTGGTCTTCATTCCATAAAGGCAAAAGTCAAGATATCGCATCCGGGTTTCAGGTTCGCCCTCGACATCCTCAATCAGTGAGAAATGGCCCGAGGAGTTGCGAGCGTGCAGGGATAGTACTTTGGCGTTGTCAGCCGGACGGTCAAATCCAGTCGGCGACCGCTTGGGTAAACAACTGAAATCCAGCTCGATCGTTTCTAATGCGCTTCCTTTTTTTATTGGCACGGAACAGCCTTTGGCGCTACAAACATAGGCAGTTACCGGGAGTTTGACGATGCACGGCGGACCCTGTTTGAATCGCCACTAGTTTGCTAGACACTTCCGAGCCGTTCAAAATGCCGTCTTGATCTGCTTGGATTTCATGGACACTTTGCGGCCGAGAATTTGGTCGGCTATCG
>CAMLSG010000192.1 GCA_946482635.1 uncultured Duganella sp.
GAGCGAAAAGCCATGTGGACCTTACATTTGGTTAGGAGCGGAAACGCCGATCAGTGCCAGGCCGTTGCGCAGCACCTGGCGGGTGGCAACCATCAGGGCCACGCGGGCCAGCTTGGTTGCTTCGTCTTCCACCAGCACTTTTTCGGCGAAGTAGAACGAGTGCAGGGCGGCAGCCAGGTCGCGCAGGTAGAACGCTACCTGGTGCGGGCCCAGTTCGGCCTGGGCGCGGGCCAGCACTTCCGGGTACTGGGCCAGTGCGGCCAGCAGGGTTGCCTCGGTTGGCGCGGTCAGCGGCGACAGGTCGACATTGGCCACGGAAGCTTCGTCGCCGCCCCAGTTTTCCAGCATGCGGCAGATGCGTGCGTGGGCGTACTGCACGTAATAGACCGGGTTCTCGTCGGACGTCTTGAGCGCGACGTCGACATCGAACACGAATTCGGTATCGGCTTTACGCGAGATCAGGAAGAAGCGCACGGCGTCGCGGCCCTTGGTGATGTCGCCGCCGCCGGACCATTCGATCAGGTCGCGCACGGTGACGTAGGAGCCGGCACGCTTGGAGATCTTCACCTCGGCGCCGTCCTTCATCACGGTGACCATCTTGTGCAGCACGTAGTCAGGGAAGCCCTGCGGGATGCCCAGGCCGACGGCTTGCAGGCCGGCGCGCACGCGGGCGATGGTGCCGTGGTGGTCGGAACCCTGGACGTTGATCGCCTGGGTGAAGCCGCGCTGGAACTTGACGATGTGGTAGGCGACGTCCGGCACGAAATAGGTGTAGCCGCCGTCGGTCTTGCGCATCACGCGGTCCTTGTCGTCGCCGTAGTCGGTGGTGCGCAGCCACAGCGCGCCGCCGTCTTCGTAGGTGTGGCCGTTGGCGACCAGCGCCTCGACGGCCTTTTCCACCTTGCCGTCGGAGTACAGCGACGATTCCAGGTAGTAGTTGTCGAACTTCACGCCGAAGGCTTGCAGGTCGATGTCCTGCTCGTTGCGCAGGTAGGTGACCGCGAAGGCGCGGATGTTTTCGATGTCTTCCACGTTGCCGGAGCCGGTTACCGGCTGGCCGTCGGAGGCGGAAACGGTCTTTTTGGCCAGGAAATCGGCGGCGATATCGGCAATATAGTCGCCGTTGTAGGCCGATTCAGGCCATTCGGCGTCGCCCGGCTTGAAACCCTTGGCGCGGCACTGGACCGAGGTGGCCAGGGTCTGGATCTGGACGCCGGCGTCGTTGTAATAGAACTCGCGGGTGACCTTGGCGCCTTGCGCTTCGAACAGCGAGGACAGGGCGTCGCCCAGCGCCGCCTGGCGGCCGTGGCCCACGTGCAGCGGGCCGGTCGGGTTGGCGGAGACGAATTCGATGATGACGTTCTTGCCCGCCAGGGATTCGCTCTGGCCGAAGGCGGCGCCTTGCTGCAGCACGGTCTTGACCACGGACTGCTTGGCGGCGTCGGTTACGCGCAGGTTGATGAAGCCAGGGCCGGCGATTTCGGCAGAAGCGACCAGCTGCTTTCCGGCCGGGTTTTCCTGGACGGCGGCGACGATCTTCTGCGCCAGTTCGCGCGGGTTCATCTTGAGCTGCTTGGCCAGCTGCATGGCGATATTGCAGGCGACGTCGCCGTGCGAGGCGTCGCGCGGGCGCTCCAGCACCACGTTGGCTTTAACGTCGGAACCTTCCAGGATCGGCGCGAGGGCGGCCTGGAACAGGGAAATGATCTCTTGCTTTTGTTGGGCGAGCATGTGAATAGCCGGGAACGTCTGAAAGAGGAACATTATACTTGTTTGCAAGAACGGGTAAATCAGGGGGAAACAAGGGGTTAGGGGGCTTAACCCGGGTACAATCTTGGTTTTCACAGATTTACCGCGATGAATACGGCCCATGGCCGTGCCGCCGGCTGGCGGGCGCGATGACAGGATTGCAATGACTAAGAAAGAGCGCCCAACTTTATCCCTCAAACCTAAGGCTAAACCGGCAGCACCGGCGGCCAAGGCGCCTCGTGCGCAGGGGGATGGCGGACAGCGCTCCGCTGGTTCGGACCGCCCGCGTACCGCCGGCCCGCGTCCGGCTGGCCAGCCGCGCGGCGAATCAGCACCACGGGCCAATACGCCGCGCCCGAGCGGCGAGGGGGCCCAGCGCGGCTTCGGAGCACGTCCTGACCGGGAAAATCGTGGCGAAGGCCGCAGCGAAGGCCGTGCCGACCGCGAGCAGCGCAGCTTTGCGCCGCGTTCGGACCGGGAAAACCGCGGCGAGGGCCGCGACGACCGTGGCCAGCGCAGCTTTGGCCCGCGCGCAGGCGGCGAAAACAGCCGCAATGAAGGCCGTGGCGAAGCAGGCCAGCGTGGTTTCGGCCGGCGCGAAGGCGCCGATTTCCGCAACGATTCGCGTTCGGATCGCGGACAGCGTGATTTTGGCCGTTCGGCCGGCGGCGAAGGTGCAGGGTCCGGCTCGCCTTGGGCAGCCCGCAAGCCTGCGGCGCATGGTGCAGACGCACAGGCGCCGCGTGCGCCAGCCAGGCCGGCCATCCGCGAAAGCCACCATCGCGACCTGAAACCTCGCGTACAAACCGACTTCCAGTCCGAACTGAAGCAGGACTCGCTGGCTTTTGCCCTCCTGGGCGCCGCAACTGCGGCAGTGCAGGTCCAGCAGGGCACCGCGT
Source organism: uncultured Duganella sp. (assembly GCA_946482635.1). The sequence continues at coordinate 2,649 of CAMLSG010000192.1, forward strand.
TGCCGCAAGCGTTGGCAACTGTATTCACCGGCAATAACGCCAGCCCGCAAGCCCGCGGCGCAATCCAGGACATCGCCTATCGCTCCATGCGCCAACTGGCCCTGAGCGAAATCCTGGTCGGCCTGATGGCGCCGAAGGCCCCGGATCCGCTGGTCCAGGCGCTGCTCTCCGTCGCCCTGCCTCTGATGCACCCGGCCGACGGCAGCCCGGCTCCCTACGAAGCCTTTACGGTAGTCGACCAGGCCGTCACCGCAGCCGGTTCCCACCCGGACACCGCGCGCGCGAAAAACATGGTCAACGCGCTGTTGCGCCGTTTCCTGCGCGAGAAACAAGAACTGCTGGATGAAGCCCTGCAGCAACCGGAAGCCAAATATAACTACCCGCAGTGGTGGATCGACTCCGTCATCACCGCCTACCCGAAAGACTGGGAGCAGGTACTGGCCGCCGGTAACAAGGCTCCGCCGCTGACGCTGCGCGTGAACACCCGCCGCACCACGCTTGTCGACTATCTGGCGCGCCTGGCGGCGGAAGGCATCGAAGCCACCCAGGTCGGCGACTTCGCCGTGCGCCTGGCCAGGCCGGTGCCGGTGCACCAGATCCCGGGTTTCGACCAGGGCGACGTTTCGGTGCAGGACGCCGGCGCGCAACTGGCTGCGCCGTTGTTGGACGTACAACCCGGCATGCGTGTGCTGGATGCCTGCGCCGCCCCGGGCGGCAAGACTTGCCATATCCTCGAGCTGGCCGATGTCAATTTGACAGCATTGGACGCCGATCCGAAGCGGCTGCAGCGCGTGCAGGAAAACCTCGACCGCCTGCAACTGCAGGCAAAGCTGCAGCCGGCAGAGGCCCAGGCCGACGGCTGGTGGGATGGCCAGCCGTTCGACCGCATCCTGGCCGACGTGCCTTGCACCGCCTCCGGCATCGTGCGCCGCCACCCGGATATCCGCTGGCTGCGCCGCAAGAGCGACACCCGTCAACTTGCAACACTTTCGTCGCAAATTCTCGACAACCTTTGGAAAATGCTCGCCCCCAATGGTAAATTGCTGTTCGTGACATGTTCGTTGTGGCCGCAGGAGTCCGAGGCGCAGGCGGCCGCTTTCGCGGTGCGCAACCGCGCCACCCGCCTCGATGCGCCGGGCCAATTGCTGCCTTTGGGCGGCGCCGGGCAGGATCACGATGGTTTGTTCTACGCATTGTTCCGGAAAGATGCGTAACCCTTTGACGAGCACCAGGCAAGTGATCCAAAGATTTCTCCGACTCCTTTGCTGGCAGTTGCTGTTGACGCTTGCGTGTGCGTTGCCGCACGCCGCCCACGCCTCCGACGAGACGGTGGAGATCACGCGCGCCTATATCGAGGCGGCGGAAGAGGGGTATCGCCTGTCCTCCGCCTACTCCTTTGAGCTGAGCCACGGCCTGGAAGACGCCGTCCAGTCGGGGGTATCGCTGCACTTCACCACCGAAATCAGTTTCACCCGCCCGCGCTGGTACTGGTTCGATGAAAAAGCCGTCACCGCCAAGCGCACCCATAAATTGTGGTACGACGTGCTGACGCGCCAGTACCACGTCAAGATCATCGGCTCGGTTGCCCAGCCTTTCCAGACGCTGGACGAAGCCCTGTTTTTCATCCGCCGGCCCACCCGCTGGGTAGTGGCACCGCGCGGCGCCCTGAAGGTGGGCGAAACGTATAACGTGACCCTGCGCATGGGCATGGACAAGGATTACCTGCCCAAACCGATCCAGGTCAACGCCTTCAACAACAGCGAGTGGCGACTCTCGTCAAGCAAAAAAACCTTCCAGTACAGGGCTGAGTAAGTGACATCTGCCCTCAGGTACCTGTTTGTCGTCGCGGGAGCGATCTGCAGCATATTGCTGTTCCTGCTCGCATCGGCCTCCGACAACTCCGGCTTCTTCGACCGCTATTACGGCTGGCTGCTGGGCCTGAACGCCTCGGTCGCAGTGGCGCTGGTGCTGCTGGTCGGCGTTTCCCTGTTCCGGCTTTATTCGCGCTATAAGAGCGGCAAGTTCGGCTCGCGCCTGATGACCAGGCTGGTGGTGCTGTTTGCAGCCATCGGCGTGCTGCCCGGCCTGGTGATCTTCCTGGTGTCGGTGCAGTTCGTGTCGCACTCCATCGATTCCTGGTTCAACGTGCGCGTGGAAGAAGCGCTGGACGCCGGCCTGGACCTGGGCCGCTCGGCACTGGACGAATCGCTGGCCGAACTGGAGGCGCAGGCGCGCGGCACCGTGCGCCAACTGGCCGAAGACCCGTTCTATGCCGCGCCGGCGACACTGGCGCGATTCGTGCGCCGTCATCCCGGCACCCAGAGCGCCATCATCGTCGATGCCGACGGCGGCCTGATTGTGTCCGCCATGGGCGAGCGCCGCATCAACCTGTCGGCCGACCTGCCGAGTGCGGTGATGCTGAACAAAGCCAAGGACGAGCCGTCCTATGCCGCCTACGAAGGCGGCGGCGAACTGCGCGACGATCGCGTCGGTGCACCGCAACCGGCGCCGCTCGACGCCAACAGCGTGCTGCGCCTGCGCGTGCTGATGGCCATTCCCGATCCGGTGCAGCCGTCCGGCGCGCACCTGGCGCCGCGCTACCTGCAAATCATCCAGGCCGTGCCGCAAAAGCTCGCCAGCAATGGCGAAATGCTGCGTACCGCCTTCTCGGAATACAAGGAACGCTTCGTGGCCCGCGTCGGCCTGCGCAAGATGTACATCGAAACGCTGACACTGACCCTGCTGCTGGCAGTGTTCGGCGCCATCGCGGCGGCCTTCCTGATCGCGAACGACCTTGCGCAGCCGCTGCTGCTGCTGGCCGAAGGTACCCGCGCCGTGGCCGAGGGCGACCTGTCGCCGCGCCCGATCGTGGCCAGCTCGGACGAACTGGGCACGCTGACCCAGTCCTTCAACACCATGACGCGCCAGCTATCCGAAGCGCGCAGCGCCGTTGAACGCAATCGCATCGCACTGCAGAACGCCAAGGCCCACCTGGAGTCTGTGCTGGCCAATATGTCCGCAGGGGTGATGGTGCTGGACTCCGAATTCCGCCTGGTCACCTGCAACGACTCGGTCGAGCGCATCCTGCAGCATGCCGGCGTGACCCTGATCGGCCAGCCGCTGGCCGAAGTGGAAGGCATGCAGGAGTTCGCCGCCGCCATCATCAATGCCTTCTCGGCACAGTCGGCGCAGACCGCGGCCGGCCGCAACCTGCAGCGCCTGCACTGGCAGCGCCAGATCGAGATCCCGCGCCAGCCTGGCAGCCCGGAAGACGACGAACTGGTTCTGCTGACGCGCGGCTCGCGCCTGCCGCTGGAAACCGGCACCGGCTACATCGTCGTGTTCGACGATATCACCGACGTGATCTCGGCCCAGCGCTCGATCGCCTGGGGCGAAGTGGCGCGCCGCCTGGCCCATGAAATCAAGAACCCGCTGACGCCTATCCAGCTGTCAGCCGAACGCCTGCAGATGAAGCTTGAATCCAAGCTGGCGGGCCCCGATGTGGAATTGCTCAACAAAGCCTCCACCACCATCGTCAACCAGGTCGCCGCCATGAAACGCATGGTCGACGACTTCCGCGATTACGCCCGCACCCCGCCTGCCGTGCTGCAGCCGCTCGACCTGAACACGCTGGTCGAGGACATCCTGCACCTGTACGTGAGCGGGGAGGGCCACGACATCATCCACGCCAACCTGGCGCCGGCCCTGCCCATGATCCTGGGCGACGAGACACAATTGCGCCAGGTGATCCACAACCTGCTGCAAAATGCGCAGGACGCGCTGCAGGAGCATCCTCCTGCGGACGGCGAGCCGCGCATCGACGTGGTCACGGAGGGAATCATCTACCAGAGCGCGGACGGCGGCACACGTATTGCAGTGCGGCTCTCAATCTCGGACAATGGCCCCGGTTTCATGCCGAAGATCCTGGCCAATGCGTTCGAGCCGTACGTGACGACGAAGGCCAAGGGCACCGGTTTGGGCCTGGCGATGGTGAAAAAGATTATCGAGGAACACGGGGGCCGGATCGATATCCAGAACCGTGACGATAGTAGTGGTGCGTCGGTGCTGATTTTGCTGTTAAAGTTGGCGTCGGTGTAGTTGGCATAATATTGTTGGACTAATAAAATCATTGTCGTGCCGACAGGTATAGAATGCCTGCGTAGAGAGCGATAAAAATGAGGGAAGGGGCAAGGGATACATGGCAAACATTCTCGTAGTTGATGATGAAATGGGCATCCGGGAGCTGCTCTCGGAAATCCTGGGCGACGAAGGTCATGCGGTCACGCTGGCGGAGAACGCCCAGCAGGCGCGCCAGGCCCGCGCCGCCGGGGCGCCCGACCTGGTCCTGCTCGACATCTGGATGCCGGACACGGACGGCGTTACGCTGCTCAAGGAATGGCAGCGCGATGGCTTGCTGACCATGCCGGTGATCATGATGTCCGGTCACGCGACCATTGATACCGCGGTAGAGGCGACCCGTATCGGCGCCATGAATTTCCTGGAAAAGCCGATTGCGATGCAAAAGCTGCTGAAGGCGGTGCAGGCTGGCCTGAGCCGCGCGCAAGAAGCCGTGCGAGCGCCGGTGATGGCGACCCGTCCGGTGATGCCGGCGCCGGTCGAGGAAACCAGTTTCGGCCAGGCGCAGGTGACGCAGCAGCCGGTGGCCCACAACTTGGGCATGGCGCGCGCCGTCAACGGCGACAATCCGATCTTCAACCTGTCGTTCGACTTGCCGCTGCGCGAAGCGCGCGACGCCTTCGAGCGCATGTACTTCGAACACCACCTGGGCCGCGAAGGCGGCAGCATGACCCGCGTGGCCGAGAAGACCGGGCTGGAACGCACCCACCTGTACCGCAAGCTCAAGCAGCTGGGCGTGGAGCCCGGCAAGCTGTCCAAAAAGAACCAGGCTTGATTCCGACCACCCTGGTAACAGGCCCGACGGCCGCAGCGCGTGAAAACGCGATTGCGGCCGTTTTGTCGCCTGGCCATGCCACGGCCATCATCCTGGAAGGTTTGGCCGACGGTAATTCTCCTTTGGTGTATGATGAAAGTGACCCTGCAGCATGGCAGCCGCAGGTTCACCGCATCGCCCCCGGCTGCCTATGCTGCGCCGGTAATCTTGTCTTACGTGTTACATTGAATCGTCTCTTGCGCCGTCCCCCGGCGCAGCTCTTTATCAGCCTGGCTGATGCCACCCACGTGGACAGCCTGCGCGCCATGCTTGCCACGGCCCCTTACGACGCCCTGCTGCGCCTGGAGCCGGTACTGAACGCTTGAAAATGGCCAGGACAGCCCCATCTCGGTTTGGAAACGAAACGTGAAGGAAGCCATATGAACCTCATTTACAACAGCGAGCAATACAGTGTTGTCGAATTTGGCGCAGACCGCAGCCTGGAAGCCTTGCGCTTCGGCGGCTACGAGATTGTCGACAAAGGCGGCAAACGCGAAATCTTCATTGCCGGGGTCATGGCGCAGAACTTCCGCCGCGACGTTAACGAATTGATTGCCAGCGAGCCCACCATCGAAGAGATCGATGACTTCCTGGGCAACTACGAAGCACTGATGAGCCAACCGGTGCTGCTGCACTAAGTTCTTTTGTATCCTTCCGTGGAGCGCTCCCTTGCTCCACCATGGGCAGCCATGCCGGTGCTGCCCGGTTCTCTTTCTCCGACTTTCGCAGGATTGTTCAAAGCTTGTTTAGATGGCATAGTTGCGCTTTATAAATTGCCAACGATTTCAAGCGCACAAGATGAAACAAGCAAGCGAGGGGAAATACCTCAAGGTATTGATACGGCGCCTGTTCATGTCCTTCGGCCTTTTGACGCTGGCATTGACTGCTGCTGCCGTTGAACCGAGCTATCCGCGAGAACTTTCGCTGTGGAAGGAGATTAGCATCCCTTCGGGCACCAACCAAGGTGCCAGGATGGTTTGGGAATTTGCTGCCAATTACTCGATGCATGAGTGGCGCGTGTATGTTGAGGAGGGAAAGGTTAGTGCCAGGCTGGTTTCCCCCATGAAGTTCGAAAAAGGCGAGCGCCCGCCGTTCACTCCGAAGGGCTTTGAGTTCAGGCAAGGAGATGCGTTCAAGCGCGTGGACGACGGTTGGCTCATCGGCTTCAACCGCGGCGAGTTCGGCGCATCGCTTCACTGGATTAGCGCTGACGGCAGACGCGAATACAAGATCTCAGACCATCAAGTGGTCGACTTCATCACCTTGCCCGATGGGGTGTACGCAATCGAAGGGCTGGCGCATTTGGGCATGAGCGGTGGCTCAGTCATTCGCATTGCGCGCGAGCCCGGGCAGCTTTACTGGATGGCGACTCCAGTCACTAAGCTCCCTTTTGCACCATATGCCGTGTCGGTACGTCGCGATAATTCAATGCTGTTGACGCTTTCAGATGCGCTCGTGTCCATCGATGCAGAGCACAATATCGTCAGCCTCCTGGAGAAGGCGCCATGGACCGGCCTTTATCCGAATTCCTCGGTGCTTTCCAGCGATGAGCAGAAGCTATATATCGGTATGCGCCAGTATGTAGGGGAATTTGATATTAGTTCCAAGAGGTTGCGCCTTCTCGTTCCCGCGGATTCTTTCGTGAACAAGCTTCCGAAGGACCAGGAGCGGCAAATTTACAAACAATACGGCCGATAATTATGCCAGTCCTCGGATTCAGTCATTACAACTTGCGCGCACCGCGAGCGCTGCTTGATGAATTGCGCGATTTTTATTGCGACCTTGTGGGACTTGAAGTCGGACAGCGGCCACAATTCCGTAGCTTCGGTTACTGGCTCTATGCTGGCGGACACGCCGTATTGCACCTGTCCGAGGCCGGGCCGGATGAAGTCCGGCCTGCTTTGCCATCCGGCACGTTTGACCACGCAGCTTTTCGCTGCAGTGATCGCGCGGCGTATGAAAGCAAGCTTACCGCTCGGGGAATCCGGTACCGGGTATCACATGTCCCGGCTACGCAGCAGATCCAGGTTTTCCTTACTGACCCGGCAGGAAATGGGGTAGAGCTGAATTTTGAAGAGCGGGGCACCTGAGCCGAAAATTATGACAAAACAACGAACCACATTGGCGCTGCTGTTTGCAGCGCTGGCTATCTCCAGCGCGGGCGCTCAAACCACAATTGAGATCGCATCGCATCGGCACCTGCTCCCGGAACGTCGAGTTATGCCTTGAAGGTTAAGGTATCTGATGGTCAGAGCACCGAGTATTTCTGGGTTAGCGACCTTGAACGGTCCGGCAACCAATTCACCGGCACGCTTGCTAACGAACCGCGCATGGTGAAGAAATTCAAGAATGGGCAGTGAATTCAGTTTGGGCGAAACATGATCGTTGACTGGACATATACCGATGCATCGAGGAAGAAAATGCTCGGCAACTTCACCGCCTGCGCACTCTTGACGAAAGAGCCTCCCGACGAGGCCAGAAAATTCAGGCAGATGTATGGACTCGATTGTGACTGACACCTGGGCGCTGATGGAGACCACATGACTTCTGCATACTACGATCCAGAGTCTGCTCCCGATCCAAACGAATGGCTTGCGTTGCCAGAGGGAGAACGTATCCGGCTTGTACGGAGCTACCACGTCGCCAGGAAGCTAAGAGCGCCGAGTATGAAGGCTCATGCCGCTCTCCATGTCGTAATAGAGAATCAGCTCGCGTCTGGCTATGGGCCCAGCAAACGAGCCGTCGCGCGCCTGTTGTCGGGCGGTTTGTCGAGGCATGATGCGTTACATGCCATTGCATCGGTGGTCACCCAATTCATCTATGAGTCCACTCAAGGTCAAACTGAAACCCAACGTATGACCTTTCAGGCTAGGTTGAATGAGGCGATCGAACGGTTGGAATCCGATGGTTGGAAAGCGACTGGAGACAAGTGATGGAAGCCGAAGAAAGCGCAATCCGCGAGGTGCATGCGATGTGGGTCAAGGCGGTCAATGCGGCAGACCTTTCCAGCCTGCTTGC
>CAMLSG010000193.1 GCA_946482635.1 uncultured Duganella sp.
AACTGGCTGACCAACCTGTACCCGATCTGGGCCAACCTCGATCGCGAAATGGTGCACGTGTCGACGCTGACCGCCATGTCGGAGCTGATCCTCTCAGGCTGCACCACCAGCAGCGACCACCTGTACATCTACCCGAACGACTGCAGGCTCGATGACAGTATCGAAGCCGCCGCAAAAATCGGCATGCGCTTCCACGCCGCCCGCGGCTCAATGAGCGTAGGCCAGTCGAAAGGCGGCCTGCCGCCCGACTCCGTAGTCGAAGATGAAAAGGCGATCTTGCGCGACACCCAGCGCCTGATCGAGACTTACCACGACGCCGAGCGCCACGCCATGCAGCGCATTGTCGTGGCGCCCTGCTCCCCATTCTCCGTCTCGCGCGACCTGATGAAAGAAGCTGCCTCACTCGCGCGCAGCCATGGCGTGTCGCTCCATACGCACCTGGCCGAGAACGTGAACGACATCGCCTACAGCCGCGAGAAATTCAATATGACGCCGGCCGAATATGCCGAAGACTGCGGCTGGGTGGGCCATGACGTGTGGCACGCGCACTGCGTGCAACTCGATGATGACGGCGTCTACATGTTCGCGCAGACAGGCACGGGCGTTGCGCACTGCCCATGCTCCAACATGCGCCTTGCCTCCGGCATCGCGCCTATCCGCAAGATGGTCGACGCCGGAGTGCCTGTCGGCCTTGGCGTCGACGGCTCCGCATCCAATGACGGCGCCCACTTGCTGGGCGAGGTGCGCCAGGCAATGCTGCTGCAGCGCGTAGGCTTCGGCCCGGATGCCATGACTGCGCGCCAGGCTCTGGAACTGGCAACGCTTGGCGGCGCAAAAGTCCTGAACCGCGACGACATCGGCGCCCTCAAGACCGGCATGTCGGCCGACATCGTGATGTTCAAGCTGGACCAGATCGGTTTCGCCGGCGCCTTGCACGATCCGGTCGCGGCCCTGGTCTTCTGCACACCGGCCAACGTCAACTACAGCATCATCAACGGAAAGACAGTAGTGAAAGATGGCATCCTGCAGACCATCGATTTGCCGCTGGTGATCGAACGCCACAACCAACTGGCAACCAAGCTGGCACTGGCGTCGGGCAGGCAGTTGGCGAAGGCGTAGCGGATGTAAGGAATCCCTATACAACTACAAACAAGTGGCAAATGCACTTGCCCCTCCTGGTTTGCTTGCGTAAAGTGACGGCGGCTCGATTGGGGCGTGATTTTTTGATGGCTACTTGGTAGAGATGATAAGGATATTGGTTTTTATTGTAGGTATTGTATTCAGCGGTTACTCCACCGCTATACCCATCGAGCGCAAAATCTATCAGCTTCAACATGAAAACTGGAAAGCAAAAGATGGCGCTCCAGCATCCATTTCTACAATCGCACAAACTGATGACGGTTACCTGTGGCTGGGAACAAGTGCGGGCCTGTACCGGTTTGATGGCGTCAACTTCGAGCTGTATCAGCCTCGGAATGGCAAGTTCCTTCAGGGCTCTGTCTACTTTATAAAGGCTCAGCCTGGCGTCGGCCTGTGGATTGGATGGCGACTGGGAGGTATTAGTCTCCTGCGTGACGGTGTCGTAACGAATTACGGCAACGAGGCAGGCGTGAGCGAAGGGAGCTGGTGGGGCTTTGATTTCGACCGGCAAGGAAATGTTTGGGCTGCAGGTGTCGACGGACTCCTTCGCTTCGACGGAAAGAAATGGCATCGTATCGGCATACGGGATGGCTTTACCGCTCGCAAAGCATCGGCTGTTTTCGTCGACAAATCAGGCACAGTCGCCGCTTTCAGCGATCAAGGACTGTTTCTAAAGGCGGCAGACAGGCAAGTCTTTGCCCCACCATTAGGCAAAACGGATGTCCGGCAGCCGCCGCAGCAGGACTCAGAGGGGCGGATCTATTTCATGGAGGAGTCCAGCATCCGCATTATCAATGGTCTTACGCGCTACGAGCGGGCAGACAACGCCCCGATCTTCAAGGGCAAGCCAGGCCAGTCGCAAAGTATGCTCGTCGACCGTTCCGGTGGATTATGGTATGAAACGCTCGCCGGACTGCATCGCACATCCGCAAGCCAGCCTCGATCGGTTGAAACCTTTACTAGCAAGGATGGACTATCTGCAGACACCATTACATGTTTTCTCGAGGACCGTGAAGGAAATGTTTGGGTGGCGACACAAGATGGACTTGACAGGTTCAGGCAGGTGGATGTCAACCGGGTCGTTCCTTCGGACAAATCCCATTCTCTTGGTCAAGGCAGCCTGTTAGCAGGCAGTGAAAACCTGATGACCGTTGCGGTTCCTGGTACCGACGGCGCGTGGCTTGCACTGACGCCTGATGGGTCCATACAGAATCGTGCCTGGCTAGCTCGACATCCGCGGGGTCGGACTCAGGCAACCGCCATCGGAAATAATGGAGCGATACTCGTCGCGGATAGTCGTGCCCTGTATAAATTCAAAGATGGTGCGGAGACAAAAATTCCCTGGCCCGAAGACATGGGGCCTGTCCATTTGGTTCGTGCAATCATACAAGGACCTGATGGCGTGATCTGGATCTCGATTGTTGGCGGAGGAGTGCTTCAGTACCATCAAGGTCAATGGGCCCGCAATATTGCTCTGCCGAAGAATGGAACGCAGGCAGCGATGTCAATGCTGTCCGATAGCAAAGGGCGGCTCTGGCTTGGGTACGCAGACAACAAAATAGTCTTGCTGGAGAACGGAAAGGTTCAAACGTTCTCAGCTGCTCAAGGAGGAAACTTAGGTCGCATTGCAGTTATCTATGAAGCAGCTGGAAATATCATTGCAGGTGGCGAAAAGGGATTGGCCATCTATCGAAATCAGCAGTTCCATCCGTGGGCAATAGAAGGAAACAAGTTCGTCAATGCTTCGTCCATGATTCTATCCAGGAATGGCGATTTGTGGGTTAATTCTGCCGCAGGAACCGTTTGGATTCCATCTTCGTTGCAGAAAATCGCAAATGGGAGCGAACTTACACATTCACAGTTTCGCGTACTGGATGCCACAGATGGAAGAACCGGCTCTGCGAATCTTCTGCATGACTTTTCCGTGGCCGAAGCCGGCGACGGGAAAATTTGGATAGCGAGCGATAGTGGGGTTTCTTGGGTTGATCCAAGCCATCTTCTGAAGGTGCCAACACCACCATCGGCAGTCGTAGATGCGCTCATTGCAGACGATCAGAATTTCAGGTCTCCGCGGGATGTGAAATTGCGACCGAATTCACACGCCATCCAGATTAACTACTCCAGTTCTCTACTTGGAACACCTGAGCGAATGCGCTTTAAGTACCAACTGGAAGGCTACGACAAGGATTGGCAGGACGCTGGCCCACGTCGCCAGGCGTTCTACACGGGGGTGCCGCCTGGGCGATATCGTTTCCGAGTTATCGCTTCAAATAGCGACGGACCGTGGAGCGATGAGGGGCGCGACGTATATGTCACGCTAGAGCCAGCCTATTACCAGACGTGGTGGTTCCGCGTGTTGGCAGCAGCTCTGGTCATATCGCTTGTCGGGTGGGGACTGCAACTACGGATGCGCCGGAACGCAAAGTTGTTTAGAGTTCAGATGGATGCTCGGCACGGCGAACGAGAGCGGATAGCAAGGGAAATGCATGACACTCTGCTGCAGGGGATGCAAGCGTTAATACTGGGTGTTGACAACGCGGCCAGGCGCCTTTCTGTTGATGATCCCGCCCGCGAAAGGCTCGATCGCATTCTTGAGACGGCGGAGGCTGTCCTTACAGAGGGCCGGGAACAGGTTTTTGATTTGCGCGGTAGTGATTGCTCAGACATCGGCGCTTTTGCGCTCATCGAAAGAGACGGCATGATGTTGGCCAGGGAGGCAAATCTCAAATTCGTTTGTCATGAACTGGGAAAAAAGAGGGACTTGTTGCCTGGGACGAGCCACGAGATTTATCGCATTGCGATGGAGTCGATGACAAACACAGTAAGGCATGCTCAGGCGCGCACGCTCATGGTCTCAATCCGCTATAACTATTTTTCTCTACAACTCGAAATCCGGGATGATGGAATTGGAATTTCTCCAGAGGTGTTAGCATCAAGAGGCGTACCTGGGCATTTTGGAATTCCTGGATTATTTGAGCGGGCAGCTAAGCTGGATGCCAATCTGCAAATAGACTCCCAGGTTTCGGTAGGAACATCTGTCAAACTAAGGGTCCCAGCTCAAGTCGCCTATCTTCGCAAATCGTTTATGCCTTTTGTTTGGTCACGCTAGAAGCGCAGCATCAGGGTGGACGAGAGGATACGTACGTCCAAGTCAATCACGGATTAATAGGCGATCTTGAAATCCGGTCTACCTTCAAGCGTTCGACTGAACAAGAAGGCCCCCTGCCCCGGATCCCACGCGAATTCCTTGCCATCGTAAGGGTCGCGCAGGTCGCTTGTTCGCACCCCTTCCGCTACCTCATTGCCTTTTGCGCCGCTGCTACGCAGTTGGGAAGCCAGCAGCGCGACCCTTCGCATTCCTTCCAGATTGGCGACCCGGAATCCGTACCTGGTGTAGGTATCCATACCTTCCATATTGAGCAGGATCCTGCCAACCGGGTTGTAGACGCCAATATCGGCTGCGGCCTTCTTCTCAGTCCCGTAAGTGGCCAGAAAAGTGGCGGCGGCCTGCGGAATCGCGGCGTAGTCACGGTCATACAGTCCGACCACGCGAAGCATGCGATCGGCGTTGGCATTGCTGGTCGCCTGTGGTTGGTACAGGAAACTTCCGAACAACACTGATACCAGATTCTTCGAGCGCTCGTCGTCGGGCCGCAAGTCGTAAAACGTCCACTCGTTGGCCATCATCTTCGACAGCGATCGTTCGCGACTGGAGAATGGTTCTCGCCAGCCTTCTGGAATTGCCACCATAGTCAATGCCGGTGGAAGGCGGCGTAAAACAAGGTTGCCCATTTCAAAATGAAGCTCAATGCTGCGTGCAGCGATCATCTTGACGTTCGCGCTGGCACTCTCGGCGAGGATCATCCGCCAGAAGCGGTAGTCCTTTTCCAACATGAGTTTGCAGTCCGATGCGTCCTCATTGGCTTCCAGCGACAAGGCCTTCAAATACATCTGGCGTTGCGCCTCAAAGACCTGGCTGAATGCTGCAGTCAGCGGGCGTGGGTCGCCCTGCCGGATCTCATGCCACTGTTTGAATTCCAGCAGGCGCTCATAGCGTTCAATCAATTGGTCAGGCTCTCGCTGAAGCGGTTCCTGACCTGGTGTTTCGGCGATGTCAGTCGACCCGGGCGTTTCCATTGACTTGCGCATCTGTTCGACGCGGGCGGCGCCCTCCGCCATTACGTCGGCATTGTCCGATGCGGAGAAACCCATGACAAAAACGAAGGCATTGTCACGATCCTTGACGGGCGTGCTGGCGGCCGCAATCCGCTGCAACTTGATGACGGATTCGGACGGCGGTTTGTCTTCGCGGTTTATGAAGAACACGAATGCGAGCAGCAGGAAGAGCAACGCAAGAAAGCTTGCGACCATCTTTAACAACAACTTCAGCTTTGTCATTCAGATCTACTCCTTTGATTTTGAAGCGCGGCATAAAAAACGGCCCATGCGGGCCGTTTTCCTGGGAACTGCGAATCGTCAGACGAACTCGCCAACCTTCGCGGTCACCGCTTCCTGCACCGAGCGGCTGGTGACGAAGCTGTGTGCAACCTGGATGTCGTTGTGGAACCAGCGGTCACCTTCCAGGCAGGCAGGAATCTGCTTGCGGATTTCATCGTAAGCCGCTTGCGTGCCCTCGCCCAGCTTGAAGCCCGGCAGCAGGTGCTCGGTCATGGTCAGCGCCTGCGCGGCCAGCAACATCTCCACACCCACGATGTACTGCGTGTTCTGCACCACGGTGTGGGCCTTGCGTGCGCACCAGGTGGAGTTGGAAATATGATCTTCGCTGTTGGCCTTGGATGGGATGGAATCCACGCTGCCCGGCATCGATAGCGTGCGGTTTTCCATCACCAGGGAGCTGAGCGAGCATTGCACCACAGGATAGCCGGTGTTCACGCCGCGCAGGCCGGACATCAGGTTGCGCGGCAAGCCCCACGACAGGGTCGGGTCGATCAGGCGGGCCACGCGACGCTCACAGATGCTGCCCAGGTCCGTGATCGCCATGGCCAGCAAGTCCATCGCCTGCGCCAGGTACTGGCCGTGGAAGTTGCCGCCAGAGATGATCTCGAAGCCGCCGCCGTCCTTGCCGAAGATCAGCGGGTTGTCTGTGGCCGAGTTGATCTCGTTCTTCACGATGGTGTCAATGTAGTCCAGCGCATCGAACACGGGACCGTAGACTTGCGGCGTGCAGCGCAGCGAGTACACGTCCTGGATACGCGGGGTGTAGGGAATATCGGTGCGTCGCAGTTCGTCCGGAAACTGGACGGCACGTGCCTCATGCGTGGTGCGGGTCGACCCTTTCAGCAGCTTGCGCACGACAGACGCAGTCTTGATCTGGCCCGGATGCGGGCGCGCCTGCTGGATGCGCGGATCGAAAGCCGACATTTCGGCACGCATCGCTTCCAGCGTGAGGCCCAGCGACAGGCAGGCATCGGTCAGCAGGTCGCGTGCGTCCTTCGCCGCCAGCACGGCCACGGCGAGCGAGGCGGTGCAGCCGTTGATCAGGGCCGAAGCATCCTTGGCCTTGAGGTCGAACTTTACCGGGCCCACTTCGGCGCGCGTGATCGCCTCGGCGGCAGGCATGCGCTGGCCCTTGTACATCACCTCCGCTTCGTCGAAGCCGGCAATGGCGGCTGCCAGGTAGGCAAGCGGCGCCAGGTCGCCGGATGCGCCCACGGAGCCCTTCTGCGGCATGATCGGGTGAATTCCCGCGTTGATGAAGGCCAGCAGGCGGTCCACCACTTCCACGCGCGGCGCCGAATAGTTGCTGGCGAAGGCGTTGGCTCGCAGCAGCATGGTGGCGCGGCTCACTTCTTCCGAAAACGGTTCGCCGATGCCGCCGCTATGTGCCTTGATCAACTGCGTCTGGAACAGTTCAATGTGTTCGACCTTGATACGCGTATCCTTCAGCAGGCCAACGCCGGTATTGAAGCTGTACATCATCGGCGCTTCGTCATGCATCCAGGTGGATTCGATGTAGTCGCGGCTTTCCTTAAGCGCCGCGCGCGAAGTGGCGGACAGCTCGACTTTGGCGCCGTTGCGCGCCACGGCCAGGACTTCTTCGGCAGTAAGGTTGAAGCCGTCGATAGTTACGTTGCTCATTTCTCTTCCTTTAATTTGCGCTGGTCTCGAACCAGGTACCGATCAACTGGCGTTCGGCGTCGGTCATATGGGTCATGTTCGCCAGCGGCATATCCTTGTTCTGCACGGCGCGCTGGTAGATCTTCGCGGCGTGCTGTTTAACCTGGGCCTCGGTATCGAGCATCACGCCGCCCGGGGCTGATGCGAAACCCGCCTGGGTCGGGGTCGCGGAGTGGCACGAGGCGCAGCGCTGCGTCACCACTTGCTGAACGCTGGACAGGCTGGCCTGGGCGGCCGGTGCGGCAGCGGCGGCTGGTGCGGCGTGGCCATCGGCATCCACCGCAGCGGCCACGGTCGCGGGCGCGGCAACTGCCTTGCGCGGCGCCGGGGCGATTGCCACAGCCACGCCGGCCAGCAGTATCACGCCCGCAATCGGGAACGCAGGCGACACCTTGCCCGCATGGCGCAGGTTGAAGAAGTGGCGGATCAGCACCCCGGCGGCCATGATGGCAGCCAGCACCAGCCAGCTGTAGGCGTGGCTGTAGGTCATGGCGTAGTGGTTGCTGATCATGATCAGCAGCACAGGCAGCGTGAAGTAGTTGTTGTGGACCGAGCGCACCTTGGCACGCTTGCCGTAGATCGGGTCCGGCGATTCGCCTTTTGCCATCGCATCCACCAGCTTGCGCTGGCCAGGGATGATCACGAACAGCACGTTACCGACCATCATGGTGCCGATCATGGCGCCGACGTGGATGTACGCGGCGCGTCCGCTCAGGGTATGGGTCAGCACATAGGCCGCGCCAACGATCAGCACGAACATCACGGTTCCCAGTACGGCAGGCTTTTCTGCCAGCGCGGTCTTGCACAGGGTGTCGTAGACCAGCCATCCTCCAGCGAGCGTGCCCAGGCCTACGGCCACGGCTTGTAGCGACGTCAGGTCGGCCACGTTCTTGTCGATCATCATCGCCGAAGCGTTGAAGTAGTAGACGATGAACAGCATGGCGAAGCCGCTCAGCCAGGTGGCGTAGGCTTCCCATTTGAACCAGTGCAGGTCTTCCGGCAGTTCATCCGGCGCAACCAGGTATTTTTGCGGGTTATAGAAGCCGCCGCCGTGCACGGCCCACAGTTCGCCCATCACGCCCTTCTTGGCAAGCGGGCTGCCAGGCTTGGGCGGACGGATCGAGTTGTCCAGCCAGACGAAGTAAAACGAGGCGCCAATCCACGCGATTCCTGTGATCAGGTGCAGCCAGCGAAGCAGCAAATTAAGCCATTCCACCCCGTAAGGGCCGAATAAAGTCTCCATGATTTTTATCCATTAAGTCCGTTCACCTGCCTCTGGCGGGCACTTCAGATGAACCAAACGGTCGTTATACCGCCGCCGCTACGACCTGCGTGGATGGAACGATATCGGTTGCGGGCGCGGGAGACCTTCCATTTGCTATATAACTCGCATAGTCCTGGAGATATAGTTTCGGCCCCCGGAAGGTGCGAACCTCTCATGGATAAATCTAAATAATAATATTCGGAGACCATGATGTCCAGATTGCCAGAACACTTAGACATCCACCTGATCCGTATTCTGTACCTGCTGCTGGTGGAGAAAAACGTATCGCGCGTGGCCCTTAAACTGAACCAGCCGCAGCCCTCCATTTCCGGATCGCTGCGCAAGCTGCGCGACCTGACCGGCGACCCCTTGCTGGTCCGCGGCGGCCGCGGCATGGTGCCGACGCAACACGGCGAGAGCCTGCTGAAGACTGCCAAGCGCATCCTCGACGAAACCGAAAGCCTGTTCAGCCCCAAGACGGCGTTTGTGCCGCAGGACGAGGCGCGCACCTTCCATATCGCCGCGCCCGACTATATGAACACCCAGTTCTTCACCGAGGTGATCGCCCGCCTGCGCCGCGAATCGCCGCGCAGCCGGCTGGTGATCCATTCGCTGGGACCGGACATCGACTACGTGCGCCTGCTGTCGGACGGCGACCTGGACCTGGTGGTCGGCAACTGGGACGAACCGCCGCAGCACCTGCATATCTCCAAGCTGTTCGACGACCCGATCGTGTGCCTGATGCGCGCCAACAGCGCCTACGCCCGCCGTACGCCGAAAGACGGCATGACGCCCGAGGAATACCTCACCCTGCCCCACGTTGCCCCAGCGCAAATCCTGCCCGGCTACCACGGCAACATCGATTCCTTCCTCGAAGAGCGCGATATGGAGCGCAATATTGTTGTGGAATCGGCACACTTCCGCATGCTGCCCTACATCGTGCAGCAGACAGACCTGGTTTTGACGGCTGGCAAACAATTCGCCAACTTCTACGAGAACCTGCTGGGCCTGAAGTCGTACAAGGTGCCGCTGGATTTCCCGCCGTTGAGCTTCTACCAGCTATGGCACGAGCGCGCCCATCATGCCACCGAGCATAAGTGGCTGCGTGCCCAGGTCAGCGCCGCCGCCCGCCTGCTGGTGAAATAAAACCGCCCCAGATAGCTGCTATCGGCCCAGCGTTATATCTCCCGCCCGCCGGGCCTCTATTATCAATTCGCCATTCCCCAGAACACCTTACTTGGAGCGGGCCGTCGCCAGGCGGCGGCCCGAAGCACGATGACGAGCCTGAAGCGACTGAATACCTGCGACGCAGAGACTTTTACCGAGATCCTGCACGGCCTGTATGAGCATTCCCCATGGATTCCGCAGCGCGCCGCCGCGCAGCGCCCGTTCCGCACCATCGACGAACTGAAACTGGGCCTGCAGAAGGTCGTCACGGACGCCGGCAACGACGAACAACTGGGCCTGATCCGCGCCCACCCGGAGCTGGCCGGCAAAGCCGCCGTTGCGGGCGACCTGACGCCGGAATCCACCGGCGAGCAGGCCAAGGCTGGCCTGAACCTGTGCAGCAAGGAAGAATTCGCCGCGCTGCAGGAACTGAACGCCGCCTACAACAGCAAATTCGGCTTCCCCTTCATCCTCGCGGTCAAGGGTGGCGACGGCAAAGGCTTGTCGCGCCAGGCCATCATTGCGGCCTTCCGCCGCCGCCTGAGCAACCAGGCCGACGACGAACAGCGCGAGGCGCTGCGCCAGATCCACCGCATCGCCGAGATGCGCCTGAACGCCCTGCTGTCCTATGTGCCACACATGGGCCGCGACATCATGGAATGGGCCGAAGAAATCGGGGCTATCAGCGAAGACGAGCAAGGCCTCACCTGCACCTACATGACGCCTGTCCACCGCCGCACTGCCAACCAGTTGGCCAAGTGGATGCGCGAGGCCGGCATGCACGCCCACGTCGACGCGGTCGGCAACGTAGTGGGCCGCTACCTGTCCACCGATCCGCAGGCACGCACCCTTCTCACCGGCTCGCACTACGACAC
>CAMLSG010000194.1 GCA_946482635.1 uncultured Duganella sp.
CATCGTGCAGCACCAGACCAGCGAACTGTGGATGAAGCTGATGCTGCACGAGCTGCACGCCGTGGTCGACCACCTGCGCCGCGACGACCTGCCGCCGGCGTTCAAGATGCTGGCCCGCGTGGCGCGCATCATGGACCAGCTGGTGCATGCCTGGGACGTGCTGGCCACCATGACCCCGCCCGAGTACACCGCGATCCGCCCCTACCTGGCATCGTCGTCCGGCTTCCAGTCGCACCAGTATCGCGAAATCGAATTCATCCTCGGTAACAAGAACGCCAATATGCTGGCGGTGCACCAGCAGGCGCCGGCAGCCCATGCCCTGCTCGACGCGGCCCTGCGTGCGCCTTCGCTGTACGACGAAGCGATCCGCCTGCTGGCGCGCAATGGCCTGCACATCGACGCCGAACGCCTGGACGGCGACTGGACCCAGCCTACGGTAGCCAACGAGTCGGTGCAGAAAGCCTGGCTCGAGGTGTACCGCGACACTACCCGCTACTGGGCGCTGTACGAGCTGGCGGAAAAGCTGGTCGACATGGAGACCGCCTTCCGCTTCTGGCGCTTCCGCCACGTCACCACGGTGGAACGCGTGATCGGCTTCAAGACCGGCACTGGCGGCACGGCCGGCGTGTCCTATCTCCGGAAGATGCTCGATGTGGTACTGTTCCCCGAATTGTTCGCTTTGAGGACCGCCCTGTGAAACGCTTGCTTGCTGCCTTGCTGGCCGCGGCGTGCGCACTGCCAGCCATGGCACGCGACGACCGCCCCGGTGTTTTCGATTACTACGTGATGTCGCTGTCCTGGTCGCCGGAATATTGCGCCGGCCGTGGCGGCGGCGACCCGGTGCAATGCGCCACCGGCCGCCAGCTTGGCTTCGTGCTGCACGGCCTGTGGCCGCAGTTCGAACGCGGCTATCCCGAAAGCTGCGGCCGCGTCAGGATTTCCAACAGCCTGCGCGACCAGTACGAATCGCTCTACCCTTCGCCAAAACTGCTGTTCCATGAATGGAACAAGCACGGCAGCTGTTCCGGCCTGCAGCCGCAGGATTACCTGGCGCTGAGCGCCAAGCTGCGCGACAGCCTGAAGATCCCGGCCGCCTTCGCGCGCCCGCAACAGCCGGTGCGGGTGACGCCCGGCCAGTTCGAGGCCGATTTCCACAAAGCCAATCCGTGGCTGGCAAAGGATTCCGTGCTGCCTGTTTGCGGTTCCGGCGGCCGTTTCCTGCGCGAAGCGCGCGTCTGCTTCGCCAAGGACGGCAAATCCCGCAGCTGTTCGCAGGAAGCCATTGCCTACTCGCAGAAGAGCTGTGGCCAGGCTACTTTCCTGATGAAAAATGTGAAGTAATGACGCTAAGCGTGCGCCGCCCATCGCACGCTTGCAGCGACAATAAGCGCGCTGTACTGCGCGCCTGCTTGCAATTACACGGGGGGAACCGTTACCGCGGGCTCGCGAACATGGAGGAGCCACTGAATGGGAACTCATCTGAAGAAAGGGCTGGCAACGCTGGCCCTGATTGCCGCTTGCGGCGCCGCGCAAGCGGATCCACTCGTCTTCAACGCCGCACTCAGCGGCGCGGCGGAATCCCCGCCAAACGCTTCAGCAGCCACGGGCGATGTGACCGTGCTGTTCGATATCGACAACCACTACATGACCATTGCAGCCAGCTTTACCGACCTGGAAGGCTTGAGCGGTGCTGCCCACATCCATTGCTGCACCGCTGTGCCGGGTGACGGCACTGCGGGTGTCGCCACCATGCTGCCGACGCTGACCGGCTTCCCGGAAAACGAAACCAGCGGCAGCTACGCCTCGTTCTTCGATACGTCGCAAGATTCGTTCTGGAACCCGACCTTCCTGGCCAATAACGGCGGCACCACGGCTGGCGCCGAAGCCGCGCTACTGGCCGGACTCAATGCCGGCGCCGCGTATTTCAACATTCACTCGAACGTCTACCCGGGCGGTGAAATCCGCGGCTTCCTGGCGGCGCCGATTCCCGAGCCGGCACAGATCCTCATGCTGCTGGCCGGCTTGCCCTTGCTGTTACTGCGCAAGCGGGAAAATTAACGAGGAATCGGGTTGCGCGACGCCACGTTCAGCATGTTCCAGGAACGGATGACCGCAACCACGAAACCCAGTTCCGCGATCTCTTCGCCGGAGAAATGCTCCTGGACACGGGCGTAAGCTGCGTCGTCGGGATCGCGGACTGGAATCGCATTGATCAGCTCAGACCATTCCAGCGCAGCGCGTTCGCGCTCGCTGAAGAATGGCGCCTCGCGCCAGCCGGCCACCGCGTTCACATGGCGCGGATCGACGTCCATCTTCAACAAGTCCTGGTAATGCATGTCGATGCAGAAACCGCAGCCGTTGATCTGCGACACCCGCAGCAGGACCAGGTCCACCAGCTTTTTGCCCAGCAATTCACGGTTCAGGCCATTCGACAGCGCCAGCAGGTTCTGGAACGATTTCTGGGACAGTTGGAAGTAGTTGTAACGCAGGGTGCTCATGGAATTCCTTTCGGTCTGATGGCAAAGCCCGCACAGTGCGGCCTTCTTACCCATTAGACGGAGCAGCCTGCCGGTTTGTGACAGCCCGGCTAAAGATTTTTTTCAGGCTGGGCGGGGAAAGTGCACACCCGGTCGCGCCCGGCGCGCTTGGCCGCATACAGGGCAGCATCGGCCCGCTGCAGCAATTCTCCCAGCGCTTCGCCCGGCTGGTGCTCGGCCACGCCGGCGCTGATGGATAGTTCAATGCCGGCCAGCGCGCCTTCAAAGCGCTGGCCGCGCACCTCACTGCATACCCGTTCGGCAAATTGCAGGCTGTGCTCGAGGTCGAGCTTGGGCAGGAAAACGGCAAATTCGTCGCCGCCGTTGCGCACTGCGATGTCGATGCGGCGCGTATGGCTGTTCAATACTCCGCCGATGCGCTGCAGCACCACGTCCCCGGCCAGGTGGCCGTAGTTGTCATTGATCTGCTTGAAACGGTCGATGTCGAACACCAGCAGGCCCACCCGTTCGGCCGGGTCGCGCTCGTGCTGCTGCAGCAGGCGCGCGGCCGCATCTTCCATATAGTGGCGGGTGTACAAGCCCGTCACGGCGTCGCGCACGGCCAGCTGGTAGTATTTGGAGCGGTCCTTCTCCAGCGCGCTGTTGTCAAGCTGGGCACGCCGCAAGTCTTCATAGGCCGACAGCAGCTTCTGGTGCGCCTGCTCCAGCTCCTGCTGCTGGCGCGCCTCGGTGGTGACATCTTCATAGATGGTGACGAAACCCATGACCCGGCCCTGTTCGTCGCTCATGGGGCGGCCGGTCACCTGCAAAACCGTGCCATTGGCGCGCGTGCGCCGGAAACGGTGCGGCACGAACTGGCGCGCCAGGTCGATGCGCTGGCGCACCTGGGTTTCCGGATCGCCGGGCCCGAATTCTCCGCGCAGGGCATTGAAGCGGAACAGGTCCTCCAGCAGCACGCCCGGCTGCATCAGGCTATCGGGGAAATCCAGGCACTGGCAGAACGTCTCGTTCCAGAACCTGAACTGCAGGTCGCGGTCGATGATGGACATGCCGACCGGCAGGTATTGCATGGCACGCAGCAGGTCGGGCATTCCAAGCTGCAGGCCACGCTCGCGGGTTTCGCTCAACATATCCAATCCCTCCGCAGCCTGCCAGCCTGCTCACGTCAGTTAAGAATGTGCGCCAGCTTGTCCGGGTTGCGCACTACATAGATGCCGGTAATCCGCTCGCCGTCGGTGGCAAAGCCCTGCGCCGACTCCAGCTGGCCGTCCACAAAGCGCAGCAAGCCCGGCTCGCCATTGACCATGGCGGCGCGGTATTCGATGGCGCCCAGCTTGTGCATGCCGGCATACAGCGCCGCGATCTTGTCCGGATCGGTAATGACGATGCCGAAGGACTTGACCTTGCCGCCGCCGTCGCCCACCAGTTCGAGGTCTTCCGCCAGCAAGGCGCGCACTGCCGCCTTGTCGCCGCTGGCCGAGGCTTCCACGAAGCGCTGCAACAGCTGGCGGTGGGTGTCGGCCGGAATGTCGAAACGCGACTGCCCCTGCTGCACCCGGTCGCCGGCCCGGCTCACCATCTGGCGGCAGGCCGCTTCGGACTTGCCAAGCTGCTCGGCCACCTCGTTGTAGTCGTAATCGAACACCTGGCGCAGCAGGAAGGCGGCGCGCTCCTCCGGCCCCAGGCGCTGCAACAGCCACATATAGGCCAGCGACAGGTCGCTGGCGCGTTCGGCCTGGGCTTCCGGCGTTTCTTCGTCGATCGCCACCAGCGGCTCGGGCAGCCACAGGCCTTCGTAGGCTTCGCGTTCGGCGATGGCGGCGCGCAGGCGGTCGATGGCAAGCCGGGTCACCACCGTCACCAGCCAGGCTTCGGCCGACTGCACGCCGCCGGTATCGGCGCCCTGCCAGCGAATCCAGGCATCCTGCACCACGTCCTCGGCATCGGCGCGCACGCCAAGCATGCGATAGGCGATGGCAAACAACCGCGCCCGGTGCGCGGCAAAGTCGATTGGATCATTCATGACGCAGGACTATACCCGACCTTGTGCACTTTCAGCAGCACCTCGCGCAGTTCGCGCACGCGCGGCGGCTTGCTCAGCACTTCGTCCACGCTGGCCGGCTTGGCATCCACATCGCCTTCCGGGATCAGGCGCTGGCCCCAGCCCGTGACCAGGATCACCGGCGTGCTTGGAGAGAGCTCCTTGATGCAGCCGGCCACCTTGCGCCCGTCGACGTGCGGCATGCCCAGGTCGCTGAAGACGGCATCGAAGGGCTGGCTCGATTCCTGCGATGCCTTGAACTGCTCGATGCCGGCGGCGCCGCCGTTGGCCGCCACCACCGTGTGGCCATCGCGCTGCAGAATGGTGGTCATGGAGGCCAGCACGGCCGGGTCGTCATCGATCACCAGCAGGCGCATCGGTTCGGCCACTGCCACCGCGGTGGCCGGGGCTTCCAGCGGCGGCATGGCCGGATGCGCTTGCGGCAAGGGGAAGGCCAGCGACACCGTGGTGCCCTGCCCGATCATCGATTCCACCTGCACCACGGCGCTATGGCGCTCGGCCATCGAGTTGACGGTGGCCAGTCCCAGGCCGCTGCCGCGCTCGCCCTTGGTGGTGAAGAAGGGGTCCAGGCAATGACGGCGCGTTGATTCATCCATGCCGACCCCGCTGTCCACCACGTCGACAATCGCATGCTCGCCGGTGCTGCGGGTGCGCAGGGTCAGCGCGCCGCCTTCCGGCATGGCGTCGACAGCATTGAACACCAGGTTGGTCAGGGCTTCGCGGATTTCCGGCTCGGAGCCCATCACGGACGGCAACCCCGGCGCCAGTTCCAGCTTCATGTTGATCACCACGCCGCGCTGCTGCGGCATATCGCTCCAGCGCGCCCGCGTCAGGTCGGCCACCTGCTGCGCCAACACGTTCAGGCTGACACTGGTGAGCTCCATTTGCGGTTCGCGGCGGCGGTACAGCTCGCGCATGCGCGCCACCGTAGCCGCCACGTCGTCGATGGCGCGCGCGATCACCTGCAGGTGGTTGCGTCCGCTGGGGCTCAGCCCGGTTTCCGTTTCCAGCAGGGTCTCGGTGTACAGCGCCACGGGCGAGATGGCGTTGTTGATGTCATGGGCGATGCCGCTGGCCATCTGGCCCAGGGCGCGCAAGCGCTCTTCGCGGGTAACCGACTGCTGCGTCGCATGCAGGGTGTGGTATGCCTGCTGCAGCGCGCCGTACAGCTGTGCCTGGCGCGCCGCCAGCGCGGCGTGTTCGCTCAACTGGCGCAGGAATTCGCATTCGCCGCTGGAGAAGGCATTCGGGATGGTGCGCGCCACCGCCAGCACGCCAAACACCACGCTCTCGGCCTGCAGCGGCGCCAGCACCAGGGAATTCAGGCCGCCGCGCGCCAGCCGGTGCGGGAACGGGAATTCGCTGGCTCCGATGTCCGGCTCGTACACCAGCTGGCCTTTCACGCAGCGCGACAGGCCGTTGTTGTCGATCGAGACCTGGGCGCCCTCCTTCAGCGAGGCATCGCCTGGCAGCAGGGCGTTGCCCAGGCCGACGCAACTGGCCTCCAGCACGCCTTCCTGCAACAGGAACACGCAGGCAAAGTCCACCGGCAACTGGTCTTCCAGGTTGCGCACCAGGACTTGCAGGATGCTGCGCAAGTCCTGCCGTTCGCCGATCGAGCGCGTCATCTGGTGCAGCAGGCTGAGCCGTCCGAGCTGGGCCTGCACCTTCAACTCGGCGCCATGGCGCACCGCCATCTCGTCGTGCAGCGCGGAATTGACGGCAACCAGTTCGTCGCGCGACACCGTGGTGGCACGCAGGCGTTCGGTCATGGCATCGAAGGCGCGCGCCAGGTCGCCCACCTCGTCGACCGCTTTCATGTTCATGCGGAAGTCCAGCTTGCCCGAACCGACCAGCTCGGCGCCGCGCCGCAGCCGTTCCAGCGGATGCGCCACGCTGCGGATGGTCATGGCCAGCGCGCCCAGCACGGTCAGCGCCAGCAGCAGGCCCAGGCCCGCCGCCACGGCCGAGGCATTCTGCTGCGCCTGCAGCACGCCCTGGCGGCTGCGCCGCGCCAGCTCCTCCGCATCCCGGATCATGTCCTGGGTGCGCGCCATCAGCTGGCCGAACAGGCGCGCCTCCAGCAGGTGCAGCACCTCGGCCCGCTCAGGCGTGGCGCGCAGTTCCTGCCGCACCAGCAGCAACTCGGAGAAATGGCGGGCCAGCAGCGGCAGGTTTTCCTGCAGGTCATGCAGCAACTGCTCTTCTTCGGCCTCCTTGAACAGGTCGTCGCGCAACAGCAGGCCTTGCAGCGACTCCTTGCGCAGCTGCCATTGCACATGGGAGCGGCGCTCCTGGGTTTGCGCGTATTCCAGCGACAGGTAGCGCAGCGCCACCACCCCGCTCACGATTTCGCCGGCCCGCTCGTTGCGCTGCAATTCCTGCCGGACCTGGCGCGTGGCGCCGATCATCAGCAACACGGCCAGCGCCACGCCGGCCACGCACAGCCACTGGGCCCACTTCAGGCGAGTGATGATTTTCATGGGTTAATGGATGACGGTCACGGCAGTCGGCCGCACCTCGCCCAGTCCTTCCAGGTACACGTTGTCGAGGAAATTCGGCACTTCGCGCGAGTTGGCCAGGCGGTTGCGGATGGCCCAGCGCGCACGGTCTTCGAAGGCCAGCAGCAAGGACTGGTCCAGTTCCAGGCCGAAGTGGTAGGTCGGCCAGGCGGCCAGCACTTCGTCGCGGTTCAGCTTGGCGGTGGCCGGCAGCATGGACTGGGCCTCCTGCGGCGATTTTTCGCACCAGGCCGAGCCCTGCTCGATTGCATTGAGCAAGCGCGGGATCACGGACGCCCGTTCGCCGGTAAAGCGCTGCAGCGAGACCAGGTTGTAGATGCTCTCGTAAGCCTGTTCGCCGGAAAAACTCACCGCGGTATCGCCCAGCTGCTTGCGCATCGCGCCAAGGAAGGGTTCCCAGCCGGCCACGGCGTCGACGTCGCCGCGCTGCAGCGCCTGGCCCAGCTCTTCCGGCTTGTAATTGACCATGGTCACCTCGCTGCCGTCCATGCGCTGCCAGTTCAGGAACACGTCCAGCGTGAACTGGCCCGAGGTGCCTTGCGTGACGCCGATGCGCTTGCCCTTCAGGCTGGCGGGGGTCAGCACGCCGTGGTCGCGGCGGCCGATGATGCCGTGGTCCTTGCCGGTGCGGAAAAAGGTGGCCAGCACCTTGACCGGCACGCCATCCATGGCGGCAAATACGATCGGGATGTCGGCCACGGTGCCGACGTCGGCCTTGCCGTCGACCACCGCCTGCATCGACGCCTTGCCGCTCGAGAACGGCAGTACCTTGACCGACAAGCCCTGCCCGGCGAAGTAGCCGCGCTGCTGCGCCGCCACGACGGCGCAGGTGCCGACATATTCGGTATTGGCCGCGATCACCAGCGACGTCGGCGGCACGGCCGGCCGCCGTTGCTGCTGCCACAGCCAGGCCACGCCCAGCGCCAGCACAATGAACAACACCGCAAGGACCTGCATGGTTCGGCTACGCATGTTGCACCTGTTGGGTTGTCTCCGGCGCCAGCGGCAACTCCACCCAGAAGGTGCTGCCCTGGCCCGGCTGGCTCTCGACGCCGATGGCGCCTTGCATGGCCTCGACTACGCGCCGGGTGAGGGCCAGGCCGAGTCCGCTGCCCTCCTCTTCCTCGTCGCGCCCGAGGCGGTGGAAAGGCTGGAAGATGTGTTGCACCTGGTCCGGTTCCAGCCCCGGTCCGGTGTCGCTGACGGAAATGCGCAGGCGGCTGCCATCGAGTTCGGCGCAGGCCACGGCGACACGGCCCTGGTCATGGTTGTACTTGATGGCGTTGGACAGCAGGTTGATCAGCACCTGCACCAGGCGCGTGCGGTCGGCACACAAGCGCCGTTCCGGCACCTCGCCGAAGCCAAGGCTGATGTCGCGCTTGGCCGCCAGCGGCGTCACCATCATGCGGCATTCCTGCAACACGGTCGGCAAGTCCACTGCTTCCATTGCCAGCGGCACCTTGCCCGCTTCGATGCGCGCCAGGTCGAGGATTTCATTGACCAGCTTGAGCAGGTGCTGGCCGGATTGCACGATATTGCGCGCAAAGCGCTGCTTCTCGAGCTGGGTGGCCGGCAGCTTGTCGGCCGCCAGGATTTGCGCGAAACCGAGGATGCCGTTGAGCGGCGTGCGCAGCTCATGGCTCATGTTCGACAGGAAGCGCGATTTCTCCGCATTCGCGTGCTCGGCCGCGGTGCGCGCCTGTTCCAGGCGATGGTTGGCTTCCGCCAGCTCCATCACGTTCTGGCGCAGCTGGCGCTCCAGCTCGGCGTTTGCCAGGCGCAGGGCGCGCGTGGCCTGGGCTCGCGCCAGCACCGGCAACAGGGAGGACGCTTTGAAGGGCTTGACGATGTAGTCGAGGGCGCCGCCCTGCATGGCGCGCACGGCGGTGGCGATGCTGCCCTCGCCGGTCATGATGATGCAGGCCAGGTCGGGATCGTGCTGCAGGGCTTCCTTGACCAGGCCGATGCCGTCCATTCCCGGCATGTTCAGGTCGGACAGCATCAGGTCAAAGGACTGGCTGCGCAGCAGCTCCAGCGCAGACTCGGCGCTGGCACAGCCTTCGGCATCAAACTGGTACTGGCGCAGCACGTCGCACAACGCCACGGTGTGGACGCTCTGGTCGTCAACGATGAGAATGCGCTGCTTCCGAACTTCCGTCATGCAATCCTCGCGAAGGCGGGCTTGCTTTGATTATGCCGCTTGACACGGAGCTAAAGTCTCACCAAATCTAACCGCTTGCACTAAAGGCTGAGCTTTCTGAACAATGACTCGGGGATTGCGCGGATCAGCGCCATGATCAGGCGCCAGAATGGCGGCGTGTACACCACCGGCCAGCCATGGTCCATGGCTTTTACGATGCGCGGCGCCACCGCCTGCGGCGTCGCCCACAAGGCGCCTTTGGCGAAAGCGGCAGTCATCGGGGTATCGACAAAGCCGGGCTTGATGGTCACGACCCGCACGCCGGACTTGTAGAGCCGGTTGCGCAGCCCTTGCAGGAAGATGTCGAGCATGCCCTTGGCCGAACCGTAGACATAGTTCGATTGCCGCCCCCGGTCCCCGGCCACCGAGCCAATCACGGCCAGCGTGCCATGCCGCTGCCTTTCCATGCGGTTGGCAAGGATGGTCAGCAGCGACATGGCGCTGATTGCATTGGTGTGCACTTCCTGCAGCGCCAGGGCGAAATCGGCTTCGCAGGCACGCTGGTCGCCCAGCGTGCCGTGCGCGATCAGCGCCGCGTCGATGCCGCCCATGTCCTGGACAGCCTGCTCCAGCAATGCGCCGTGCTGCTCCAGCTGATTGGCATCGAAGGCGGCAAAGCTGACCGCGCCGGCCCCGCGCAGCTTCAGGTCGGCGGCCAGCGCCGCCAGCCTTTCTTCGCTGCGCGCCAGCAGGTGCAGGGTGTCGCCGCGCTGCGCAAAGATGCGCGCGGCAGCCAGGGCGATGGCGGAGGTGGCGCCGACAATCAGGATACGCTGCATGTCAAAGTCCTAGCCGTTGGGATTGGGCGGAGGCGAAGCGGCCCAGCGCGCCGTAGCGCTCGCGCACTTGCTGGAAGGCTTCGCATTGCGGGTAGCTGCGGCGGAAGGTGGCGGCCGACATGCGGCTGTCCTTGGCCAGGTACAGGCGGCCGCCATAATCGAGCACCATGCTGTCCAGCCGTTCCAGCATCTCGAACAGGCCCGCCTCAACCTTGAAATCCAGCGCCAGCGTATAGCCCGCGAGCGGGAAAGACAAGTGGTTGCCATTGTGCCTGCCCAGCCGCTTCAGAACCGCGAGGAAAGAGCCGCGCCCGCTGGCGGCAATTTGCTGCAGGATGGCGGCCAGTCCCGCCGTTCCCGCCTCGTCCGGCAGCACGAACTGGTACTGGACGAAGCCATTCTTGCCATACAGGCGGTTCCACTGGGCGATGCCGTCCAGCGGATAGAAGAACTTTTCGTAATGCACGCGCTGGCGCGCGCCGCGCGGCCAATGGTAGTACAGCGC
>CAMLSG010000195.1 GCA_946482635.1 uncultured Duganella sp.
ACCGGCTTTTTCGGCGGGGTGTGCTTGCCGGACATCGGCGGCATGGTGTCGGCCAGCGACATTTTCAGCTGCTTGCCGCCGACCCAGACTTTGCGCAGGTGCTTGAAGATATCGTCCGGCATGCCGTCCGGCATTTCGACGAAAGCATGGTCTTCGAGGATCTCGATACGGCCGATGAAGCGCGATTCCAGGCCGCTCTCGTTGGCGATGGCGCCCACCAGGTTGCCCGCATTGACGCCGTCCCCCGAACCAACTTCCACGCGATAGGCGCGCATCGGCATTGGCGCGCCCTCGCCGGCTGCGGCCTTATCCTTCTTCTTGCGCTTCGGAGCCTCCTCGAACATCGGCTCGTCGTCATCGGCGCGCGAGGACAGCGGTGGCGCGGCGCGTTCCGGGCGCTCGGCGCGCTCAGGCTTGGCTGCGCGTGGCGCCTTGGCTGCTGGCGCCGGTGGCGGCGTTTCGCCGTCGCGGTGAATGCGCAATGCCTGGCCCGCGACGCGCAGCGCGGCAATCGCGTCGATGTCGCCCGGCAGCAGGTCGGCCGGCATATCCAGCAGCGAGTAGTCGTCGTAGATTTCAATGCGGCCGATGAACTTGGAATCGATGCCGCCCTCGTTGGCGATGGCGCCGACGATGTTGCCCGGCTTGACGCCGTGCTGGTAGCCCACTTCCACGCGGTAGGTCGCCATGCCCTGCTCCGGCTCGCGCTCGATGCGCTCCTTCTTCGGACGCGGCTCGCGCGGCTCACGCGGTTCACGCCCTTCGCGGCCCTGGCCCTGGCCTTCCTGGCGCGGCGCACCGTCTTCGTGCCAGCCTTTTTCGCGCGACTTATCCAGCAGCAGCGGCTTGCCGCCGCAGGCCATCATTGCCAGAGCGGCAGCCACTTCCACCGCCGGGATATTGTGTTCTGCTTCGTATTCGCGCACCAGGTTTTCGAAGAAGGACAGGCCTTCCTGCGCCAGGGTGTCGGTGATCTGGTCCTTGAACTTGCTGATGCGGACGTCGTTGACCGCCTGCAGCGTCGGCAGCGTCATCGGCGTGACCGGCTGGCGCGTGGTGCGCTCGATCAGTTTCAGCAGGTTGCGTTCACGCGGCGTGATGAACAGGATCGCTTCGCCGCTGCGGCCCGCGCGGCCGGTGCGGCCGATGCGGTGGGTGTAGCTTTCCGGGTCATACGGCACGTCGTAGTTCACAACGTGCGAGATGCGCTCGACGTCCAGGCCGCGCGCTGCCACGTCGGTGGCGACCAGGATGTCGATCTTGCCGTCCTTGAGCTGGCCGATGATGCGTTCGCGCGCCGCCTGCTGCATGTCGCCGTTGATGGCGCCGGCCGAGAAGCCACGCGCCTGCAGGCGCTCCGCCAGTTCCTCGGTGCCGATCTTGGTGCGCGAGAAGATGATCATGCCGTCGAACGGCTCCGCTTCCAGGATGCGGGTCAGCGCGTCCAGCTTGTGCATGCCGGACACCAGCCAGTAGCGCTGGCGGATATTGGTGTTGGTGGTGGTCTTGGCCGCCACCATCACTTCGGCCGGGTCGTTCAGGTAGGTGGTGGCGATGCGCTTGACCTGGGCCGGCATGGTGGCCGAGAACAGGGCGGTCTGGCGCGATTCAGGGGTTTCCTGCAGGATGCGCTCGACGTCCTCGATGAAGCCCATGCGCAGCATTTCATCCGCTTCGTCCAGCACCAGGGTTTTCAGCTGCGACAGGTCGAGCGAGCCTTTTTCCAGGTGGTCGATGACGCGGCCAGGGGTGCCGACCACCACGTGCACGCCGCGGCGCAGCGCCTGCAGCTGCGGGCCGTAGGACTGGCCGCCGTAGATCGGCAGCACGTGGAATTTCGGGATGTGGGTGGCGTAGCGCTGGAAGGCTTCGGCTACCTGGATCGCCAGTTCGCGGGTCGGCGCCAGCACCAGCGCCTGCGGCGCCGCCTGCTTGATGTCGATGCGCGACAGGATAGGCAGGGCAAAAGCGGCGGTCTTGCCGGTGCCGGTTTGCGCGGTGCCCAGCACGTCGCGGTTTTCCAGCAGGTGCGGGATGGTGGAAGCCTGGATCGGGGACGGGGTTTCGTAACCCACTTCTTTCAGCGCCTTCAAAATGGGGGCGCTGAGGTTCAAATCGGTAAACAGGGTGTCAGACATGGCGGCACTCGTGAGGTTATTGTTGTATCGCCTGATGCGACGGAAAGCGCTATTTTACCCTTTCAAACCGGTAACCCAGGGTCCGACCCAAGGGTCGGACCCGCTCAGCGGCCGCCGCGGGTCGGGTCTGCCCCTTGGGTCAGACCCAGATTTACCGGTTTTCAGGTATGCGGCCTGACATCATCCTTCAGCGCATTCAGCGCCATTTTCTCGATCAGCCCCGGCGCCAGCAGCTTGAGCCAGCGTCCCAGCTTGCCCTTGGCCGTCATCACCACCTCGCGCCTGCGCCCCGCCATGCCATCGATAATCAGCTGCGCGCATTCCGCCACCGGCATCGCCGCATCCTCGCGCAGGCTGCTCTTGCCCAGTTCCCCGCCGGCAGCGTTATAACCCCGATAACGGATCTGGGTATCGACTACGCCCGGATAAGCGGTGGTCACGCTGACGCCATGCGGCTTCATTTCCGCCCGCAGCGCCTCGAAGAAGCCCGCCATGGCGAATTTGGTGGCGCCGTAGGCCGTGCGCCCCGGCACGCCAACCAGCCCGGCCAGCGACGACACGGCCACGATCCTGCCCTGCGACGCCTTCAGGTAAGGCAGCGCGGCGTGGGTGCACCAGATGGCGCCCCACAGGTTCACTTTCATCAGGTCTTCATACCAGCCCAGGTCCGTCACTTCCTCGAACAGGGCGTGGGCCGAGCGGCCGGCGTTGTTGACCAGGGCGTCGATGCGGCCAAAGCGTTCCACGGCGGGTGCCACCAGGTGGCGGCACTGGTCCTGCTGCGCCACGTCGGTGGCCACCACCAGCGTTGCCGCGCCGGCGGCGCCGCAGTCGGCCGCCACCGCCTGCAGGGCCGCCTCATTGCGGGCGGCCAGCACCAGCGCCACGTCCTTGCCACGGGCGCGCGCCAGCCGGCGGGCCATTTCTGCTCCGATGCCGTCGGATGCGCCGGTGATGATAATGACTTCCATGTATCTCCTTTGTTTCGACGCCCAGAATGCGCTCCATTATGGGGTAAGATCGCCGCCATGAATACCAAGTACCTGATCCCGGCCAGCCTGCTGCTGGCGGCCGCTTCTGCCGCAGCGCAGCAAGCGCCCACCGTCAAGGAAGCGCCCCTGCGCGCCCACCTTTCCTTCCTCGCCGACGACCTGCTCGAGGGCCGCGGCACCGGCCAGCGCGGCGGCGACCTGGCCGTGCGCTACCTGGAAACCCAGGCCGCAGCCATCGGCCTGAAGCCGCTGGCCGACGGCTCCTACCGCCAGGCCGTGAAATTCCAGGGCACCCGCCTGCAGGCCGGCAGCTCGATCACATTCGCCGCCGGCGCCAGCACCCTTACCCCGCGCCTGGGCGAGGACGTGCTGATCGGCACCGGCAGCGGACGTGCCGAAGTGATATTCGATGCGCCGCTGGTGTTCGTCGGCTACGGCGCCATCGCGCCGGAAGAAAACTGGAACGACTACAAGGACGCCGACGTCAAGGGCAAGATCCTGGTCATGATGGTCAACGACCCGCAGCCCACCGCCGAAGAACCGAACCGCTTTGCCGGCAAAGGCTACACCTATTACGGCCGCTGGATGTACAAGTACGAGGAAGCCGTGCGCCGCGGCGCCGCCGGCGCGCTGCTGATCCACACCACGCCGTCCGCCGCCTACGGCTGGAACGTGCCTGCCACCAGCTTCTCGCTGGAGCGCTTCCACGCGCCCGGCGGCGGCAACCTGGTCGAAGGCTGGCTGTCCGAGGACTATACGCGCACCCTGTTCAAGGCCGCCGGCTTTGAGCTGGACGCCTTGCGCGCCGCCGCCGAACGGCGCGACTTCCGCCCGGTAGCCCTGAACATCAGCGCCCACAGCGAAATCCGCTCCAGCGTGCGCCAGGTCGAGCAGTTCAACGTGGTCGGCATCGTGCCCGGCAGCGACCCGAAGCTGAAGGAGGAGGCGGTGGTCTACTCGGCGCACTGGGACCACCTGGGCAAGGCCGATGGCCCGGCCGACGGCACCGACCGCATCTACAACGGCGCCATCGACAACGGCTCCGGCGCCGCCGCCCTGCTGGCGATGGCTGCCGCCGCGGTGCAGAAGCCGGCCAAGCGCTCGCAGGTCTTCCTGTGGCCGGCCGCCGAGGAAGTGGGCATGCATGGCGCGCAGGCCTACGTCGCCAACCCGGCCTTCCCGCTCCAGCGCACGCTGGCCGACCTGAACCTCGATTCGATGAATTTTGCCGGCCGCACCAGGGACATCGGCATCGCCGGCGCCGAGCGCAGCACCCTGGCCGACAGCGCGGCCAAGGTGGCCAGGCAGATGGGCCTGAAACTGGCGCCGCCGATTCCCGACCTGTCGGGCGCCTACTTCCGCGCCGACCACTTCCAGTTCGCCAAGGCGGGCGTACCGGCCTTTAACGTCGGTTCCGCCGTGTTCTCGGGCGACGGCCACTTCGAGTTCGAACATGCGCACGATGCCTCGGCCGCCAGCATCGTGGCGTTCAAGGGCGACTACCACAGCGTCAAGGACGAATACCACGCCAGCTGGGACTTGTCGGGCATGGTGCAGCAAGCCCAGTTCACCCTGAACCTGGGCTATGAAGTAGCCAACGGCAAGGCCATGCCGGCCTGGAAGAAAGGCGACCCGTTCAGCTTTGTGAAGCGCTAGCCGCCGCCTCGTCCTGCTCCAGCAGGGCGAGGAAGCCTGCCGCCGGCAGCGGCCGGCCGAACAGGTAGCCCTGCATCTGGCGGCAGCCATGGCGGCGCAGGAAGTCCAGCTGTTCCTGCGTTTCCACCCCTTCCGAAATCACTTCCAGCCCCAGGTTGCCGGCCAGCGCGATGATGGTGGTGACGATGGCGGCATCGTCCGGATCGACCGTCAGGTCGCGCACGAAAGTCTGGTCGATCTTCAGCACGTCGATCTCGAAGCGCTTCAGGTGCGCCAGCGAGGAATAGCCGGTGCCGAAATCGTCGATCGCCAGCTTCACCCCAAGCTTCTTCAGGGCATGCATGACGGCCATGGCGTGCGCCACGTCGTTCATCACCGCGCTCTCGGTCAGTTCCAGCTCCAGGCAGTGCGGCGCCAGGCCGGTGTCGGCCAGCACGTCCGCCACGCCCTGCACGAAGTCCGGTTCGGCCAGCTGGCGCGCCGAAACGTTGACCGCGATGCGCAACTGCTTGCGCCCCTCGCGCTGCCAGTCGCGCAGCTGGCGGCAGGCGGTGCGCAGCACCCAGTGGCCGACAGCCAGGATCTGGCCGGTTTCCTCGGCCAGCGGAATGAAGCGGTTGGGCGCCACCATGCCCATCTCCGGATGGCGCCAGCGGATCAGCGCTTCCATGCCCATGATGCGGCCGCTGCTGCTGTCGACCTGGGGCTGGTAGTGCAGCTCGAATTCGCGCCGCTCCAGCGCCGTGCGCAGCGCGCTCTCGATGCGCAGCCGCTCGCCCAGGCGCTCGTTCAGGGCCGCGGTGTAGAACTGGTACTGGTTGCCGCCCATCTCCTTGGCGCGGAACATGGCGATGTCGGCCCGCTCGGCCAATACGCCCGGCTCCTTGCTGTCGGTCGGGAACACGGCAATGCCGGCGCTGGCGGTCAGGAACAGCTCCGTGCCATCGAGCACCAGCGGCGCCGCCAGGCTGTCCAGCACGCGCTGCAGCTGCTCGGCGCGCGGCGCCTGGCCGCCCCGTTCCGGCAACAGCAGCAGCGCAAATTCGTCGCCGCCCAGGCGCGCCACCGTGTCGACCGGCCGCACGGCCGCCTGCAGGCGCGCCGCCACGATCTGCAGCAGGCGGTCGCCGCCCTGGTGGCCGAGGCGGCTGTTGGTGAACTTGAAGCGGTCGAGGTCGATCGATACCAGCCACAGTTCATGCCCCTTGCGCCCGGAGTGCTGGATGGTTTGCGCCAGCCGGTCCTGCAGCAGCACGCGGTTGGGCAGGCCGGTCAGCGCGTCGTGCGTCGACTTGTGCTCGAGCTCCGATTCATAGGCCTTGATGGCCGTGATGTCGTGCTGGATCGAGATGAAATTGACCACCGCGCCCTGCTCGTCGCGCACCGGCGACAGCACCACGTCGTTCCAGTACAGCGTGCCGTCCTTGCGGTAGCAGCGCAGCACGGCGTGGCCGTCGCGCTGCTCGCGGATGGCGGCGCGCAGCTCGTCGATGCCAGGCTGGTCGAGATCGTCGCCAAACAGCACGCTCGGGCTGCTGCCCAGCGCTTCGTCCGCGCGGTAGCCGGTGATGCGCTCGTAGGCCGGGTTCACGTACACGATCGGGTTGTGCGCTTCGGCCGCCGTGATCATCACCGCATTGGTGCTCGACTCGATGGCGCGCTGGCGCAGCAGCAAGGCCTGGTTGGCGGCCTTCAGTTCCGCCGTGCGCGTGGCCACGCGTTGCTGGATCACCAGCTTGCGGCGCTTGAGCGAATCGATGAAGGCCGAGCCGATCACGGTGGTCAGCAGGCCCAGCACCAGCGCCGCCAGCGACGCCAGGTGCTCGCCGGCCAGGATGCGCGCAGCGGGCGTGGCCACCATCAGCCAGCGCGTGCCGGCCACGTCCAGCGTCTGCTGCAGCGGCGCCGTGCGCGCCGGGTACAGCCAGGCCGGCACGGCCAGCCCGCCCTGCGACGGCGCCGGCCGCGCGTCGTACACCAGGGCGGCCGGATCGGCGCCGGCACTGGCGTACACCTGCAAGTCCAGCGCAGCGGCGTCCGGTCCGGCGCTGGCAAAGATCTTTTCGATC
Source organism: uncultured Duganella sp. (assembly GCA_946482635.1). The sequence goes on from CAMLSG010000195.1 coordinate 6,856, forward strand.
ATCTCGCCCGGCTGCAGGGTCAGGGCCGTCTCGCCGATCACCGCGGCGCCCGCCGCGGCGCCGTCGTACAAGGGCATCGCCACCACCACGCCCTGGCGCGTGCGCCCGCCGCTGCGCTGCGCCAGCCGCACCAGCGGCCCGGCCGCCGGCTGCCCGCTGGCATAGGCGCGCTGGCGCGCCGCTTCGTCATGCAGGGGGAACAGGGTGTCGAGGCCCAGCGCCGCCTCGTTGCCGGCCAGCGGCTCGATGTAATCGATGACCCGGTAGCGCGGCCGCGCGGCCGCCGGCACGGCCACGCCCTCGCGCCGCTCGCGCCCCCTGGCGCCGGGCGGCCCCGCCAGCCGCGCCGCCCCGAAAGCGGGCCGCGCGCCGGGGCCGCTGTAGCGCAGGTAGCTGATGCCCAGCACATAGGGCTGGCGCGCCAGCAGCGGCGTGACGAAACGGTGGAATTCTGCGCGGCTGGCGCCGGGGCGCGCCACGAACAGCTGGTTGACCGCATGCAGGCTGGCCAGGGCGCCGCCGATGCCTTCGCGCAGCACGAAAGCGCGCGCCTGCACCCGCTGCTCGAACGCGAGCTGGGCGCGTTGCGCCTCCAGCCGGCTGACGCCGGCAAACAGGACGCTGGTCAGGCCAAAGCCGCACAGCAGCGCCAGCACCGCCGTGCGGGTGCGGAACGGTTGCTGCGTTGCGGTGATCGGATCGTCCATCGGGCCCCCTGCCGTGCGAGCTTACCATTTTCGCACGGTCGGCCGCTTAATGCTATAGGGCAACATTTTCCGCCCGGCTCACGCGCGCCGGGCGCCCGGGCAGCGGCCTATACTGGGCCGTCCACACCACGAGGAGGCGACCATGGAGCACACCTGGATCGTCGTGGCTGACAGCAGCCACGCCCGCATCTTCCTACTGCGCGACGGCCAGTTGCCGGCCGAAGAAATCGAAGACCTGGCCAACCCGCTGGGGCGCGCCGACAACCGCCAGCTGGCCTCCGACGGCCACGGCCAGTATTTCGGCCCCGAAGGCCGCGGCCACACCGCGCCGCGGGTGGAAGAGCCGGTGCAGCACGAGGTGCGCCAGTTCGCGCGCGAGATCGGGCACCGGCTCGACACTGCCGCCGCCCAGAACCGCTTCCAGCACCTGGCCCTGGTGGCGGCGCCGCGCTTCCTGGGCTTGCTGCGCGACAGCCTGGACAAGCAGACCCGCAAGCTGGTCACCGCCGAGCTACCCAAGAACGTGTCGGCTTTCGCGCGCCAGGACCTGGACGCCTGCCTGCAGGCGCTGGCCCGGCCGCGGCAAGGCGGCTGAGGCCATGGACCTCAGCACCCAGTGGAGCACGGTGCAGGGTCCGGACGGCGCCTTCGACGCCTTCCTGGCCCTGCCGCGCAGCGGCCACGGCCCCGCCCTGCTCTTGCTGCAGGAAATCTTCGGCGTCAACGCCCACATCCGCGCCGTGGCCGAGCAATATGCCGCCGACGGCTACGTGGTGCTGGCGCCCGACCTGTTCTGGCGCCAGGGCAAGCGCCTCGAGTTCGGCTATGACGAAGCGGACTGGGGCCGCGCCGCCCAGTGCATGCAGCGCGCCGACGTGGCGCAGGCCCAGGCCGATATCGGCGCCGCCGCCGCCGCGCTGCGCGCCACGCCCGGCGCCGAAGGCCGCCTGGCGGCGCTGGGCTATTGCTGGGGCGGCCGCATGGCTTACCTGGCCCTGGCCAACGGCCACGCCGAGCACGCGGTAGCGTATTACGGCGGCGGCATCCAGCATTGCCTCGCGCGCGCCGACGACATCCGGGCGCCGCTGCTGCTGCACTTTGGCGGGCGCGACACCCACATCCCGCGTGCGGCGGTGCGCCAGGTTGCCGAACGTTTCGGCGCATGCGAACAGGTCGACATCCACCTGTATCCGGACGCCGAACACGGCTTCAACTGCAACCACCGCAGCAGCTACCACCAGCGCAGCGCGGCCGAGGCGCACGGCCACACCCTGCTGTTTTTAAGTGAAAACCAGTAAGTGCGTTCCCGCACAGATGGCGCGGTGGGGCAGTCCTACAGTTGGCTGCTAACCCAACCGGAGGAAATGATGGCTGATGACCTGAATTCCCGGCCCGCAACTGCGGCCCCCGCCCTGTCCCCGGCCAGCACGCTGGCTGCAACCCTGATGGCCGCAGCGCTGGCAGCCTGCGGCGGCGGCGGCGGCGGCAGTTCCCCGCCTGTCACGCAACCCGAGCCGCCAGCGCCGGAACCGCCCAAGCCCGCCTTCGCGCTGGCGGTGAAGGAAGTGGCCAGCGGCCTCAGCATGCCGCTCCTGCTGACCGCCCCGGCCGGCGACACGCGCCGCTTCATCGTCGAGCGCCCGGGCCGCATCCGCATCCTGTCCAGCGACGGCACGCTGCGCAGCACCGCCTTCCTCGACTTGACCGGCCTCATCAGCACTGACGGCGAAGGCGGCCTGCTGTCGATGGCCTTCCATCCGGGCTATGCCCAGAACGGCCGCTTCTACATCTACTACACGGACAAGTTCAGCAACATCGCCATCGATGAAGTGAAGGTATCGGCCGACGCCAACGTGGCCGACGCCAACTCGCTCAAGCGCATCATCACCATCCCGCACCCGACCTACACCAACCATTACGGCGGCATGCTGGCCTTCGGCGCCGACGGCTACCTGTATGCCGGCACCGGCGACGGCGGCGGCTCCGGCGACCCCGGCGGCAATGCGCAAAACCTCGACTCCCTGCTGGGCAAGCTGTTGCGCCTGAAGGTAGACGACGTCGTCGCACCGCTGTACAACGTGCCGTCCGACAATCCCTTTGTCGGCCAGGCCGGCAAGCGCGGCGAGATCTGGGCTTATGGCTTGCGCAACCCCTGGCGCTTCGCCTTCGACAACACCACGTCCGCGCTGTATATTGCCGATGTCGGCGAAAGCATCAAGGAAGAAGTCGACGTGGTGGCGGCCGGCCTGAAGCCCGCCAATTACGGCTGGAACATGATGGAAGGGACCAGCTGCTTCAACGCCGCCACCTGTTCCCAGCAAGGATTGACCCTGCCCGTGTTCGAATACGACCACGGTGCCAGCAATGCCAACGGCTGTGCGATCACCGGCGGTTTTGTTTATCGCGGCACGGCCTTGCCGGAACTGGCCGGGCGCTACCTGTATTCGGACTACTGCAAAGGCTTCCTGAAGAGCTTCCTGTACGCCAATGGCGCCGTCAGCGAAGGCAAGGACTGGGCGGTAGGCGATATCGGCCAGGTCCCTGGCTTCGGCCAGGATGCGGCGGGCGAGCTGTACATGCTGAGCAATTCCGGCAAGGTGTACCAGATCGTCCGCAAACCGTAGCAGCCCGCTGCGCGTGGCGAAGGCGCGCTACAATGTGCGCTTTCCCACTTGCCTCCGAAAGACATGGCCAGACTGACGCTTGCGTTCCCCGAAGATCAATTCTGTTTTTCGACCCAGCTGACGGTACGCGTCACCGACATCAATGGCGCCAACCACCTCGGCAACGATTCGATGATTTCCATGATCTCGGAAGCGCGGGCGCGCTTCCTGTTCGAGTTCGGCGTGCAGGAAACCGAAGCCGACGGCACCGGCATCATCGTCACCGACCTGGCCACCACCTACCGCGCCGAAGCG
>CAMLSG010000196.1 GCA_946482635.1 uncultured Duganella sp.
GGACGCACAGACCTCGCCGCCGGGCTGGCGTAATCTGGATCAGCTTGGTAAAAGGAGGGGATCGGATGAATGAACTCGTCCCAAACGATCTTGAAGCCGAGTGTACGGCTTGCGTTGATGGCTTTACATATACGGTCGTGGTAGTCCACGATGAGAAAGGGTACAGGGCGCACCTGACATGGCAGGGACGGCAGGAGGAGCAAATCACTCCGCCATTTTCAAATGCCCGCTCCGCCATGATCGAAGGCCATTCCCTGGCCGAAGAACAAATCCTCGCCTGGCGTTGCTGAAGGATACAACGCGGGCAGCGGCAAAAACTTGCTGCGGTGCGAGTCGCGTGCTAGAGTGCATGAACCCCGAGCCTTGGCATGCCCCGCCCCGCCAGCCATTGCCCAGTTTTCCGCTGCACCCTGCTCTCGTGCGCCTGTTCAATGAAACTTCATGCGCGCGCCCTCCTTTTCCAACAATGGCCGTTTTGGCAAACAGTTAGTCCTGAACGCCCATTGCATTGACTTCGTCTACGGCGGCGTTTATGCCTGGGCGTACCTTGCCACGGCCGGCGTTCCCGACCGCGACATCATCGTCATCATGCGCACACCGTTTGACCGCTGGGCCGACGCCGCGCCGAATATTGCCGAAGTCGCGCGCCGGGCCATGCAGGCCATGGGAATCCAGCGCCCGTTCGAGGCTTACAACTGTACAATGACATGAACAATGTACAACTTGCCCATCTGAAGGAAGATGCCACTTGGCTCGAATCCGGCAACCAAGACGCCCCACGCTGCGCCGCATGCTGTTCGCACTCGTGCTGGCGTGCACCCTGCCTGCCACCCTCGGCTTCGGCCTCCTGATCCAGCATTTCTATACCCGTGAACGCACACAGGTCGAGCGCGACTCGCTGTTCGTAGTCCGTTCCATGATGCAAGCCGTCGACCGCGACCTCGATCTCGGCATCGTCGCCGCGCGCGCCCTGGCGATGTCGGCAGAACTGGACCAGGGCGACCTGGCCGGCTTCCATCGCAAGGCCGTCGGCATCGTCAACGCGGGCTTTCCCGGTTCGAATATCGTCCTCAGCACACGCGACTCGGTCCAGTTGCTCAACACCTTGCGCCCGTTCGGCGAACCGATTCCCGATCCCGGCAGCCGCGAGCGCATCCAGCGCGTGTTCGAAACGGGACAGGTGGTGGTGTCCGACGTGTTTATCGGCGGCGTCACCCGCAAGCCTCTGGTAGCGGTCCATGTGCCGGTCATACGGGGCGGCCAGGTCGTCTACTGCCTGTCGGTGGGCTACCAGCCGGCCTATCTCGGGCGCGTGCTCACGTCGGAAACGCTGCCAAGGGACCGCGTCATCGCCATCTTCGACCGCACAGGAATCATCATCGCCCGCACGCACGAAGCGGAACGCTTCGTCGGTAAGCCCGGTTCTGCCAGCCTGGTCAAGCGGCTGTCCGAAGTGAATGAAGACGTCTTCGAATCAACCACGCTGGAAGGCATTCCGGTCTATACGGTGTTCACCCGCTCCGCCCGCACTGGCTGGGCAGTTGCCGTGGGGATCCCGCGCGCCTCCATTCTGCAAGAGCTGCTGGCATCCGTGACCTGGCTCACCTGGATCGTACTGGTCTTGCTGCTGGCGGGCTTCGGCCTGGCATGGTTCATCAGCGGCCGGATCCGCCAGCTCGAAGGCTTGATTCATGAGCGCACCGACCAGCTCGAGGATGCCAATGTGCGCATCAGCACTGTCGTCGACAGTGTCGGCGAGGGCATCATCACCATCAATGAAGAAGGCGAGATTGAAACCTTCAACCGCGCAGCCAGCCAGATTTTCGGCTATGCGCCGGGAGAAGTCATCGGTACCGGGATCCAGGTCCTGATGCCGGAGTCCATGCGCGCCGCGCACCAGCAAGGCATGCGCCGCTTCCTGTCGGGCGGCGAGCCGCACGTGATCGGCAAGGGGGCAGTCGAACTGCCGGCCATGCGCAAGGACGGCAGCCAGTTCACCGTCGAACTGACGATCAGCGCCATTAGCGACGAAGGCAAATACCGCTTTGTCGGCGTCCTGCGCGACGTGACCGAACTGAAAAAATCGCAGGTCGCCTTGCGCCAGGCCGTCAAGGAAGCCCAGGCAGCCAATGCCGCAAAGAGCGCCTTCCTCGCGAACATGAGCCACGAGCTGCGCACGCCGATGAACGCGGTACTGGGCATGGCCCACCTGATGACCACCACGCCGCTGTCGCTGGAGCAGCGGCGCTACCTGACCATGCTGCGCACCTCGGGACAGTCCCTGCTGGCACTGCTGAACGACATCCTCGACTTCTCCAAGATCGAAGCGGGCAAGATCCAGCTTAACGCCACGCGTTTCGAGCTCGACGCGGTACTGCATTCCGTATCCACCATCATGAGCGTGAACGCCGGCGAGAAGGAACTGGAACTGGCCATCGGCGTGGAACCGGACGTTCCGCGCATGCTGGTCGGCGATCCGCTGCGCCTGCAGCAAATCCTGGTCAACCTTACCAGCAACGCCATCAAGTTCACGGCACGCGGTGAAGTCAGCCTCAAGGTCGAATGCGCCGAATGCACCGAGCAGCGCAGCGTCATGCGTTTTATCGTGCGCGACACCGGCATCGGCATCTCGCAGGAACAGAAGGCCAACCTGTTTGCGCCTTTTGCCCAGGCCGACGAATCGGTCACCCGCAAGTTCGGAGGCACCGGACTGGGACTGGTGATCTGCCAGCGCCTGGTAGAACTGCAGGGCGGCAGCATCGAGCTTGATAGCAGCCCGGGAGAAGGCAGCACCTTCACCGTTACCCTGCCCTTCGGCACCGTCCCATCAGGGCAGCAGCAAGCCTCTACCGGGGCCGGTTCGCGCCCCTTGCGCGTCCTGGTGGTGGACGACCACTTCACCAGCCGCGTCTACCTTTCCAAGACGCTGCAAGCCTGGGGCTGGGGCGTCGACGTGGCATCCTCCAGCGCCGAAGCGCAAAGGATGCTGGACCTGGCCCGCCAGCGCGAGCTGCCCTACGACGTGATACTCGCCGACTGGAGCATGCCGACCGAGGACCAGCACTATATCGACTCGCTGCGCCATGCCGAAGCACCCGGGGTGCCGGTCATACTGATGGTAAGCGCCTATGAGCGCAGCAAGATGCTGGAAGAGGACGCCGATCGCGAAGGCCTGGTCACCAAGCCGATCACCGCCTCCACCCTTTTCGATACGGTGCACGAAGTACTGGATAAAGCCGACACCAGCGAGCCGCCGGCGGACGACCCGCCCGCCCAGCGCCTCAACGGCCACCTGCTGCTGGTGGAAGACAATGCGATGAACCAGCTGGTCGCCGTCGGCATCCTGGAGCGCGCCGGCGCAACCATCGAGGTAGCCAACAATGGCGAAGAAGCCGTGCGCAAGCTGCGCGCCGCGCCGGATGCCTACCGCCTGGTCCTGATGGACGTGCAAATGCCGGTCATGGACGGCTACACGGCCACCCGCATCATCCGCCAGGAGCTGGGCCTGAAGCTGCCCATCGTGGCGATGACCGCCGGCGTCATGGAGTCCGAGCGCGCCGATTGCCTGGCGGCCGGGATGGACGATTTCATTCCCAAGCCGCTCGACATCGACGAGATGATGCAGACGCTGGAGCGCTTCCTGCCGCCTTAAACCCTGACGGTGCCGCGGAAGCCGCGCGCCGCGTAATACGAGTCGGCGCCGTTGTGGTACAGGAAGACGTGACCGTAACGGCGGTCGCAGAACAAGGCGCCGCCCTGCTTGCGTATTTCGGCCGGCGTCTGCACCCAGCTCGAAGTCTTGCGGTCAAATTCACCCAGCGTTTGCAGAAAGCGGTACTCTTCTTCCGTGAGCAGGCTGATGCCGATCGCCTTCGCCATTTCCAGCGCACTGCCCGCCGGCTTGTTCTCCTTGCGCGCATCCAGCGCGGCCCGGTCGAAACACAGGCTGCGCCGGCCCGCTGGGCTCTCGGGCGAACAATCGCAGAACACCACCTCGCCAGTCGACGGATCCACGCCGACAACATCCGGTTCGCCACCGGTACGCTCCATTTCAGCCAGCACTTTCAACTTGCTCTCATTGAGCCGTGCACGAACTGATTCCCAAGCGAGGCCAGCGTGGCGCTGCGGATTCTTGCTGAACCGTTCCTCAAGGATTGCAATCATTCAGGCCTCCCCCTTCAACCGTGCGTATGATCCAAGCCCATATACTAAAGCCATCGATTCGATGGAGGCGCACACGCATGGCCGCACTTCGCCATCCACCCTGATTAACGACGGCGATAGACCACTCCACTCGCCGGCTCCAGTTGCGTCGCAGGTGTCGCATCGAAACGTTCATGCGCATCGACAATCGCCTCCTTGTGTGCATCAGCCCAATGGACCAGCGCCATGACAGGCTCCAGCAAAGTGAGTCCCATCTGCGTCAACTCATAATCGACGCGCGGCGGCACCGAAGGGTAGACCGTGCGCGTTACCAGGCCATCACGTTCGAGTCCACGCAACGTCAGGGTCAGCATGCGCTGTGAAATCCCCTCTATCAAACGTTTCAACTCACTGAAGCGCAAGGGACCATTTTTCAGCATGGCGATGATGTACAGGCTCCATTTGTCGCCGATCCGGTCGAGGATTTCGCGCGTGGCGCGACAACCGGGATCGTCAGGTCCAGGCCGGCAATCGATTACTTCCTTGTGCTTTGGTGACATGGGTGTGCCTTCTTGTGAAGCCATTTAGTGGCCCATACAATCATTCGTATACTTTAGTAACCAAGTTCCCAAAGGTTACTTTGTATGCATTGTATCCCATCCAGATCACCGAACGGAGCAAGTCATGAATGACAAAAAAACCATCGCCATCTTTGGGGCCGGCACCGGCCTGGGCACCTCTCTGGCCAAACGTTTCGGGCGCGAGGGCTATCGCGTTGCACTGGTCGCCCGCCGCGCCGGAGCGCTGGAAGAACTGGTGGCGCAACTCGTCCGCGAAGGCGTTGAAGCCCAGGCTTTCGCCAGCGACCTCACGGAAATCGCCGGCATTCCGGGCCTGGTACGCTCAATTGAAGAGCGCCTTGGTCCAATCGGCGCGGCGGTATATGCGCCGGTCTCCTCGCACATCGGCTTCGTGCCTGCCATTGATCTCGATGCCGCAAAGCTCGCCGCAATGGCCGATATACTGATGTATTCGCCGGTCGAAGTGTCGAAAGCTGTCCTGCCGGGCATGCTGGCACGCGGCAGCGGCAGCATCTTCCTGGTCGGGGGCTTGACAGCCCTTGCGACGACTCCGGGAATGAGCGGCGTTGGGCCGCTGATGGCTGCCACGCGCAATTATGCGCTCACGCTCAACGCCGAACTGGCCGACAAAGGTGTCTACGCCGGCACGGTCAGCATCGGCGCGATGATCAGCCGTTCCGCCGGCATGCGTCTCTTGACCGAAAGCGGCGCGTCGCTCGATCCTCGCTTTCCGGTAATCGACCCGGACGACATCGCCGAAGAGATCTGGACGCGCGCGACGAGGCGCGACAAGGCCGAGACGATCCTCCCACCACTGCAGGCTGCGTGACGCCATGCTGCGCATCGACCTTTATACCGAACTGACCTGCCCTTGGTGCCTGGTTGGCATGCATCGGCTGGACAAGGTGCTGGCGCAGCGCTTCCCCGGCCTCGCAGTCGAGATTCACCACCATCCTGTCTTGTTGATGCCAGAGGCGCCGGCCACTGGCCTTTACATTCCTGACTTGCTTCGCTCACGCTATGGCATTGCCGATCCGAAGCTCGCGTTTGCACGGCCGGAAGCAGAAGCGCGCGCTTCAGGACTAGCGCTCGACCTTGGAAAGCAGTTATGGGCCTATCCCACCCAGGCCGCGCACGCCCTGGTGCTGGCAGCCGACCGAGGCACGCAGCACAGGTTGGCGGTGGCAATCGCCAGGGCCAACTTCCTCGATGGGCGCAACATCGCCGACGCGGGTGTCCTTGCCAATATCGCCAGCGCGCATGGCTTTACCGGTGAGGAGGCGCTCGGCATCATGCGGGACCCGGACTGGAAAGCAAGCGTGGAAAGGGAGGCCGGCAAGTCCGTGGCGGCGGGCATCCGGTCCGTGCCGCATTTCGTCTTCGATGGCAACACCGTCTTGAGCGGTGGCCGCAGTGAAGACGAAATCACGGCATGCATCACTGAAAGGAATATCAATATTTCATGAAAGGCGCCTGAATCTGCATACCTGCCTGTGAGACCCTGGGACTAGCATAGAGCTTTACCTTCACGATCCAAGAAATGAAGAAGATATTTAGCGCCCTGTTTGCCGCTATTGTCATGTGCTCGACGCAGGCCAGGGCCGAACCTTTCGTCAAAGGCGCGGACATCGGATGGCTGCCGCAGATGGAAGCCACCGGCTACAAGTTTTACAACGAACAGGGAAAGCAGGAAGACGCGCTGCAAATTCTCAAAGATCTCGGCATAAACACGGTGCGCCTGCGCACCTGGGTGAATCCGTCCGACGACAGGACGAATGGCCACAACAGCAAGGACGAAACCATCGCCATGGCCGTCCGTGCACAGCGCATGGGAATGCGCGTGATGATCGATTTCCACTACAGCGATAGCTGGGCCGACCCGCAGCAGCAGCGAAAGCCCGCCGCATGGGCAGGCCACGACTTCCCTCGCCTGCTGGAAGACGTGTACAGCTATACCCATGACGTGATGAGCGCCCTCAAGGCCGCAGGCGTGACACCGGAATGGATCCAGGTGGGGAACGAAACACCGACCGGCATGATCTACCCGGAAGGCCACACCGACAATTGGCCGCAACTGGCGCAGCTGATCAACAAGGGCTACGACGCCATCAAGGCCGTCAGCCCTTCATCCAAGGTCATCCTGCACCTTGACCGTGGCAACGACAGCAAACGATTCAGGACCTGGTTCGACAACGCAAAGGCCAACGGCGCGCGCTACGACGTGATCGGCCTGTCGTACTACCCCTACTGGCTTCCAGGCAAGCCGGATTACAGGAAGTCGATCGGCGACCTTGCCCGCAACATGAACGACATGGCCGCGCGTTACGGCAAGGAAGTGATGGTGGTGGAAGTGGGCGGCGAAGACCGCCGCCCGCAAAATACCTACGACATGCTGCTTGCCGTACAGCGCAAGGTCAAAGCGGTGCCAAACCAGAAGGGCCTGGGCGTCATCTACTGGGAACCCCTCGGTGCGCGGAGCTGGAGCCAATACCCGCTCAGCGCATGGGGCGACGACGGCAAGCCGACCAAGGCCATGAAAGCCTTCCTCGCCGAATGACTTAGAACGACTTCTTGCCCGGCATCAGGTCATGCGGATGGCGCCAGCCGGGCATATCGCTGATGCGCTCCTTCCACGCCGCGATGTGCGGGAATTCGGCCATGTCGATGCCGGTTTCTTCCGGCAGGTAGACATAGCCGGCCAGCGACAGGTCCGCAATGGTCAGGCGATCACCCACCAGGAATTTGGCATTCGCCAGGTGCTTGTCGACGATACGGTAGGCGCCAATGGCACGCTCGCGCAGGAACTGGGTGACCGGCGTGTCGCCAGTCTTCTGCAGCCCGTACATGAAGCGCAAGGTGGCGTAATAGCTGGTGAACTTGTGGTTGTCGAACAGGATCCAGCGCCAGATGTCGCGCTTCTCTTCGTCGTTGCGCGCGCCGAACTGTCCCGTCACCTCGGCCAGGTAGTCGAGGATCACGCCGGACTGGCTGATCTTCAAGCCCTTGTGCTCAAGCACCGGGATCTCACCCATTTCATTCAGGTTGTCGCGCCAGCCCTCGGAGCGCGTCTCGCCGCCGAAGTAGTCCACCACCACAGGTTCCCAGTCCGCATTGGCCAGCGCCAGGAACAGGGCAACCTTGTACGAGTTGCCGGAAGCAGCAAAGCAGTGCAATTTGAATTCCGCCATCTTGGTCCTTTTGAGTTGGGTGTAGTCAACGGGACAATAGTAAAGCAGTTTGCAGGTGCTTGCTGGCGCCCTGCCTCAATGCGCCTTGCGCTCCTTGCGGAACAGCCAGGGTTCAAGCGGATTCTGGTCGGACCACAGGCCAACGCGGGACATGCGTGCCGCCGATTCGATCCCCGGCAACGACGCGTCGTGGTTGTATTGTGGATAAACCCACGCCATGCCCTTGCGGACCTGGGCCACGTTGACGTTCACGGCGCCGCAATGGACCACAGCTACGGTGCGGCCGTAACGATCCTGCTTCCCCGAATCGAGCGTCGCATCGCGGCCAAAGCACAGGTCCGACAGCGACTGTTTCGAACGCGCGCCGAACGGTTGCTTCTTTTCCGGCGCATCGATGTTGGCAAGGCGGACCTTTACCGGGCGGCCTTTGCTCAGCACAGTCAGCGTGTCGCCATCGGAAACGCCGATGACCGTGTCTGCATAAGTTGGATTGCAAATCAGTGCAAAGATCAGTGCAAGCTTCTTAATTTCCTTACTCCACTTGTTGGGAAGGCCGCAATTGTATCGTCACAATGCGGCTTCCGCAGCAAGCGTGCTTACTCTACCCAGCTAAAGCCATCGCGCGCCAGCAGCGCGAACGATTCGGTCGGACCCCAGGTGCCGGCCGCGTAAGGATACGGCTTCTCGGCCAGTGCGCTCCAGCCGTTGATAATCGGATCGGCCCATTCCCACGCCGCTTCCAGTTCGTCGCGGCGCATGAAGTGAGTCAGGCGGCCGCGTACCACGTCGATCAGCAAACGCTCGTAAGCTTCGGCCCGGCGCTGCGAGAACGCGGATTGCAGGTCCAGGTTCAGCGCCACCTGCTGCATCTGCATGCCGCTGCCGGGCTGCTTTGCCATCAGCTGCAGCTTGATCGCCTCTTCCGGCTGCAGCTCGATCACCAGCCGGTTGGCTACGCCGCCTGGAGTTTCCGGGAACAAGGGGAACGGCGGATTGGCAAATTCGATCACGATCTTGGACGAGCGGCGCGCCATGCGCTTGCCGGTGCGCAGGTAGAACGGCACCTTGGACCAGCGCCAGGTGTCGACGTGGGCGCGCATTGCGACGAACGTTTCGGTGCTGCTGCCGGCGGGCACATTGCGCTCCTCCAGGTAACCCGGCACTTCCTGGTTGCCGCTCACGCCGCGCACGTATTGGCCGCGCACCGTGTCGCGCGCAATCGAGGCAAGGCTGAAGCGGCGCAGCGAGCGCAGGACCTTGAGCTTTTCATCGCGCACCGCGTCCGGCGCCAGAGAGGCAGGAGGCTCCATGGCGACGATGCACAGCAACTGCAACAGGTGGTTTTGCACCATGTCGCGCATGGCGCCAGCGCTGTCGTAGAAGCCGGCGCGGCTGCCCACTCCCACCTCCTCGGCGACCGTGATCTGCACGCTGGTGATGTTCGGCGCGCGCCACAGCGGTTCCAGGATCGAGTTACCAAAGCGCAGAACCATGAGGTTTTGCACGGTTTCCTTGCCCAGGTAGTGGTCGATGCGGTAAATCTGCGATTCTTCGAAATGCTTGCCGACCGCTTCGTTGATCTCCACCGCGGACGCCAGGTCGCGGCCGAGCGGCTTTTCAAGCACCACGCGGGCATTGCGGTCGACCAGGCCGGCTTCGGCCAGCTTGTCGCAAATGGTGGTGAACAGCGAAGGCGCCGTGGCCAGGTAGAACACGCGCTCCGCACCGGTTCGCGAAGCCTTGGCCAGGGGTGCCATGCCATCTTTTTCGATGTCGATGCGGACAAACTCCAACAACTGCAGGAAACTCCGCCAGGCTTCTTCCGTGAAGTTTTCGCCGCTGATGAAAGGACGCGAATGCTCCTCGACGAAGGCAAGGTAGGCCGTGCGGTCATACTCCTGGCGCCCGGTGGAAATGATGCGGGTTCCGGGCGGTAGATTGCCATGCAGGTGCGCCATATACAGCGCCGGCAGCAGCTTGCGCATGGCGAGATCACCCACGCCGCCAAAGATGATCATGTCGAGGGGCAGGCTTGAATCGAATTGAGGAGTAGTGGTCATGTCGAGGCTCAAAAGCGTTTGCGGTAGCGGGTCAGAACGACAATAATACCCAAAGTCTCGCCAGTCGGCAGAGTGACGAAAATGGAGATGCTTTGGCATTACCCTCAAAACTCGCGGGCGCCTGCCCTTTGCTCCTCATATCCGTCGCCGCCCAGGCGGGCGGAGTGATCTGCGAGCCCCCGTACAATTTCGGAATTCAGCATGGGCCTGATCCGGTGCTCTGCGAAATTCAAGCGACAGCCAAGCGCTTTCTTGACCAGCGCAACGCAGAAAACGAGACAGACTTGAGGCCGCTCGGCCCCGACTACAGGATTTGGGTTCCCGCCTGCGAGGTTCGAATGAAGGCGGCTTGGGTGGTAAGCGAAGGCCGCAAGAGCGTAGCGGTGAGCTGCACTCGTACGATTGCCTCGGCCCATGAGCGCAA
>CAMLSG010000197.1 GCA_946482635.1 uncultured Duganella sp.
GGCATGATGCTGACCGGCGGCGGCGCGCTGCTGCGCGACCTGGACCGCCTGCTGATGGAAGAAACCGGCCTGCCGGTGCTGGTGGCAGAAGACCCACTGACCTGCGTGGTGCGCGGCTCCGGCCTGGCGCTGGAGCGCATGGACCAGCTGGGGTCCATCTTCTCCTACGAGTAAGGTTGAGAAAAAGGGCAGCGGAAGCTGCCCTTCTTAATTGGAAGACATGGAATACAGTCCACCGCCACTGTTCAAGCAAGGCGCGTCCGCCCGTTTCAAGATGATGGTGTTCGCGTGCATTTCGATTGCGCTGCTGCTGGCCGATTCGCGCGTGAATGCGCTGACGGCAGTTCGGCAGGGCGTCGGCTTTGTCCTCTATCCCCTGCAGAAGATCGCATTGCTGCCGCGCGATGCCATGTACGGCATGGGCGACTACTTCTCCACGCTGTCGAAGCTGGAGAAGCAGGTCAGCGTGCTGCAGCAGCAACAGATCGCCGCTTCGCAGGCCTTGCAGCAGGCGCAGCTCTACCAGGCCGAGAACAACCAGCTGCGCAAGCTGCTCGATGCGCAGCAGCGCGTGCCGGGCAAGTCGCAGCTGGCTGAAATCCTTTACGAAGCGCGCGATGTGTTCACGCGCAAGGTGATCCTGAACCGCGGCATCCAGCATGGTGTCTCCGCCGGCTTGCCGGTGATCGACAACCAGGGCGTGGTGGGGCAGGTGACGCGCGTGTTCCCGTTCACTTCCGAAGTGACCCTGCTGACCGACAAGGAACAGGCGATTCCGGTGCAGATCCTGCGCAACGGCCTGCGTTCCGTGGCGGTGGGCCGCGGCCAGTCGGGCAACCTGGACCTGCGTTTCATGGCGCCGACTGCCGACGTGGTGGTGGGCGACATCCTGATTACGTCCGGCATCGACGGCGTGTACCCGGCCGGCCTGGCCGTGGCACGCGTGGTGCAGGTGGAGAGCAATGCCAGCGGCGCTTTCGGCCGCGTGGTGTGCGCGCCTTTGGCCGGCACCGAACGCAATACCGCGCTGCTGATCCTGATGTCGCTGCCGGAAATGCCGCCGCGTCCTCCGGAAGAGGAGCCGGTCACCAAGCCGTCGAAGAAAAAGGATAAGGAAAAGGCCAAGGCGGAAACCGCCGAAGCGCCGGCTCCGGCAGCCGCGCAAGCACCGAAGGAGGCGACCCGATGAACCGTCCACAATACATCCTGCTGCCGGTCAGCCCGCTGTTCATTTTCTTCAGCCTGTTCTGCGCAGTGCTGCTCAACATGCTGCCGTGGGGCCGCTTCTTCGCCGCGCCGGACTTCGTGGCGCTGACCCTGGTGTTCTGGGGCGTGCACCAGCCGCGCAAGGTCGGCATCGGCACCGCGTTCTTCCTCGGCCTGCTGATGGACGTGCACGACGCATCGCTGCTGGGCGAGAACGCATTGGCCTACACGCTGCTGTCCTATTTCGCCATCATGCTGCACCGCCGGATCCTGTGGTTCCGCGTGACGACCCAGATCCTGCACGTGCTGCCGCTGTTGCTGCTGGCGCAAACCGTGCAGATGGTGGTGCGCTTCATCGTGGCCGGCAAGTTCCCCGGCTGGTTCTTCTTCATCGAAAGCGTGGTGGCGGCCCTGCTGTGGCCTCTGGCCACCATGCTGCTGCTGGCGCCGCAACGCCGCGCCGTGGATAAAGACCACACCCGCCCGATCTGAGCATGACCGAGTTCAAGAATACAGAGCAAGACCTGCACCGCTTCCGGGTGCGACTGTCCGTACTGGGCGGGCTGGTGTTCTTTTGCTTCTCGCTGCTGCTGGCGCGCTTCATCTGGCTGCAGGTCATCAAGCATAACGACTACATTGCCAAGGCCGAGGACAACCGCATTGCCGTGGTGCCGATCGTGCCGAGCCGCGGCCTGATCCTCGACCGCAACGGCGTGGTGCTGGCGCGGAACTATTCTGCGATCACGCTGGAGATCACGCCGTCCAAGCTGGCCGCGCCGATGGAAGACGTGATCGACGAACTGGCCAAGCTGGTCGAGATCACCACCAAGGACCGCCGCCGCTTCAGGAAGCTGCTGGAAGAGTCCAAGAGCTTCACCAGCGTCCCGCTGCGCAGCCGCCTGACCGACGAGGAAGTGGCGCGCTTCGCCGCCAACCGCTTCCGCTTCCCCGGCGTCGATATCCAGGCGCGCCTGTTCCGCCAGTATCCGCTGGGAGAAGTCGCTTCGCACGTGGTCGGCTACATCGGCCGCATCAACCAGGCCGAGTCGAAGGCGCTGGAGGGAACCGAGTACGAAGCCAATTACAACGGCACCGAACATATCGGCAAGGAAGGCCTGGAAAAGAGCTATGAACGCCAACTGCACGGCGTTACCGGCTACGAAGAAGTGGAGCGCACTGCCGGCGGCCGCGCCATCCGCACGCTGTCGCGCACGCCGGCCACGCCCGGCTCCAACCTGATCCTGTCGATCGATATCGAACTGCAGAAGGTCGCTGAGGAAGCGTTTGGCGAATACCGCGGCGCGCTGGTGGCGATCGAGCCGAGCACCGGCGACGTGCTGGCCTACGTGTCGCGTCCCGGCTACGACCCCAACCTGTTCGTCGACGGCATCGATGCGCAAAGCTGGAACGAACTGAATACCTCGTTGGACAAGCCGCTGATGAACCGGCCGCTGTCGGGTACCTATGCGCCGGGCTCTACCTTCAAGCCCTTCATGGCGCTGGCGGCGCTGGAAACCGGCAAGCGCACCACCGGCCAGGCGATTGCCGATCCGGGCTTCTTCTACCTGGGCACCCACAAGTTCCGCGACGACGTGGTCGGCGGCCACGGCATGGTCGACATGCGCAAGTCGATCGTCGTGTCCTGCAATACCTATTACTACATGCTGGGCCGCGACATGGGCATCGATTTGATCCATGACTTCATGGCGCCGTTCGGCTTTGGCCAGTTGACCGGCATCGACCTGGAAAACGAGAAGAAGGGCGTGCTGCCTTCGCAGGAATGGAAACGCCAGCGCTTCAAGAAGAATCCGGCGGCAGGCAAGTGGGTCGGCGGCGATACGATTTCGGTGTCCAACGGCTCCGGCTACAACAACTACACGCCGCTGCAGGTGGCGCACGCGGTGGCCAACCTGGCCAATAACGGCGTGGTAATGAAGCCGCACCTGGTCAAGATTATCGAAGACGGCGGTACCCGCAAGCGCGCGCTGACCGTGCCGAAAGAGAGCTACCGCATTCCGCTCAAGCAGGCCAACATCGACTTCATCAAGGATGCGATGGTGGGCGTCACCACCGAGCCGGGGGCGACCGGCTACCGCGCCTTCCTGAACGCCGGCTATACCGTGGGCGGCAAGACCGGTACCGCGCAGGTGGTGGCGATCAAGGCCAACGAGAAGTACAACGCGGCGCGCCTGGATGAGCGCTTGCGCGATAATGCCTGGTTCACCGCCTTCGCTCCGGCCGACAAGCCGAAGATCGTGCTGGCGCTGATCGTGGAGAATGCAGGCTTCGGCGGCGCGGTGGCGGCGCCGATTGCGCGCAAAGTGCTGGACTACTGGCTGCTGGGCAAACGTCCGACGGAAAAGGAAACGACACCGGTGCCGAAGGAAGATGCCGTCACCGTTCCGGTGGAAGACCTGCCTGAGGAGGACGTGGATGCGGCCGCCGAGCGCCGCGCACAGCAACAAGGCCAGGCGGCGGTGCCAGCGGCGCAGCCACCAGCCCCGGCGCCGCAGGCACCTGCCCCGGCGGACCAGAAGCCGCCGGCAGGTCCGCCGCGCAAGAAAGATTAAGGAGGCAGCATGCCTATCAATGAAAGGCGTTCACTGTGGCGGCGCATGCGCCCTTATGTGACCGTATTCGACGGCCCGCTGATGTTGGTCATTGTGATGTTGCTGGCCACCAGCCTGGTCGCGCTGTATTCGGCCAGTATCGGCATTCCCGGCAAGATCGAGGACCAGTTGCGCAATATCGCCATGTCCTTCCTGGTGATGTGGTTCGTGGCGAACATCTCGCCGCAAAACATGATGCGCATTGCCTTGCCGGCCTACGCGGTCACGGTGTCGCTGCTGGTGGCGGTGGCGCTGTTCGGTACCATCAAGCTGGGCGCGCGGCGCTGGCTTAACCTCGGCTTCGCGCAGATCCAGCCTTCCGAATTCGCCAAGATTGCGGTGCCGCTGATGCTGGCCTGGTATTTCCAGCAGCGCCACGGCCATATGCGCTGGCACGCCTATGTGCTGGGCGCGGTACTGTTGCTGGTTCCGGTATTCCTGATCGCGCGCCAGCCCGACCTGGGCACGGCGCTGCTGGTGGTGGCCGCCGGCGCTTGCGTGATCTTCCTGGCCGGCCTGGCATGGAAAGCCATCCTGGCGCTGGTGGTGATGGGCGCGGCCTGCCTGCCGGTGGCCTGGTCGATGATGCACGACTACCAGCGCGAGCGGATCATGACCCTGATCGACCCTACCTCGGACCCGCTGGGCAAGGGCTTCCACATCCTGCAGTCGACCATTGCGATCGGCTCCGGCGGCGTGACCGGCAAGGGCTGGACGCAAGGCACCCAGGCGCACCTGGAGTTCATTCCAGAGCGCACCACGGACTTCATTTTCGCCGTGTTCTCGGAGGAATTCGGCCTGGTCGGCAACCTGGTCCTGATGTTCCTCTACCTGCTGCTGATCGGCCGCGGCCTGATGATCGCGTCGGGCGCACCTAACCTGTTTACGCGCCTGCTGGCGGGCGCGATCACAATGATTTTCTTCACCTATGCCTTCGTCAACATGGGCATGGTGAGCGGCATCCTTCCGGTAGTGGGCGTGCCACTGCCGTTCATAAGCTACGGCGGCACTGCGCTGCTGACACTCGGATTGGCATCGGGCATCCTGATGTCGATCCAGCGACATAGAAAGCTGGTGCAAACTTGAAGAAGCACGCAATCCGACTCCTGCCGCTTGCGGCAGCCGCCCTGCTGGCCGCTTGCGGCACGACGCAGACCGACTCCGCTTCGCGCAAGCAGCCTTCGCCGGTGACGGCCAAGCCGCAACCCGGCATTCCGGTGCTGCCGGCGGCCGGCTCCGGGCGCGGCGCCTACTACCAGGACGATGGCCCGGGCGATAACCCGCCAGCCGGCCTGATTGAAACGCCGGATGCGGAAGTGCGCAACGATCCGCTGGCGCCGTACTCCAACCGTCCGTATGTTGTCTTCGGCAAGACCTACAAGCCGATCCCCTTGGGTTCGGACTTCAAGCAGCGCGGACCGGGTACCTGGTATGGCAAGAAGTTCCATGGCCAGCGTACTTCGTCCGGAGAAATCTACGATATGTACAAGATGACGGCGGCGCACCCGACGCTACCGATTCCTTCTTATGCACGCGTGACCAATGTCTCGAACGGCAATTCGGTCGTGGTGCGCATCAATGACCGCGGGCCGTTCCATTCCACCCGCATTATCGACGTCTCCTACACGGCGGCGCTGAAACTTGGCCTGCTGGTCAATGGCAGCACCCAGCTCGAGGTGGTGCACCTGCCGCCGGCCGAAATCGACCGCATGATCGCGGCGCGCAAAGCTGGCGGCAGTGCAACGGCAACGGCTTCCGTGGCGAGTGCGCCGGCACCGCAGAGCATGCCGAAGGCGGCGCCGATGCTGGCATCTTCGAACGGCGACGAAGCCAAGCCTGTCCTGCTGGGCGGGGCGGGCGAGCAGGGCTTCTACCTGCAACTGGGTTCGTATGCGCGCGAAGATGGCGCCGACGGCCTGCGCAAGCGGCTGGAAGCCAGCGACGCCGGCCTGAAACTGGACGTGGAGCAGGCAGGCAAGTTCTATCGCCTGTTTGCCGGCCCTTATGCGAGCCGTGAAGATGCGCAGGCAGCCGGCAAGGCGCTGCCTTCCAGCCTGAAGCTGCGTCCGATCGTTATCGAGCGGTAGTACAGGAACGGCTTTCCTGTTCCGGGAACTTGGCGGCGACCTTGGCGATGCGTGCCTTGGCGTCCTCGCTGATATCGCGGAACTGGAAGTACACCTGCTTGCTGTTGGCGTAGCGCGGCGTCACGCGGGCCGTTTGCACGCCTTGCTTGACCAGCGCGGCCAGTTGCGCCTGCGCGGCCGCTTCAGTGCGGAACACGCCCAGCGAGATACCCCACTTCAGCGGCGAGCTGTCGTTCAGGATGAAGAAGTTGGTGACCCCGAGTTCACGCAGCTCGTCGGCCTTCTTTTCGGCGGCGGCGCGGCTGGCCTGCGGCGGGATGTGCACGATGTAGCTCGACACTTCCTGCTCGGCCACGTTGCGGCGCTGCTGGCGGTCGCCCAATTCCAGCGGCGCCAGGCGGTTTTCAAACTTGCGCGCCTCGTCCAGCGCGAAGTTGCCCACTTCCACGCAGGCGATGGTGGCCGGTTCGTCGCGCGGAATCGGCGGCGGCGGGGCGAGCGCTGCTACCGCGCTTTCGGCCTTGCTGGCGCTGATCAACTGGAGCTTGTCGGCATTCTGCTGCTTTTGCAGGCGCCCAGGTTCGTGCTCGTTGCCGCTGAATTGGCCGAGGTAGCCTTCGCCGTACGCAAACAGCGCAGCGTTAGCGACCAGCAGCAGGGCGAATATCAGTTTCAGCACGGGCACTCCATTCGGGTCAGGCGCTGCGCAGGGCAGCGTGCAGTCCTATCATCACAATGTTTTCGACGTGGCGGTGCGGCACAGGGACCGCTGGCGCAACATAAGGCGCAGCGCCGCCGGAAATAATACATTCTACGGCCTGGTGCAGCTCAAATGCGCGTTCAATCGCGCCGGCTTGCGCGGCCAGGCAGCCGGACAGGATGGCGTCGTCGGTGTTGTCTGCGAAGCCTTCCGGCAGCTTGCCGGGCTTGATCTGCGGCAGCTGGGCGGTGTTTTTCGCCAGCGATGTGGCCATCAGGCCCAGTCCCGGCAGGATCATGCCGCCCAGGAAAGTGCCGTCGGCGGTGATGGCGTCGATGGTGGTCGCCGTGCCGCAATTGGCGACCACGATGGCCTTGCCCGGGCACAGGGCATGGGCGCCGATGGCGGCGGCGAAACGGTCGCAGCCCAGTTGCGCCGGGTTGCGGTAAGCGTTGCGGACGCCGGCGCGCTGCGGGACCGAGGCGAACCATTCGATGGCTTGCGGCGGGATTTGCAGCTGCGGCGCGGCCAGCCAGCCTGCCAGCATGTCGCGCACGGCCTGGCCGGCCACGTTGGCGATCAGTACGCGGCCAATGGCAGGCGCGCTACCTGGATGCGCAGTGGCCAGCGCGGCAGTGAGGGCCACCGGGAAATCGGCGGCATCGGCGTGCATATGCGCGCCTTGTGCGAGCCAGTCGCCAAGCGCGGCGCCGGGCGCGGCGAGCGCCCATTTGATGCGCGTATTGCCGGCGTCGATCAGCAGGTCGTAGTTCATTGGGCAAGCCTTAGCGAAACGTCGCCCGACAGCACGGCCACGCGGCCGGATGGGGTGTCGAGCAGCAGCCGCCCCTGGTCGTCCACGCCTGCCGCCAGGCCTTCCTGCTGCACTGCGCCCTGGTCGAGCAGGCGCACCGGCTGCCCGCGCCAAGCCTGCAGCGTGTTCCAGCGCTCCGCGAAGGCGGCAAAGCCGGTATCGTCGAACTCCGCCAGCACCGCGCACAGGCGGCTGAGCAATTGCGCCAGCAAGGCATTGCGGTCCATCTGCGCCAGCCAGGGCGCGGAAGAGACTTCGCGGCCGATGGCCGCTTCCATTTCATCCGGCATCAGCAGGTTCATGCCGCAGCCGATGACGGCCCAGATGGTGCCATCCGGCGCAGCCTGGGTTTCGACCAGGATGCCGGCCAGCTTGGCGCCATCCTTCAGCATATCGTTCGGCCATTTGAGCTGGACCGGCACGCCCAGGCCATTCACGGTTTCGGCCAGCGCCACCCCGACCGCCAGCGGCAAGCCCACCATGCGGTGCAGCGGTGCGCGGAAGGGCCAGGCGACGGAGAAAGTCAGCGATGCGCCCGGCGCGGAAAGCCAGCTGCGGCCGGCGCGGCCGCGGCCTGCGGTCTGGCGCTCGGCTACGCGCAGCACGGGGCCGCGCAATGCCGCCGGCGACTGCGCGGCCGAAGGCACGCGCGCCAGCAAGTCGGCATTGGTGGAGCCGGTTTCGTCCACCACTTCAATGGCGACGTGGGATGCGCTGTCGGCAACCAGCGCGCGGATCGCCGGGACGGCGAGAGGTGTTGCATTCATGTGGTGCCCTTGCGCGCCTTGTGCGGCGCCTTGGCGAAAGCGCGGTCGAACAGCCAGTTCGGCAGCATGCGCAGCAAGCGTGCGATCATGCCGGCGCCAAAGGGAATGACGCGGTAGCTGTCGCCCCGTTCGATGCTGCGCGCCGCGGCCGCTGCGAAATCGGCCGGCTGCATCAGGAACGGCATCGGATACTTGTTCTGCTGCGTCATCGGCGTATCGATATAGCCCGGCGCAATGGTGACCACCTTGATCGCGCTGCCGCGCAACTCAACCCGCAGCGCTTCGCAATACACACGCACCGCAGCCTTGGAGGCGCTGTAGGCACCGCCGCCCGGCAGGCCGCGCACGCCGGCAACGCTGCCAATGCCGACCAGGCGCGCCGGCGATCCTTGCGCCCGCATCGCGGCGATGAATGGCGAGAAGGTCGCCACGGTTGCGGTGACGTTGGTGGCGATAATCGATTCGAAGACCGGCAAGTCTTCCGGCAGTTCGGTGATGGTGCCGTGCGAAATGCCCGCGCTGGCGATGACGATGTCGCAGCCGCCGGCGTCGGCGAGGAAGGCTTCCGCTGCACTGCGTAGCGCCGCATGGTCGGTGACGTCGGCCGCGTAGCAGCGGTGGCGTTCCGGATTGGGGAGGGAGGCGGCAAGCGCCTGCAGCGCATCCGCGCGGCGTCCCAGCAGGCCAAGGGTGCAGCCTTGCGCGGCGTAGTGTGCCGCCAGTGCTGCCCCGATGCCGCTGGAGGCGCCGGTAATGAAAACGCGCTTCAAAGCCTTACTTCTTCTCCGCCTTAGCCTTGGACACGAGGAAGTCCAGTACGGTCAGCGCATTGGCGTGCTGCTGGGCCGAACTCGGCACTGGCTTGATGCTCTTGTTTGCCTCGGCAGGGGAGGTCATGTACTTGCCATCGACCACCAGCATCGGCCAGTAGTCGACGCGGTAATCGCCCATCATGCGTTCCGTGCGGCGCACTTTGGCCGACACGCCGAAGCTGTTATAGGCCTCGGTGAATTTTGCTTTGTCGATGCCGTTGCTGGCGGCCCAGTCGATCACGGCCTCATCGTTGCGCAGCGAATTGCCCTGCTCGTGCATGGCATTGAACACTTTTGCGTGGTTCTGCTCGACCAGGCCCATGGCTTCCAGCGCGAAGAACAGCTTCTGCTGCGGCAGCACGGACGGGCCGCGGCTCACGTGAATGCGCTTGAAGACCACGTTGTCGCCCTGCTTCTTGACCCAGGCCGCCATGGACGGCTCCAGCGCGTAGCAGTGGGGGCAGTAATAGGCGAAGAACTCGATGACTTCGACCTTCTTGCCGGTATCCACGGCCTGCGGCTCGGGCAGCACAACGTAATCGGTGCCGGCCACCGGGGCCGCCGGAGAAGCGCCGGCACTGAAGGCAACGCCGCACAGGATGACGGCCAGGATCTGCTTGAACAGTTTCATTGCTCGGACTTCCTTTATTTTTGATTGCGAACGACGGCAACATCGATGCCGTTTTCAGACAGTTTTGCACGCACCTTGTTCATGGCTTCCACCTGGGTAAAAGGACCCATGCGCACGCGGTGCAGCACGCCGGCGTCGGTGGCGCGGTCGGAAACCGTGGCCTCAAAGCCCAGCAGGGCCAGCTTGGCACGGGTGTTCTCGGCATCGCCCACTTCGCGGAAGGCGCCGGCCTGCAGGTAATACACGAATTTGTCTTCGCCAGGCAGGGCAGGCGCCGGGGCGGCTGCCTGCGCCGGTGGCGCAGCGCTATTGACCGGTGGCGGCGCTGCCGGCGAGGTGGTGGCCGGTGCCGGCGTTGGCGCCGGGGCTGGCGCGGCAGGCGCCTTGGCCGGAGCCTGGCCCTGTGCCTGGATGCTGTCCACTACCTTCTGCAGCTGATCGGCCGGAGCCTGCTTCGGCGTTTCGCGCTCGAATTCGCTGTTCGCCTTCTTCACGGCGTCCTTGCTGCCGTACATCGGCTTGTTCGGATCGGCGATCTGGCCCGATGCTTCATCGGTCGGCTTGCCGTTCTT
>CAMLSG010000198.1 GCA_946482635.1 uncultured Duganella sp.
TCATTTCCGGCGCATCCTCCTCCAGATCTTGCGCACCACGAAGCCCGCCGCAAACAGAATCAATGACCAGGGCAGCAGGTAAGCCAGGCCAGTGATCGCGCTGGCGATGCCTTCTGACAGGTTGCTGCCAAAATCGCTGGAGGCGCGCTTGACCGGCGACCAGAAACCACGCTGGGTGCGAGACTGGATCGAAATGTTCAGCAGGTCCATATTAACCCGTTCCATCAGGCGCGCTTCCACGCCGGTTGCGGATTCGAGTTCGCTTTGCACCGTCGCCAGTTCCTGCGACAGCTTGATCAGGGCTTCGGCGTTGTTGCCTACTTTGCCCTCCAGCGCCAGCAGCTTCTCACGATAGGAGCGCAGCATGTCGAGGCGCTTGGCGTTGTCGCGGATCGGGCCTTCCAGGTCTTCCGCTGACGTATTGCGCGACGCGACTTCGCCTCCTGTTGCCGCCAGTGAAATCAGTTTCTCGATGCCGGGACGCTTCACGCGAACACGGATATGGGCGCTCGACTCCCTGCCGCCTTCCACACCGGATGCCAGCAGCGTGCACTGGTTCGCGACGTCCGCCTGGCAGGCCGCGACCAGTTTATCGAGCAGGGGCTTGACGCCGCCCTCGGGCGAGTCGACGGTGACCGAGTGCTCATAGGCGAGGTACTTTCCGCGTTGCACTTCGGTCGGCAAGCCTTCCGGCGGGGGCGCCGCCGGGCCGACCATCTTCGCCTCCCCCACAGTTCCTGCCGATCCAGGAGCCGGAGCGTACTTAGCGGAGCAGCCTTGCAATAAAAGGAGTGCAAGGATGCTTGACCTTACAATGGTGGGAAGGACTAAAGTACGTTTACCCATATGACGAAAGGAACTCCAAATGTATGAACTGACTGTAGAAAACATGACCTGTGGCCATTGCGTCTCGGCAGTGACGGAAGCCGTGCACACCGTTGACCCGGCCGCCTTTGTCGAGGTGGATCTGAAGGGCAAGCACGTCAAGGTCAACTCGGCTTCGGCGCTGGAGCCGATCAAGGCAGCCATCGTGGATGCCGGCTATCCCGTCACCCGCGCGGTTTAAGGCGAACGCCCTGCTCCAGTTCCGGGTAATGCCGGAATACGTCGTCCTCGTTGTTGGCGAGGCGGCGTTTGGACGCCAGGTAGGCGGCGACCCTTGGCCGCGCCGCCACCCGCCCGGCCAGCCGCTGCAGGCCGGGCCAGCGCCCTTCGTAGGCCGCCATCGCTTTCGGGAAGGCATAGCGCAAGCCGTCCAGCAACTGGAACAGCGACAGGTCGACATAGCTCAGGCGCGAACCGACAATCCATCCGCCGCGTCCCTGGTTGACCCGCAACACGGTTTCAAAATAATCCAGGTACTTGGGAATACGCTCTATCGCAAAATCGCGCGCCCGCGCCTTCGATTCCCGCGCCTGCTCTTCGTAATACATATTCACCGAGATCGGGTGATGCGTGTCGTGCGCCTCGCCGACGATATCCGCAATGGTGAGCTGCAGCTGGTTGCACCGCAGCCGTCCCGCTTCCGAGCGCGGCGCCAGTTTGTGCCGCGCTCCGAGGAACATCAGGATGTTGGCCGTCTGTCCGATCATGAGTTCACCGGCCTGCAAGATCGGCGGCGCGAAAGCGGCACGCGGATCGCTGCCGCCCGCGATCAATTCGGTCATCGCCTTCATGCCGCCTTTGCCGCGCGCCACATCGATGTAAGGAACGTCAGCCTCCTCCAGCGCCAGCCGCACGAATTCTCCCCGGCCCTGGATCGTCGGCCAGTAGTAAAGCTTATAAGGCTCCATCATTGCTCCTCCTGTGCCAGCAGCCATGCTTCGACGGCGCGCACCTCTTCGCGCGGATCGTCGCCTTCAGGCCGCACAACATAAAAGTCGAATCCGCCGAGCACCGGTCCGACCGGCGCTTCCAGCAGTCCCATGCTGATTTCTTCGCGCACCAGCGGCAAGGCGGTCAGCACCACGCCCTGCCCTGCGATCGCCGCCTGCACAGCGTGCGATTCCTCCGAAAAGCGCGCACCGGCCGTCACGTCCAGCGCCACCCCGGCTGCGTTTGCCCACTTGTCCCAGGTCAAGGCACCTTTGAAGCCGCGCTGCCAGTCGAAGTGAATCAACGGATGGCGTGCCACATCGCTCGCCTTGCGCAACTTCAGGCGCGGGCTGGCAACCGGGGCAAAGCCCGCCCGCATCAGTCGCTCCGCGTGCAGGCCTGCGAAATGCCCGCTGCCGCCACGTACTGCCAGGTCCGCCGCACCGCCAGCCAGGTCGACCGGCTTGTTGCTGGCCTGGACGTTAAGGGCGATGCCTGGATGGGCCAAGTTGAAGGAGGCGAGCCGCGGCACCAGCCAGCGCGCCGCGAAGGACGGCGTGGTCGACAAGGTGACCGTACGGCGCTGCTCTTGCCGCAGCCGCTCGACGCCGGCAGCGATGGCGTCAAAGCCGTTGCCGGTCGCCTGCAGCAGGATGCGGCCCTCCGGCGTCAGCTCGACGGCGCGGGTCTTGCGCAGGAACAGGCGCACCTCCAGCGCCTCCTCCAGCGCACGCACCTGGTGGCTGATCGAAGTAGCGCTGACCGACAGCTCCTCGGCAGCGAGCTTGAAGCTTTGCAGCCGCGCAGCGGCCTCGAAGCTGCGCAGGGCGGACAGGGATGGCAGGCGGCGTTTCATGTTGATGACTATACATGAATTGAGTTCATCCATCCGCTGAAAATTAATCGTTTGTCACTGCCTACCCGCCGGCGCAAAGTATGGCCTTCCCAACTTAACGGAGAGCACAAATGACCAGCATCCTGCATATTGATTCAAGCGCCCGGCCCGGACGATCCGGGGAACAGGCACATGGCTCGCATACGCGCCGCCTGACGGCCCGTTTCATCGAGCGCTACCTCCAGCTCGATAGCAGAGCAAAAGTCATCTATCGCGATGTCGGCGCGGAGCCGCCATCGCCGGTAACCGGCGGCTGGGTGCATGCCGCATTCACGCCGCCCGAAGCGCGCGAACCGTGGATGGTGGAAGCCCTGGCGCAGAGCGATGCGCTGGTAGATGAAGTGCTGGCAGCCGACATCATCGTCGCCGGAGTGCCGATGTATAACTTCGGCCCGCCAGCGCAGTTCAAGGCCTGGATCGACAACATCGTGCGCGTTGGACGCACATTTGGCTTCGACCGCTCGCGCCCGGGGGAACCATATTGGCCGCTGCTGGCGGATGCGGGCAAGCAGCTCGTGATCTTGTCCTCGCGCGGCGACTATGGCTACGATCCAGGCCAGCGGCTGGAGGGCATCAACCATGTCGAAGCGTCGGTGCGCAGCGTATTCCGCTACCTGGGCGTGACCGATGCCTGCGGCGCGGCCATTGAATATGACGAATTTGGCGACGAGCGCCTGCTGCGCTCCATCGCGGACGCCGAACACGCCACCGGCGTCCTGGCCGAAACCATCGCCGCCAAGCGCGCCCCACGCCGCGCCGCCTGAGCTCGGGCAAGACTCGGGCACCTTGGCTATAATGGCCTGATGCCCGAACTCCACACCATCTTACTGCTCGCCGCAGCAGGACTTTTCGCCGGCACGCAGAATGCGTTGGCTGGCGGCGGCTCTTTCATCACGTTCCCTGCCCTGTTGCTGGCCGGCCTGAACCCGGTCGCGGCGAACATGACTTCCACGGTTGCCATGTTCCCGAGCCAGGCTACGTCCGCCGTCGCCGGCCGCAAGTTCGCGGAAGGCGTCAGCGGCCTGACCTTCCCGCAGCTTTTCACGATCAGCATTATTGGCGGCATTTTTGGCGCCATCCTGTTGTGGATTACGCCGCCGACCTTCTTCGCCAAGCTGGTACCCTGGCTGGTGCTGTTCGCCACCACCATGTTCGCCTGGGGTGCGTTCCGCCGCCAACCGATGCAGGCCACCGCCAGCATGCCCAAGTGGATGCTGGCCGTGATCCAGTCCTGCATTGCGATCTACGGCGGCTACTTCGGCGGCGGCATCGGCTTCCTGATGCTGGCAGCGCTGACTATCGCCGGCCAGCAAATTCGCGCCGCAACGGCGACCAAGAACATGCTGGCGATGGCGATGAATGCCTCCGCCACGCTGATCTTTGCATTCTCCGGCATGATCAGCTGGGCCGCTGCCCTGGCCTTATGCGCGGGTGGTATTGCGGGCGGACTTCTGGGCTCGTGGCTGATCTATCGCCTTCCCCCGCAGTTGATGCGCATCTTTGTCGTGATCGTGGGCGCAGTGCTCACCGTGTACATGTTCCTGCGCTGATCCCAGCGTTTGCAGGATCGGGCAATCCGGCCGGTCGTCACCGTGACAGGTCTTGGCCAGGCTGGCCAGCGTGTCGCGCATTTCGGTCAGCTCCACGATGCGCTGGTTCAGTTCATCCACATGGCTCATCGCGATGGTCTTCACGTCTGAACTGGCGCGGCCAGTGTCCTGCCATAGCGACAACAGGTCGCCGATCTGTTCCAGCGAAAAACCCAGGTTGCGGGCGCGCTTGATGAAGCGCAGCGTATGCAGGTCATTCTCGCCGTAGATCCGGTAGCCGCTCTCGGTGCGCGCAGTCTCGCGCACCAGGCCGATGCTTTCGTAGTAGCGGATCATTTTGGCGCTGACGCCGGATGCTGCTGCGGCTTGTCCGATATTCATTGCTTACTCCTTTGAAGGCTGCCAGCGGCGCAGCAGCAAGGCGTTGCTGATCACGCTGACCGAGCTGAATGCCATCGCGGCGCCGGCCAGCAGGGGATTCAGCACGCCAAGCGCCGCCAGCGGAATCCCTGCCACATTGTAGATGAAGGCCCAGAACAGGTTCTGGCGGATCTTGCTGAAAGTGCGGTGCGAGATGTCGATCGCGTCCGCCACCAGCAGCGGTTCGCCGCGCATCAGCGTGATGCCGGCTGCATTCATGGCGACGTCGGTGCCGGTCGCCATCGCAATGCCGACGTGCGCTGCGGCCAGCGCCGGCGCGTCGTTGATGCCGTCGCCGACCATGGCAACGCGCTTGCCTTCCGCCTTCAGCCGCGCTATGACCGTGGTCTTGTCGGCCGGCAGGAGGTTCGCTTCCACGCTGCCGATGCCGAGCGCTTGCGCCACCGCCTGCGCGCTGCCCTGGTTATCGCCGGTCAGCATCACGGTGGCGATGCCTCGGGCGTGCAGGCGCTCCACCGCGGCGCGGGCATGCTGTTTCGGCTGGTCGGCAAAGGCGAGCAAGCCAAGCAGCTGCTTGCTGCCGGCATCGGCCAGCCAGGAAATCGTATGGCCGGTCCCTTCCAGCTCCAAGGCGCGCAGCTGCAACGGCGACAGGTCCACGCCGCGCTCCGCCATCAGGCGTCCGCTGCCCAAAATCAGCGCCAGGCCGTCGACTGTCGCCGCCACTCCGCGGCCGGGCAGCGTGCTGACCGCATTGGCCGTGAGCGATGGCAACGCCTCGCTCGATGCAACTTCCGCCTCCAGGACGGCGCGGGCGAGCGAGTGTTCGCTGCCGCGCTGGATGGCCGCTGACAGCTGCAGCGCGCGGCCGGCTGGCACGCCATGCGGCAGCAATTGCGCCAGTACCGGCTTGCCTTGCGTGAGCGTGCCGGTCTTGTCGAACACCACGGTATCAACCTGGCGCGCCATCTCCAGTGCCTCGGCATCCTTGATCAGGATGCCATGCCGCGCCGCGACGCCGGTGCCGGCCATGATCGCAGCCGGCGTGGCCAGGCCGAGCGCACATGGGCACGCAATCACCATCACTACCACGGCATTGATCACTGCCTGCTCGACATTCCCGCTAGCCAGCCACCACCCGGCCAGCGTCAGCAAGGCCAGCACCAGCACCACCGGCACGAACACCGCAGCCACCTTGTCGACCAGCTTTTGTACCGGTGCCTTTGCCGATTGCGCGTCTTCCACCAGGCGGATGATCCGCGAGAGCATGGTTTCCGCCCCTGTTGCACCGGTACGCACCAGCAGCAAGCCCTCGCCATTGATTGCGCCGCCGGTGACATGGTCGCCAACGTGCTTGGCGACCGGCAGGCTCTCGCCGGTGATCAACGACTCATCGACGTGGCTGGCGCCATCGACCACTTCGCCATCCACCGCCACGCGTTCGCCGGCGCGGATCACCACGATGTCGCCCACTTGCACCTGTTCGATCGGCAAATCGGCATCCGACTCGCCTTCGCGCCGCACGCGCGCTGTCACCGGCCGCAGGTCCTGCAACGCGCGGATGGCGGAGGCGGTTTGCCGCTTGGCCCGCGCTTCCAGCCATTTGCCCAGCAAGACCAGGGTCAGCACCACCGCCGACGCTTCGAAATAGAGGTGCATGCCTTGCCCGCGCGCCAGCGCCAGGTAGACGCTCAAGCCGTACGCCGCCGACGTGCCCAGCGCCACCAGCAAGTCCATATTGCCGGCGCGCGCCTTCAATGCTTTCCAGCCGGCGCGATAGAAGCGCGCCCCGAACACGAATTGCACCGGCGTCGCCAGCAGCCATTGCAGCCATACCGGCAGCATCACGTGCGCGCCGAACCACTCGGCGACCATCGGCACCACCAGCGGCACGGAAAGCACTGCGGAAAGGAGGACAGCCAGCCCTTCAGGAATATGCGGCGCGGAATCGGGGGCTGGCGCGGCCAGTTCGCTGGCAGCGTAGCCAGCCTTGCCGATGGCGTGCTGCAGGGCGGCGAAGGCGACCGGCGAATCGGAATCGACGCGCGCAGTCTCGGTGGCCAGGTTGACGGCGGCATGCGCCACGCCCGGGACGGTCGCCAACGCCTTTTCGACGCGGCGCACGCAGGATGCGCAACTCATGCCTTCAATACGGACGGTTTGCTGGAACTGACTCATGGGATACTCCTCGCCTATGCTCTGGCGACCAGTATCAAGTATCCCATGATGGGAAGGTCAAGGCTTTTTTTGCGATTTATTTACCAGGCATAACCCATGCGCAGCGTCAGCCGGTTGCGCGCATCATCCGGCATCTGGTCGGAGCGCACTACCCGGCCGTAATCGAACTGCATGCTGGAACGCTTGCCCATCTGCATGCGCACCCCCACGCCGACGCTACCAACCCGGCCGCTGCGCAGCTGTCCCGCGTAATTGCGGTTGTAGCGGATGTAGTTGCGGTCATAGAACATCAGGGCCCGGCACTTGCGCAGGAAGGACGCGCACATATTCGGCGAGTACAGCTCAAGGTTGCTGCCAATGCCGCCATCGCGCACCACGTCGCGGTCCCGCATCATGCGCAGCGAGGTGAAGGCAGGAGGCGCCAGCGCGTCCTGCAAGGTCAGGTCGCCGGAGTTGTACTGGGTATTCACGCTGGCCCGCACCATCCAGTCGCGTTCCAGCGATTTCGTCATGGTCGCTGCCAGGCGCACCGTGACATTATTGTTGTTGGGATTGCCGGGCCAGTCGGAAAGTTTCGATTGGCTGGCGCTCAGGTCAAAGATGGCTGCCGGCGCTCGTTCGCGCTCTCGCTCGGGCCGCATGGGATCGGCTGCAAGATTTCCACAGGCTATGGCCAGGGCGGCCACACCCACCAGACGAGGCGCGGGGCTAATCATTTTCGTTCTCCCGGCAATCATCTTGCCTAGCTAACGAGCAACTGTTGTTACTCTTAGTTTAGGACGAGAAGATCCAATTGACAGTTTTATTTTACGCCTGCGCGGGGCCGCACAGTTGAGTGTTGCGAATTTGGCCTATCATTGACAAAATTGGAAAATAGACAAGTAAAAAGGGATGTGTCG
Source organism: uncultured Duganella sp. (assembly GCA_946482635.1). The sequence continues at coordinate 7,719 of CAMLSG010000198.1, forward strand.
TGAGCGATTCCGAACCATTGCAGCTCTACCGTAAGCTGCATGCCGTCAGCACCCGCGTGCATGCTGCGCGCAGCCTCGAAGCGCTGATGAACAGCGTGCCGGCAGACCTCTGCCACCTGTTCGACTGCGACCGCTGCCTGCTGTTCGTGATGGACCAGGAAAAGGATTACCTGGTGTCGCGCGAGTCGCGCGTCGCCGCCACGCCGGGCAGCATTGCCGGCTACGTCGCGTTGACGCAGCAGTTGGTGAATATCGACGACGTGTACGACTCCTCCCAATTGCGCGCTATCTCGCCCGAACTGCAATTCCAGCAAGGCGCAGACCAGCGCACCGGCTACCGCACGCGCCAGGTGCTGGCCGCGCCGGTCGCGGATGCCCAGGGCAAGGAACTGCTGGGGGTAGTGCAGCTCATGAACCCGCGCAATGGCGAGCGATTCAGCGCGATGCAGGTCGAATGCCTGCAGGCGTTGTGCGAAACGCTTGCCGTGGCACTGGCCGCACGCCAGTCGCCGCGCTTCACCTTGACCTCCGCCGCCAGCCGGCCCGCCGGCACGCACAACGCCGCCGATGCCGATGCAGCCGCCGCCCTGGCCGAAAAAATCATTACCGAGGCGTGCCGCCTGGATGCTTCCGACATCCATATCGAACCGCACGCCGCGCGCGGCATCATGGTACTGCGCCTGCGCCGCGACGGCGCCCTGCTGCCTTACGCCGAAGCCGCGCTGGATATGCACGCTGCCCTGGTCGCGCGCCTGAAAACCATGTGCGGCCTGCCGACCGCCGTTGCTGGCCATCCGGTCGAAGGCAAGCTGCTGTTCAGGGAATTCAGCCAGTTCGATGTCGAACTGCGCGCCAGCTTCATTCCATCGGCCGGCGGCATGGAGGACGTGGTGCTGCACCTGCTTAGCAGCGGCGCCCCGATGCCGCTGGAACGCCTGGGCATGGTCGCCGCCACGCAGGACAGGCTGCGCGCCGCCATCGATACCACGCACGGCTTGTTCCTGCTGTGCGGACCGGCCGGCTCCGGCCGCACCGCCGCCCTGCACTCGCTGCTGCTGCAGCTCGAACGTCCCGACGCCAAGGTCTGGACCATCGAGGAGCCGGTGGAAATCACGCAGCCGGCTGCACGCCAGGTTCCGGTGCAGCGCGAAACGGGCACCGACTTTGCGGCGGCCTTGCGCGCCGTGCTGCACGCCGATCCCGACCTGGTCGCCATCGGCGATATGCGCGATAGCGATACGGCAGCCATGGCCATTGAAGCGGCACTGAACGGCCGCATGGTGCTGGGCGCCATGCCCACCGCCAGCAGCACCGACACCATCGCGCGCCTGCACGAAATGGGCAACGAGCGCTTTGCCATGGCCGATGCCCTGCTGGGCGTGCTGGCCCTGCGCCTGGCCAAGCGCCTGTGCGAACACTGCAAGCTGGCTTACCAGCCGGGCGAAGCGGAACTGGAATTGCTGCTGGCCGAGTACAGCGAGGAATTGCAAAAGACCGAGGCCTGGCGTGCCGATCCACGCGCCGCCCAACTGCGCATCGTTAGCGGCTGGCGTGAGCGCCACGGCGATGCGCGTGGCGGGTTCACGTTGTACCGCCCCGTTGGCTGCAAGGAATGCAGCAAAGGTTATAAAGGCCGCATCGGCCTGCATGAACTATTGGTGCCGGGGGAACGCGTACGCCATCTGGTACGGGAGCGCGCCTCAGCGCCTCAGCTGCGCAACGCCGCGCTGGCCGAAGGCCTGCGGACCCTGAAAATGGATGGCATCGATAAGATACTCGCCGGCCTGACCGACGTGAAAGCCGTGCGGGGCGCATTATGATTTCGCACGTCTTCATCGGAATCAGCGACTTTGCTGCCGCTTACCGTTTCCACGCAGCCGTGATGGCGGCGCTCGGCCACGCCCAGCGCTTCTGCGACGACAGCAAGCCCTGGGCCGCGTGGCAGCCCGCAGGCGGCGGCCGGCCGCTCTTCATCATCGGCCGCCCGTATGACGGCGCTCCCGCCAATCCGGGCAACGGCACGATGACGGCCTTGCTCGCACCATCGCGCGCCGCGGTCGATGCTGCGCACGCTGCCGCCCTCGCCAACGGCGGATGCTGCGAAGGCCCGCCCGGCCTGCGTCCGCACTACCATGCCCATTACTACGGCGCCTACTTCCGCGACCCGGACGGCAACAAACTCGGCGTCTGCTGCCACGACCCGGCTTAAAGCAGCTTGTACATGAAGGTGGTCGCGCCCAGCCGGCCATCGGGCATGGTGGCGAATTGCGGGATCTCGCCGCAGCGTTGGTAGGCCAGTTTCAGGTACATGCGTTCCGCCGGCTCGCCGCTGCAGGTGTCAAGCACCAGCAGCGTGCGCCCCAGTGAGCGCGCCGCGGCTTCCGCATGCAGGATCAGTGCCTGCGCCA
>CAMLSG010000199.1 GCA_946482635.1 uncultured Duganella sp.
GTCACGGCCGAGCCGACGAAGAAGGCGATGTCGGTGAACTGCGCCGGCGGCAGGAAGTTGCCCAAGTCCTTGCTCGCCACCATGTCGACCACCTTGCCGGCACCACCCGCCAGGTCGGCGGAGAAGAAGGCAATCACGGACAGTCCCACCACCAGCACGATCATCTGGATAAAGTCCGTCCAGGCCACCGCCAGGAAACCGCCGATCACCACGTAGATCAGCACCGCCAGGGTGCCGACAATCATGCCTGCGGTTTCCGACATGGCGCCATTGGTCAGCACGGAGAACACCAGGCCCAGGGCAGTAATCTGCGCCGCCACCCAGCCCAGGTAGGAAATGATGATGGCGACCGAGCAGAACACCTCGATGCCCTTGCCGAAGCGCTGGCGGTAGAAGTCGCCGATGGTCAGCAGGTTGAGCTTGTACAGGCGGGCCGCGAAGAACATGCCGACCAGGATCAGGCAGGTACCGGCGCCAAACGGGTCTTCCACGATGGCGTTCAGGCCGCCCTGCACGAACTTGGCAGGAATGCCCATCACGGTTTCCGCGCCAAACCAGGTGGCAAACGTTGTCGTAACCACCATAATCAGCGGCAGGCTGCGGCCGGCCACCGCGAAGTCGGTCGTATTCTTGATGCGGGTACCGGCCCACACGCCAAGGCCAAGCGTGCCCAGCAGGTACAGCACAACAAAGGAAATCAGGGTGATGTTCATCGCGGCGAAAACTCCGGCTCCAAGCGGCAAATTTCGCGATTATAGCTGCAAGAACTTCGGCTGAATCAAGAAATTAGCGCTTTTTACACATCACCCTGACAATCTACAACACCTCAGCGGCCAGCAGTCCTCCGCGCCCCGGCGGCACGCGCTTGCGCCAGCTCCCGTTCGAAAGCGACAGCGCTGGGAGCCGCTGCCTGCTGGCCATCCAGCGCCAGGCGAAAGCCCTCGCCGAGGCTGCTCCGATTGTCCGGACTGGCGTGGCCGCGCAGGCTCAGCGACAGTTGCGGAAGGTTGGCGCCATAGGACGCTCCACGGGTAATCTGCATGCGCTCTTCGCCTTCCTTGCACTGGCTGGTCCAGGCCGAGCCGTCTGCCGGCGCTCCCTGATAATCATTGTGCTGGCAATCCTCGACATATTCGGCAACGTTGCCCAACATATCATAGAGGCCGAAAGCATTTGGCTTGTAGGACCCTACCGCCGCCGTGTAAGGCGCCTGGTCGTCGCACGACGGGACCTTGCGCTCCCAGCCCAGGTCGCGCGCAAACGCCACTTGGCCGCTGACATCGAAGCCGTTGCCATAACGGCACATGCTGTCCGGCTTGCCGTCGCCCGGATAGTCCCCGGTGACGCCGGCACGGGCGGCGTATTCCCACTCCGCTTCACTCGGCAGGCGGTAATGCTTGCCGGTGGCCTTGGACAGCCATTGGGCATAGGCCTGGGCATCTTGCCAACTGACACACATGACCGGATGGTAGTCGGACGGCGCGTATTGCGGGCTGTTCCAGCGGCCGGGCGCCGGGGTAAGCGGAGCGTCCGGGAAGGCTCCGGCACCGGGCTTGACCCACTTCCAGCATTCGCCAGGTGCACCACCGGCCTGGTAGCCCGTGGCGTCGACGAATTGGCGGAACTGCTTGACCGTTACCTCATATTTCGACAGTTGGAAGGATTTGACGCTGACCTGGTGTTGCGGGGCCGAGGAAATCATCTGGCCATCGGATGGTGGCGACTGCGGGTCGCCCATCAGGAATTTGCCGGCAGGGATGCTGGCCATCGGCGGTTCGATCGGCTGGGCCGCCATAGCGGACTGCGACAACAAGGCCACGACGGCCAGGCCGGCTTGGGTAATAAGTCTCATGCATTCCTCTTCAATAGATGATCCAACTCTACGGTTGGAATGCAGGCACTATCGGCTCAGGCGGGCTGTTTGTCGTCCTGGCCGATCGGCGCGGACATGCCGCCAGCTTGTTTGCGCCACTGGGAAGGCGGCATGCCGGTCACTTTCTTGAACGCGGCATTGAAGGTCGAGCGGCTGTTGAAGCCGGCCGCCAGCGACAGGTCGAGCAGGGAATCGCCGCGCCGCGCCGGATCGGACATCATGCGCTGCACGTCGGCCACGCGCAGGCCGTTGACGTAGTCATAGAACGTAACGCCTTGAACCTCGTTCAAGTACTGGGACAGGAGTTGCGGCGAGGTGCCGACACGGTCGGCCAGTTCGGCCAGCGTCAGTTCGGGCTCGCGGTTGTCATGCTGGTGTCCTGCCCGCTGGAGGAGGCGCCGGCCAATTTCTTCGGCTGCGGCCGGAGTCATGCCGGAACGGGCGTACTTGCCATCCGTGGCCGGCCCAGGCTCTGCCACGGTCCGGGCCGCAGGTTCGCACGCTGGCGCGGTTACGGGTGCAAGCGGCTCCGATGGAACGGCTTTCTGCCAGCCCGGCACGAACACTGGCACATGGCGCATGCCGAACCAGCCGGCAAAACACAGTACAGCAAGCCGTCCCAGCAACAGCACGACGTCCCATGCCCCGCCGAGCAAGGTTGCCGGGAACCAGACGACCAGCAGCACCATCAGGGCAGCTGTGAGGCGGCTGAGCCAGTGCAGGTCGCGCTGGCGCATGGACGAGAAGTTCTGGCGAACGGCGTGGTGATACTGGCGCAGGCGCCACAGGACGGCCAGGCCATACGCCAGCGTCAGCAACTGCAAGGCCAGCACAGCGACAAGGAACAACCAATCCGGCGCAACACCCGCGCGCAGCGACACGACCACGCCAAGCCACAGGGGCAGCGGCAACAGGTGCCACGCCTGGCGCCGGCCTACGCCCAGGCCGGTCATCCCACGGGTGTAGCAATAAAAGGAAGCGCCCAGGCAAGCCAGCGGCAGGTCGAACAGTCCCCAAATTGCCGGATATTGACGGTAAATGCCCGCGCTATAGCAAAAGTCTGCCAGCGCCAGCGAGGCAAAACTGGCGGCAAAGGCGGCCAGCCAGCCGTTGGCAGGACGCCGCCTGGCCATGGCCAGCAGCGGCGCTGCGAGGAACAATCCGAGCCCGGCGGTGCATAGTTCCAGGCTGGTCGCGATCGGCGTTGCCGCCATCGTTCAGCGTAACTTCCCGTAGTTCGGCCAGAATTCAAGCAACAGGAAGGCCTGCAACTCCTTCTCGTCTTCCTTGCGCGCGCTCATCGGCACATTGCGGCCCAGGCGATGCGACTCCCAGACAAAGTCGCCCGGCTTCTCCTTGCGGATCATCTCGATCATCTTCTTGACGATTGCCGTTTCGATATCTTTTTCCGAACCCTGGTCGACGTGGACCTGCTGCTGCCACTGGCGCTTGAAGTTGGTGCTGAAGCCGCGGAACTTGATATCCGCGCCATTGAAGGTCTGGTTGACGATCTGGAAGACACCGCCGGTGTCGTTGCGCTCGCCATTGGCGTTGCGGCCCTGGGCGCCCATGATATTGGCCATGGCGCGCGCCTTGGCATTGGCGCCGGCATCTTCTTCCTGCGCCGGCTGTTGCGAATCGCCCTGGCGCGCGCGGCGGCGCTGCTCGATCAGGGCAGCCATGTCCGGCACCGTATCGGGCACCGGCGTCAGCTTGGCCTGCTCTGGCGGCACGATCTTTTCCTGCGGCTTGATGACCTCGGTGATCGCATTCTTGTTCGGCGGCAGGTAGGCGCGCGAGGAGCGCGGCGTTTCCTTGGACGGCTTCGCCTTCGGCTGCGACTTGGGCTTGGGCTGCGGCGCCGGCTTGCCCGGCGGAGTGATATAGACCATCTCGCCGGCCTTGGATGGCGGGGTCAGGTCGATCTTTTCCTTGGGCTTGATGAAATAGATGAGCACCACCAGCAGGTGCAGGGCGATGGTAAAGGCAATACCCCAGCGGTTAGGCTTGCTCGCACCATATTCGAGCACCTTGTCCTGCGGCCACGGCTGGCCGCAGGTCGGGCAGGTATGCCCGTCGTGGGCCGCAAGTTCGGCGTGGGAATGGGTGTACTGGTGCAAGATATTGGCTTTTTACTGAAGATGCTGGGGTGGAAGCTTACCGACTTTCGCCCTTGACGAATGTTACAGGTTGTAAGCGCCGCCCCGCATATTATCAGTGTTTGGCCGCTTTGACGGCCCTGAGCTCGACCGGCTGCACGGCGTCCGTGGCAGATCCGTCATCCAGGTCTTCATCCTTCATCGGGCCGCTGCCCGAGTATTTATCCAGGAACAGGTAAATCACGGGCGTGATGTACAGGGTAATCACCTGGGAGAACAGCAGGCCGCCAATGACCGCCAGGCCCAGCGGCTGGCGCAGTTCGGCGCCCGCCCCCAAGCCCAGCGCGATCGGCAAGGCGCCCATCAGGGCCGCCAGCGTGGTCATCATGATCGGGCGGAAGCGCAGGATGCAGGCTTCGCGGATGGCATCCATCGGCGCCTTGCCCTCCTCCCGCTGCGCCACCAGGGCGAAGTCGATCATCATGATCGCGTTCTTCTTGACGATACCGATCAGCATCAGGATGCCGATGATGGCAATCATGGTCAGGTCCATCTTGAAGATCCACAGCGTCAGCAGCGCGCCCACTGCCGCGGACGGCAGGCCGGCCAGGATGGTCAGCGGGTGGATATAGCTTTCGTACAGCACGCCCAGCAGCACGTAGATCACGCCCAGCGCCGCCACGATCAGGATCAGCTGGCTGCTTTGGGAATCCTTGAACACGGCCGCATCGCCGCCGTAGCTGGTGATGATCGAGGCCGGCAGGCCCATCTGCATGCCCATCTTTTCGATCTTGGCGGTGGCATTGCCCAGCGGGACGTCCGGCGCCAAGTTGAAGGAAATGGTGATCGCCTGCAACTGGCCCTGGTGGTTGACCGAGGTTGGGCCCACCGTGCGCTCGACGCTGGCAAAGCTCGACAGCTGCACCAGCTGGCCGCTGCTGTTACGCACTGACAGCTTGGTCAGCGAATCGTCGAACTGGCGGTCTTCGGTGGCCGCTTCCAGGATCACGAAATAACTGGCGGCCGAAGAATAAATGGTCGACACCTGGCGCTCGCCGAAGGCCAGGTAGAGCGCGGTACGCACGTCGGCCAGCTTGACGCCCAGCATATTGGCCTTGTCGCGGTCGATCTTCAGTTGCGCCTGCAGGCCGCGGTTCTGCGAATCGCTGGTCACGTCGCGGAAATCGGTATCGGCCCGCATCTGGTCCAGGAACTTGGCGGCCCAGTCGTTCAGCGCATCCGGGCTGACCGATTGCAGCGTGTACTGGTAGCGGCTCTTCGAGGGGCGGCCGCCAAGCTGCAGGTTCTGCACCGGGCTCAGGTAAACCTGGATGCCGGCAATCTTTTTCGTTTCCTTGCGCAGGCTATCCAGCACCTCGGTCATCTTCTTGCGCTCGCCGCGCGGCTTCAGCACGATGAACATGCGGCCGGTATTGCCGCCGCTCGTGAACGACGTCACGTCCTTGATATTGGGATTGGCCTGGATCGTGGCTGCCACCTTTTCCTGCAGCTCCAGCATGGCGGAGGTGGAAATGTCTTCCGACGCTTCGGTATTCACGCGGATCTGCCCCAGGTCTTCCTCGGGGAAGAAGCCTTTCGGGATCGCGATGTACAGCCAGGCGGTCAGCGCGAACGTGCCGATGGCGATGCCCAGCACCACGAAGCGGTGATGCAGGGCCAGGTCCAGCGTGCGCGCATAGGCGTCGCGCGTGGCATGGAAGGCGCGCTCGAAGTGGCGGCCGATGAAGGTATCGTCGCCCGAAGTCTCATGCGAGTCGGCCGGCATGAAGCGCGAAGCCAGCATCGGCACCAGGGTCAGCGACACGATCGCCGACACCAGCACCGACAGGCCGACCACCACCGCGAATTCGTGGAACATCAGGCCCATCACGCCGGGCATGAAGAAGATCGGAATGAACACCGCCACCAGCGAAATCGAGATCGAAACAATGGTGAAGCCCATCTCTTTCGAACCGACCAGCGCCGCCTGCAAAGGCTTCTTGCCCAGTTCGATATGGCGCACGATGTTTTCCAGCACCACGATCGCATCGTCGACCACCAGGCCCACTGCCAGCGTGATGCCGAGCAGGGACACGTTGTCCAGGCTGTAGCCCAGCGCGTACAGCAGCGACAGCGCGCCGAGCAGCGAGATCGGCATGGTGACGGCCGGGATGAAGGTGGCAGCCAGGCGGCGCAGGAACAGGAAGATCACCAGCACCACCAGCACCACCGTCAGCGCCAGCGTCAGGTTCACGTCGTGGATCGCTTCGCGAATGGAGACCGAGCGGTCGTTGACCAGGTTGATCGACACCGATTCCGGCAACTGGGCGCGGAAGCGCGGCAGCAGCTTGCGCACCGCATCGACCACCTGCACGGTGTTGGCATCGGGCTGGCGTTGTACCAGCAGCACGATGGCACGCTCGCCGTTGTAGCTGCCGGCAGCCTTGATCGACTGGTAGCTGTCTTCCACCGTCGCCACTTCCTTCAGGCGCACCGGCTGGCCATTGCGCGTGGCGATGATCAGGTCGGCGAAATCGGCGGCGCGCATCAGCTGGGCATTGCCCTGGATGGTCAGGGTCTGGCTCGGGCCGTCGATGGTGCCGAGCGGCGTGTTGGCGTTGGCGGCCTTGATGGCGGCCTGCAGCTCGTCGAGCGTCAGGTTGCGCGAGTTCATCAGGTCCGGCTTGGCGCGCACGCGCACGGCAAAGCGCTTCTGGCCGTTGACCGAGACCTGGGCCACGCCCGGCAGCGTCGACAGGTTGGGCGCCACCAGGTTTTCCGCGTAATCGTTGAGCTCGGACAGGCTCAGCGATGGCGAGGTCATGGTGGCGAACAGCACCGGCGCATCGGCCGGGTTGACCTTGCGGTAGGACGGCAGGTCCGTCATTTCCTGCGGCAGCGAGCGCTGGGCGCGCAGCAGCGCCGCCTGCACGTCGACGGCCGCTTCGTTGACGTTGATCGACGGGTCGAATTCCAGCGTCAGCGAGGTATTGCCCAGCGTGCTGGTGGAGGTGATCATCGACAGGCCGCCGATGGTCGAGAATTGTTTTTCCAGCGGCAGCGCAACCGACGATGCCATGGTTTCCGGCGAGGCGCCCGGCAGGTCGGCGCTGACGTTGATGACCGGGGTGTTGTAGCTCGGCAGTGCGGCGACGGGAATGTGGGAATAGGCCAGCACGCCCGCCAGGATCAGGCTCAACGAGAGCAGCACCACCATGACGGGGCGCCGGATACTCAGCTCGGAAAGGTTCATTCGGCTTTACCCTTCTTGTGTGCCTTGCCGTTCTGCGCCACTGCCGGTTCGGCAATGCGGACTTTGCCGCCCGGTCGCAAGTTCTGCTTGCCTTCCACGATGATCTGTTCGTCGCCGTTCAGGCCGGTGACCGCGGCCAATGCGCCGAAGCCGTGGATGCGTTGGACGTTGACTACCTTGGCCGTCTGGTCAGGTGCAACGGTGTACACAAAAGTACCTTTGGTATTGGTAATAATAGCGTTCTGCGGGACCACCAGCGCATCTTTCAGGGTAGCAACCGTCAGCTTGGTGTTGACGTACTGGCCCGGCCACAGGCGGGTATCGGCATTGTCGAATACGGCCTTGACGCGGATTACGCCGGCCACCGGGTCGACGGTATTGTCGACAAAGCTGAGCTGGCCTTTGATCGGCTTGTCCGAATTGTTCTGGAAAGCTTGCACCGCCACCTTGCCGGCTCGCTGCGCGTCGAGCAAGGCCGCCAGGCTCGATTCCGGCACGGTGAAGGCGACGTTGATCGGATTCAGCTGGGTCACCGTGGTCAGCGAAGTGCTGAGCTGCACCAGGCTGCCCGGATAGACGTTGATGGCGCCGACGCGGCCGGTCAGCGGCGAGCGGATTTGCGTGAAGCTCTGGTCGACCTTGCTGGCGCGGGCGACGGCGATGTCGGCTTCCAGCGTAGCGCGGCTCGAGTCCACCTGGCTCTTCAGTGTGTCGACCGCGCTCTGGGCCAGGAAGTTTTGGGTGCGCAATTCCTGGGCGCGCTTGTACTGGCGTTCCAGGTCGGCCAGGGTGGCGCGGTCCTTGGCCACCTGGGCGTCGGCTTTCTCGACATTGGCCGCTTCGGTGCGGGCGTCGAGCGAGAACATCAGCTCGCCCTGCTTGACGAACTGGCCTTCCTTCACATGCACCTTGACGATGGTGCTGGTGGTTTGCGGGTGCAGGTCGACAGTCGAGATCGGGCTCACGGTGCCATTGGCCGACAGCGCCACCGGCACGTCCTGGCGCTGCGGCGCCACCACATTGACCGTGGTCGGGCCCTGTTCGCCCTTGCCTTTGCCGCCGCCGCCGCTGCCTTGCGCATGCTCGGCGCCCTGCTCGGCCGGGCCCTTGCTCGCATACCAGGCGCCGCCGCCGATTGCCACGGCCAGGCCCACCACTACTGCCAGAGTTTTCTTCTTCATGAGAGGTCTAACTATTTTCCTGCATAAAATTCGGGGAACACGAGGGTGGCTTCCAGGCCGCCGCTCGCGTGGTTGGCCAGGCTCAGGCTGGCGCCATGCTGTTCAGCGATATTGCGTGCAATCGTCAGGCCAAGGCCAGTGCCGCCGGACGAGCGGTTGCGCGACGATTCCAGGCGGTAGAACGGCTCGAACACCTGGGCCAGCTGGCCGGCCGGAATGCCCGGCCCTTCATCGCGGATACGCACGCGCGACGCGCCTGCTTCGCGCTCCACCGTCACGTGCGCGCGCTGGCCATACTTGACCGCGTTGTCGATCAGGTTCACCAGGCAGCGGCGGATGTCGAGCGGGCGGCCCATCAAGTCCATGGCTGCGCGGCCTTTCAGGTCCACCTGCTGGCCGGCGTCGGTGGCGTCGGCGCATACGCTGTCGAGCAGTGCGTCCAGGTCGACGCGCTGCATGGCCTCGGTGGTATCCATGCTGCGCGCCAGGTCCAGGCCTTCCTTGACCATCTGCTGCATGGCCGACAGGTCTTCCAGCAGCTTGCCCTGCAGTTCCGGGTCCTGCACCTTTTCCAGGCGCAGGCGCATGCGGGTCAGCGGCGTCTGCAGGTCGTGCGTGATGGCGGCCAGCATTTCCGTGCGCTGGGCGATGTGCTGGCGGATGCGCGCCTGCATGGCGTTGAAGGCAGCCGAGGCGGTACGGATCTCGGTCGCGCCGCCCAGCTTGATGGGCGCGTGGTTGATGTCGTTGCCCAGGTTCTTGGCCGCATCGGCAAGTTTATTCATGGGCCCCATCGTCATGCGGGCCACCAGGTAGGCCAGCACGGCAATACTGAGGAGGAAGGGAACAAAAGCGGCATATTCATTTTTGCCTGTCGGCGCCGGTTGGCGCGGCGGCAGGATGGACAATTTCAGGTGCTGGCCGTCGGGCATGGTGACCGCCAGCGATTCGCAGGTGCCGCGCCAGGTGCCGGTGCCGGCGCCAAACACGGGGAAGGCGGTATAGGCAGGCGTCGGGCGTTCGCAGGCATCCGGGCGGTCCAGCAAGGACTGCAGGGTGTATTCCTTGCCGAGGCGGTTGGCCAGGGTGGCGCCGAACTCGCTCATTTCGGGATTGATGCCAGTCAGGTCATTCAGTACTTCGAGCTTGATGGCGCCCATGCTGGCCACGCGCAGGTACTGGTTGCGCGATTCCGGCAGCACCACCACGGCGGTGGAAATGATTTGCTCGGCACGCTCGAGGGCAAAGAAGTCGCGGTAACGCTGCAGGGTGCGCTGGCGTTCATTGACGGCGAGGTATTGGGTCAGCGCGGCAGAGGCAAGGATGCCCAGCATCAGGACCAGGAAGACCCGGCCCGTCATGCCCCTGAAGAACGCCTTCATCAGTCAGGCTCCACCGCCACCGTACCGGCCAGCACGTAGCCGCCATTGCGCACCGTCTTGATAATCTGCGGCAGGCGGGCATCTTCGCCCAGCTTCTGGCGCAGGCGGCTGATCTGGATGTCGATTGAGCGGTCGAATGGATCGGCGTCGCGGCCCTGCGTCAGGTTCAGCAGCTGGTCGCGGTTCAGCACGCGGTTCGGGTGCTCGAGGAAGACCTTGAGCAGGCGGAATTCGGCGCCGGACAGCATGATGACCGTTCCTTGCGGATTGACCAGGTGGCGCGCGGTCAGGTCCAGCACCCAGTT
>CAMLSG010000200.1 GCA_946482635.1 uncultured Duganella sp.
ACCATCAGCAGTTGCTTGAACAGCTGTGGCGATTGCGGCAGCGCGAAGAATTCGTGCGCGTTCACGCGCGATGGCACCAGGTAGTCGCGCGCGCCTTCCGGGGTCGACTTGGTCAGCACCGGGGTTTCGATATCGATGAAGCCCAGCGAGTCCAGGTATTTACGCACTTCCATCGACACCTTGTAGCGCAGGCGCAGGTTGTTCTGCATCTGCGGACGGCGCAGGTCCAGCACGCGGTGGGTCAGGCGGGTGGTTTCGGACAGGTTGTCGTCGTCCAGCTGGAACGGCACCGGCACGGAGGCGTTCAGCACTTCCACCTTGGTGGCGATCACTTCGATCTTGCCGGATTTCAGCTTGGCGTTCACGGTTTCCGGCGTGCGCGGCTTGACCGTGCCGGTGATGTGAAGGCAGTACTCGTTACGCACGGATTCCGCTACTTTGAACATCTCGGCAAAATCCGGATCGCAGACCACCTGCACCAGGCCTTCGCGGTCGCGCAGGTCGATGAAGATCAGGCTGCCGTGGTCGCGGCGACGGTGCACCCAGCCGCACAGGCTGACGGTTTGGCCTACGAGGGCTTCGGTTACGAGGCCGCAGTATTCAGTACGCATGGACATATTGATTCTCAGTTTCAGGTTAAGTTTTATTCAGGGACGACAACGCCCATCGAAACGATGTACTTCAGTGCGGCATCGACGCTCATATCGAGCTCGATTACATCTTTTTTCGGGAACATCAGGAAGAAGCCGGAAGTCGGGTTCGGCGTGGTTGGCACGTAGACGCTGATGTACTCTTCGTCCAGGTGCTTCTGCACTTCGGTAGCCGGGGCGCCGGTCAGGAAACCGATGGTGCGCGAGCCAGCGTGCGGGTAAGGCACCAGCACGGCCTTGCGGAAGGCATTGCCGGATTCGGAAAACAGCGTATCCGAAACCTGCTTCACGCTGCCGTACAGCGAGCTGACCACAGGAATGCGATGCAGCAGCTTTTCCCATTGGCGAACCAGGAAGTTGCCGACCAGGTTATTGGTCAGCAGGCCGGTCAGGAACACGATCAGCACGGTCAGGATGGTGCCCAGGCCCGAAATTCGACGGTCCTCCGGCAGCCATTTCTCCGGGATCAGCAGCAGGGACTGGTCCATGGTGGAGATCACCAGGTTCAGCACCCATGCCGTAATCGCCAGCGGTACCAGGACCAGCAGGCCGGTTATGAAATATTTGCGCATCGCGTTCCTTGTGCGGGGGTAATCAAGCCTCGCTGGTGGACTTCGCCGGCGCAGGCGCCGGGGCGGCTGCTGCCGGGGCTTCGGTCTTGGCCGTGCTGGCAACGCCGGTCGCCGGGGCGGTGCCGCCACGGAAATCGGTTACGTACCAGCCGGTGCCTTTCAGTTGGAAGCCGGCTGCGGTCAATTGCTTCTTAAAGGTGGACTTGCCGCAGGAAGGGCAATCCGTGAGCTGCGGATCGGAGATCTTTTGCAGCACATCCTTGGCAAAGCCACATTCCTCGCAGCGGTAAGCGTAGATAGGCATCTCTTACTCCGCAAAAAACATCAAAACCCTGAATTATAAAGCTTTTTTCCGGCGCCAGGCCATCCAGCGCTCCTTGCCCTGGAATACCGGGATGGAGTCCTCGACCGGATCGTCCTGCTCGAGATCGAAGTGAGCGCTCATTAACTGCGCCAGCTGCGCCCTGTCAGCACCAAAGGGCGGCCCTTTGGGATTATTGTCGAAGAAGAAGTAGCCGAGCAGGAGGGCTCCTGCCGGCAGCAGCTGCGCCCAGCGCTGCACCACGCGCGGCCACATGTCGCGGGGCATGGCGCACAGGAAGGCGCGCTCGTAGACCAGTTCCAGCGGCTGCGGCGGTTGGTATGCAAAGAAGTCGGCCTCGACGACGTGCTCGCGCCAGGGGCCGACGACTTGTTGCGCCGCAACAACGGCTGACGGGGAGAAGTCGATGGCGGTAGCGTTCCAGCCGGCTTCGCAGAAGGCTTGCAGTTCGTAGCCGCTGCCGCAGCCTGGGATCAGCACCGAAAACCGGCCACCCGATGTCTGACCCGCAGGATCAGACACCTGTCCAGCGGCTGCCGCGTACCAGGGGGGCTGACCCTGTGGGTCCGACCCCGGCTTACCGGTTTTAAGCCAGCGCGCCAGCTGCACCGGCACCCCACCCCGATCCCAGGGAGTGAATTCAGCCTCAAAGCGCTGGTCCCAGAACTCCGCAGTCCGCGGATCGCGGTTAGTAAAGTCGGGCATAAGCCACGTACGCCACAGCACCCAGCACGAACGACCCGACAAAGAACGCAAAGAACGACAGCAAGCGATTGGTATGCCGCTGCTCTTCCACCAGGTGGGCAAGCAACTGCCTGGTCTCCACATCGCGCTCCGCAGCCACGGTCAGCGCCTGGTGCGCCAGGCGTGGCAGTTGCGGGAAGATATGCGAATAACGCGGGGCCTCAGCCTTCAGGCGTTCGACCAGCCCGCGCCAGCCCACCTGCTCCGCCATCCAGCGTTCCAGGTAAGGCTTGGCCGTCTTCCACAGGTCCAGGTCAGGGTCCAGCTGGCGGCCCAGGCCTTCAATATTCAGCAGCGTCTTTTGCAGCAGGACCAGTTGCGGCTGCACTTCCACATTGAAGCGGCGCGAAGTCTGGAACAGGCGCAGCAGCACTTGGCCGAACGAGATGTCCTTCAGCGGACGATCGAAGATAGGCTCGCAGCAAGCCCGCACCGCAGCTTCCAGTTCATCGACGCGGGTTTCCTTCGGCGCCCAGCCCGATTCGATATGCGCCTCCGCCACGCGCTTGTAATCGCGGCGGAAGAAAGCCAGGAAGTTCTGCGACAGGTAATCCTTGTCGTAATCGTTCAGCGTGCCGACGATGCCGAAGTCCAGCGCGATATAGCGCCCGAACGACTCCGGCTCGATCGATACCAGGATATTCCCCGGGTGCATATCAGCGTGGAAGAAACCATCGCGGAACACCTGCGTGAAGAAGATTTCGACGCCATCGGACGACAGCTTTTTCAAGTCCACGCCGGCTTCGATCAGGCGGTCGATCTGCGACACCGGAATGCCATGCATGCGCTCCATCACGATCACGTTGCTGGAGCAGTAGTCCCAGAACATCTCCGGCACCAGCAGCAGCTTCGACTCGGCAAAATTACGGCGCAACTGGCTGGCGTTGGCTGCCTCGCGCATCAGGTCCAACTCATCGTGCAGGTATTTATCGAACTCCTGCACCACTTCCTGGATCTTCAGACGCTTGGAATCGGCCCAGACGCGGTTGATGAAGTTGGCCGCGATGTGCATCAGCGCCACGTCTTCATCGATCAGTTTCTTCATGCCCGGGCGCAGCACCTTGACCGCCACCTGGGTGCCATCCTTCAGCGCGGCGAAGTGTACCTGCGCAATGGAGGCCGACGCCACCGGCACGCGCTCGAAGCGCGCGAACAGCTCATCGGGGTGGGCGCCCAGCGACTCCTCGATCATCCTGATCGCGAGGTCGGAATCGAACGGCGGCACGCGGTCCTGCAGCTTGGACAGCTCGGCCACGATATCGAGCGGGAACAAGTCGCTGCGGGTAGACAGCACCTGGCCGAACTTCACGAAGATCGGGCCCAATTCCTCCAAGGCACGGCGCAGGCGCACCGCGCGCGGCGTCGACAGGTCGCGCCAGAAAAAGACAGTGTCGAGGAATTTGCTGATGCGCGGCTTGTCAAAGCCGGAAATGGCGATTTCGTCCAGTCCGTACCGGACGGAGACGCGGACAATCTTGAACAGCCTGAGGAATTTGCGAATCATTTAGCCAGTTTTTGTTCGAGTTTTTCCAGCCGCTTGCTGGCGCGTTCCACGTCGTCGCGGAAGCGGGTTACGTCGGCCGCAAAGCTCTCCGCCACCACAGGGCGGATCAACAGTGGGTTCTCGTCGAGGAAGTACTCCGCGACATTCTCGGCCACTTTGCGCTGGCCGTTGCGTGCGCCCTGCACTGCCGCTTTCGCGCCCTGCACCAGGCGCACGGCAGCAATCGGGCCCACCAGTTTTTCCAGGTCGTACTCGGCTTCCCAGCGCAGCGACTGCGACAGGCGTGAAATGGCGTTGGCGAATTCAGCGTCGCCTTCGATCTGCACGTAGGAGAAAGCGCGCTCGCGGTTCTGCGCGATCAGGGGCAGGTCGCCCAGCTTCAAGCGGATCGTGACCGCTGCCGCTGCGTCGCTGCCTGCCGCTTCCACCATCCCGTCCGGCGCCACGCGCAGGCGCAGCACCGCAGGGCTGGCGTCGATCACGGCGACCTTGCCAGCGTGCAGCTTGAGCTCAGTGCGCGCCCAGGACTCCTGCGCCAGCAGGTGGTTGACGGTGGCGGCTGCCGGCATGCTCAGGCCGGGAAGCTTTGGCGGGAATGGGAACATATTCAAGTCGGTCCAAATAAAACAAAACCGCCCCGGAAAACCAGGGCGGTCTCGATCTTACCAGTTACTGCGCCTGGTCACGCAAGCTGCTGGATACCTGCCAGCATCCAGCCGGTTTTGCCGTTATGCGGTTTGCTCAGGTTCCAGACTTCCTGGAATGGTTCAGGCAGCGCATCGGCGGCGGGTTTCATCTTGCCCCAGAACTTCACGCTGGCCAGCGAATCGTTGCCGTCGTTTTCGATACCCAGCAGTTCGGCTTCGATGGCCACCACATCGGTGTACTCGGCTTGCGCGCCGCGTTCCTGGATCTGCATGCGCAGCTCGGCAAACACTTCAGGCGTGGTGAAGGTACGGATGTCTTCCACGTCTGCCTTGTCCCAAGCCGCTTGCAGGCGGATGTAGTTGGACTTGGCCGCACGCAGGAAGCCGGCGGTATCGAAGTCGGCAGGCACGCCCCAAGGGGTATGCGCCACGGGTTCCGCAGCCGCAGGCGTCGCCAGGGCTGGGCCGGCAGCAGGCATCACCGGCTCGAAAGCCGCTGGCTGCATCTGGTGTACGTTGCCGCCGTTATAGCCGCCGCTGAATGCCGGCTGGGCCGCTGGCTGCGCCTTACGGCGCAGCATGCGCACGATGAAGAAAATCACGCCGCCGATCAGGGCGATCATCAGGATCGAGCTGATGGCCGACGCCATGGCGCCGCCCAGGCCGAAGTGCGACAGCAGAGCGCCCAGGCCAAGGCCCAGCAGTGCACCGCCGAGGATGCCCTTCCACATGCTAGGTTTCGGCGCCGGCGCCGGAGCGGCAGGCGCAGGTGCGGCAGCCGGACGGGTAGCAGTCGGCGCTGCAGTCGGAGCGGCAGGCGCCGGCGCAGTGGTGGTCTGCTTCGGCATGCTGCTCACGCTCGACGACTGGCGGCCAAACGACTTGCTGCCGCCCATCGGGCGTGCGGACAATTCGCTCATCATGCTCACAGCGGACAGCGCAATCATTGCGCCGGCCAGGAATTTCTTCATTTTCATCGTTGGATGTCTCACATTTTGATGCCAGTGTGTAAAGCGGCCACACCCGCCGTCAGGTTGTAGTACTGCACGCGCTCGAGACCCGCAGCCTGCATCATGGTCTTCAGCGTTTCCTGGTCCGGATGCATGCGGATGGATTCGGCCAGGTAGCGATAGCTCTCCGAATCGTTGGCCACTTTCTGGCCCATCCACGGCAACACCGTGAAGGAATAAAAATCATAAGGTTTTTGCAAGAGCGGATCCACTTTCGAGAATTCCAGCACCAGCAATTTGCCGCCCGGCTTCAGCACGCGACGCATTTCAGAAAGAGCAACATCCTTGTGCGTCATATTGCGCAGGCCGAACGCCACGCTGACACGGTCGAAGTAGTTATCCGGGAACGGCAGCTTCTCCGCATCGCAAATCAAGGTGGGGGTAACCAGGCCCTTATTCAAGAGACGATCACGGCCAACACGCAGCATCGACTCGTTGATGTCGGTCAGCCACACCTCGCCGGTCGAACCGGCCGCCTTGGCAAACGCCTTGGCCAGGTCGCCGGTGCCGCCCGCGATGTCGAGCACCTTCATGCCCGGGCGCACGGCCGCGTTAGCAATAGTGAAAGCCTTCCAGATGCGGTGCAGGCCGCCGGACAGAAGGTCATTCATGATGTCGTACTTGGCTGCGACGGAGTGGAAGACCTTGGCGACTTCTTTGACTTTGTCGTCTTCGTTGACGGTTTTATAACCGAAATGGGTGGTGTTGGTCATTTTGAGGGTGCCTTGTAATTGCCGCATTATACATTTGTGGGGTGACGCACAGATTTTGATGAAGCTTGTCAACCAGAATGCTCAACGAGTCGTTTTATGGCTCAGACGATTTGTCTTACTAGGAGATTTTCAGATGGAGCTTCAGCAAAAATTGCCCGCGGACATTTTTTTCCCGGATATCGACGAAGCCACCAAGCAGTTCATCGATGCCACCCGCGCCCAGTCGCGCGCCCTGGCGTCCGCTGAGCCGCATCCAATGACCTTCAACGTCGAGGCAATTCGCCGCCTGACTCCAGAAGCCCGCGCCGCATTCCGCTACATCTGGGAACGCGAGCAGCAGCGCTACGAAGAGTTCCAGCGCCGCAAAATGATGGTCAACTAAGCATTCTTTCAATGGCGGCAACATGCCGCCATTCCTTGATGTATCCGAAAGCAGGCATTCGGGCCAAGCGTAAGCTGGCCCAATGCCCAGCAAGATCTACCTCGACACTTCCATCCTCTGCGCCCTGGCCGACCCGCCAGCCCGCAGCGCCTACGCGCGCACCTGCCAATCGCTGACCCGGCGCTGGTTCCGCGCCCTGCCGCACACCCGCAACCTGTGCACATCCGAAATCGCCCTCCAGGCAATCATTGCTGGCCCCTCAGAATTAGCTTCTCGGCGCCTGCGAAAAGCCGAATCCCTGCTCGTCCTGCCCGACAACAAAATTTTTCTGGAAAAAGCGGAACTTTTCCTTGCTGGCGGCGGCCTAATGTCCCAGGCCATGAGGCTCGGCGCTGAAATCGCCTGCGCCTCACATTTCGACAACCATTTGTTTGTGACCTGGAACTGGCAGCACCTTGCGGCTCAGCGGCTAGCTCATCTTCACGTCATGTTGGAACAGGCAGGTTTGGATCAACTCGACTTTGCAACTCCGTTGCAATTATTGGAGGAAGATTATGAAACACTACAAATTGCCCGATGACGTAGACTTTCCAGAATTGGATCCTGCGACCAAGGCAGAACTGGACGCGGCACACGCTGAAGGCCTTCGAATTTGCCCTGGATCGCCCAACGACATACCAAGTGTGACCTCATTCTCACCCGAATTCCTGCGGACACTGCCTGCGATAAACCGCGCCATGTACAAATACGTCTGGCTCAATCACGTGCGGGAATATGAGGAGTTCATGCGCCAGCACCCGGAGCTGGACTGCGATTAACTCAGTGATGATGGCCGCAGCCGTGGGTTTTTACGCCAGCGCCGGGAAGAACTGTGCCGGGCTCGCGGCCGGAGTCGCCGGGGAAGCCAGCCGCCTCCAGGCGCTTCAGGTAGTCGGCCCAGTGGTGCTCCATGCGGGCGCCGAGGTCGTACAGGTAATCCCAGGTGTACAGGCCGGAGTTGTGACCGTCGTCAAAGGTCGGCTTGACGGCGTAATTGCCGACCGGCTCGAGGTTCGTCATGGCGACCTCCCGCTTGCCGACTTGCAGCACTTCCTGGCCCGGTCCGTGGCCTTTCACTTCCGCCGATGGTGAATACACCCGCAGCAGTTCGAAAGGAATATTGAAGCTTGCGCCATCGTCGAAGGAAACCTCGAGGTAGCGCGATTTGCTGTGGACAGTCAGGCCGGTAGGATTGCTCATTTCAGGTTCAGGATAATCGCCGCACGCAGGGCCGGCAGCAAGGCCGCACGCGCTGCCACGGCGGCCGGATCGGCTTCGCGCTGCTTCGCGCCCCAGGTCGGGTTCGGGAAGTGCGCATCGTCAGTGTAGCGCGGGATCACGTGCCAGTGCACGTGTGGCGTCATATTGCCGAAGCTGGCCACGTTGACCTTGTGCGGCGCCATGGTCGTGCGCTGCGCCTGTTCCACCGCCCACACGGCCCACATGACGTGGGCGCGATCCTCGGGCGACAGGTCGGTCATCTCGCGCACATGGTCCTGCCACACGACGCGGGTATAGCCCGGATAGCCCGGCTCGTCGACCAGGACGACAGCCAGGCGGTCGTCGCGCCAGACCAGCTGGCTCGCCGCGCCGGCGGGCGCCGCATCGAAGCCGGCCAGCAGCTTGCACAGGTCGCAGTTCGCAGTCGTCGTCATACCAGCACCCTCTCGATGCCGCCGTCATTGGCGCGCGCCACGTAATCCACCAGCCAGTTGTCGCCCAGCTTGTGCTTGGCGATTTCGATCACGATGTAATCGGCAGTGGTGCCCGAATCGTCGTTGTAGCGGGTCAGGCCCTGCATGCACGATGGGCAGGAAGTGAGGATCTTGACGTCGCCCTTGAAGCCGTCGGCGCGCAGTTTGTCCGCGCCCGACACCATCTCCTGCTCCTTGCGGAAGCGGACCTGGGTCGAGATGTCCGGACGCGCATTCGCCAGCGAGCCGGACTCGCCGCAGCAGCGGTCGTTCTTCTCGATCTTCACGTTGTCGATGGTCGACACCAGCGCATTCACGGTCTTGATCGGGTCCTGCTGCTTCATCGGCGTGTGGCAAGGATCGTGGTACATGTAGCGGGTACCCTCGACACCTTCCAGCTTGACGCCCTTCTCCAGCAGGAATTCGTGGATGTCCATGATGCGGCAGCCCGGGAAAATCTTCTCGAACTCATAGGTCGCCAGCTGGTCGTAGCAGGTGCCGCAAGACACCACAACGGTCTTGATGTCCAGGTAGTTCAGGGTGTTCGCCATGCGGTGGAAGAGGACGCGGTTATCCGTCATCATCTTCTCGGCCTTGTCGAAATCGCCCGCGCCGCGCTGCGGGTAGCCGCAGCACAGGTAGCCCGGAGGCAGCACTGTCTGCACGCCCACTTCCCACAGCATGGCCTGCGTTGCCAGGCCCACCTGCGAGAACAGCCGCTCCGAGCCGCAACCCGGGAAGTAGAACACCGCTTCCGTATTGGCATTGGTCTTCTTCGGATCGCGGATGATCGGGATCATCTTGTTGTCTTCGATGTCCAGCAGCGCACGCGCCGTTTTCTTCGGCAGGTTGCCAGGCATCTTCTTGTTCACGAAGTGGATCACCTGCTCGCGCACTGCCGGCTTGCCGACGGTTGGCGGCGGCGCCTTGGTCTGCTTGCGCGCCACGGCCTTGAACACTTCATGGCCCAGGCGCTGCGCCTTGTAGCCCCAGCCGATCATGGTCTGGCGGGTTGCGTTGATGGTCGCAGGATCGGTCGCGTTCAGGAAGAACATGGTCGCCTTCTTGCCCGGATTGAACGACCGTTTGTTCATCTTGCGCAGCAGGTTACGCATATTCATCGACACGTCGCCGAAGTCGATATTCACCGGACACGGCGTGGCGCACTTGTGGCACACGGTGCAGTGGTCGCTGACGTCTTCGAATTCTTCCCAGTGGCGGATCGAAATGCCGCGGCGGGTCTGTTCTTCGTACAGGAAAGCTTCGATCAGCGACGAGGTGGCGAGGATCTTGTCGCGCGGCGAATACAGCAGGTTGGCGCGCGGCACGTGGGTAGAGCACACCGGCTTGCACTTGCCGCAGCGCAGGCAGTCCTTCACGCTGTTGGCGATGTCGCCGATATCGCTTTGCTGCATGATCAGCGATTCGTGGCCCATCAGGCCGAAGGACGGCGTGTAGGCGTTTTCCAGCGTGGCTTCCATGCCCGGCAGGTTAAGCAGCTTGCCTTTGTTGAAGCGGCCTTCCGGGTCGACGCGTTTCTTGTACTCGCGGAATTCACCGATCTCGTCGTCGGTCAGGAATTCCAGCTTGGTGATGCCGATGCCGTGCTCGCCCGAGATCACGCCGTTCAGCGAGCGGGCCAGCTTCATGATGCGCGCCACAGCTTTGTGCGCATCCTGCAGCATCTCGTAGTGATCCGAGTTCACCGGCAGGTTGGTGTGCACGTTGCCGTCGCCGGCGTGCATGTGCAGCGCCACGA
>CAMLSG010000201.1 GCA_946482635.1 uncultured Duganella sp.
GTGGCCAAAGAGGAATACGCGGCCTTGCTGGAACGTGCTTACAAGGACGAGAAGTTCGTCAAGCCGCGCAATGCCCTGGGATTCGCGAAGTCCCTGCCCGTGGAAGAAATGGAGAAACTGATGCTGGCTAATATCAAGCTTGAACAGGACGACTTCATCACGCTCGGCAATCGCCGCGCGCAGGTGGCGAAGGACTGGCTGGTGGGGCAGGGCCAGGTAGCGCCGGAGCGCATCTTCCTGGTCGCACCCAAGCCTGGTGCGGCGGGCCGCGTCGATTTCGCTTTGCATTAGGAGCCGTACATGCCAATGCTGGAACTGGGTAACGCGCAACTGCACTATGAGCTGATTGAAGGCGAATCGCGCAAGCCGTTACTGGTGTTCCTGCATGAGGGCCTGGGCAGTATCGGCATGTGGAAGGAATTCCCGGATCGCCTGTGCGCCGCTACCGGTTGCGCGGGGCTGGTGTACGAGCGCCAGGGCTATGGCCTGTCTTCGGCCCAGCCTGCGCCGCGCAGCATCCATTACCTGCATCAGTCGGCGATGGTCGAACTGCCGGCAGTGATGGCGTGCCTGGCGCCGGGACGCGAGCACATCGTGGTGGGGCATTCGGATGGCGGCAGCATTGCGCTGATCTACGCGGCGGGGCGCCCACAGGGGCTGCGTGGCGTCATCAGCGCTGCGGCACACGTATTCGTGGAAGAGATCACGATCGAAGGGATCAACGCCGTGCTGGCTGCCCATAGCGCAGGCAAGATGCGGGCGCTGGCGCGCTATCACGGCGAGAAGGCTGGGCAAGTGTTCTCGTCCTGGGCCGATACCTGGCTCGCTCCGTGGTTCAGGCAGTGGAATATCGAGTACCTGCTGCCGGCGATTGCCTGTCCCCTTCTGGCAATGCAGGGTAGCGACGACCACTATGGCTCCGGCGCGCAACTCGATGCCATTGAGCGAGGCGCCCCGGCTGCTCGCCAGTTGATGTTGCCCGGCTGCGGCCATAGTCCCCATATTGAGCAGCCGGAAGCGACATTGCAGGCCATGGCTGCCTTCATCAATCCTTTGGCG
Source organism: uncultured Duganella sp. (assembly GCA_946482635.1). Next base: position 1,060 of record CAMLSG010000201.1, read on the forward strand.
GGGTAGAAGAGGGCTTTTGCGGCTTGGCGTGCTTGAGCATCGCTGCCAACAGGGTCACGTCTTCGTCGCTTTCCAAAGCTGTTGGCACGGCTTGCTGCCGGCGCGGTGCGTTCGCCACTTTGGCGGTGCGCGCATGTCCCGTGGCGGGTTTCGCTGCGGCTGGCGCCGGCGTTGGCGGTGCAGTCGGTGTCTCGCTTTGCTCGATTGCCGTGTTGATGATGGTTGCGGCCTGCTGCGGGGCAGCTTCCTGCGAAACAGCGGGCAATGCCGGCATCGTCGCTGGCGCTGCTTGCGACGTCAGCATGGGCGGGCGCTCCGGTGCGGCAGCACCTTTTTGCAACCACACCCAGGCCGCGGCGCCGGTAGCGAGCAACGTGGCGATAGCCGCGAGCCTTGCACGCTGCGGCGCATCCCACCTGATCCACCGTCGGGAAGTGGCTGGGACGCTGCCGCCATTGGCCAGTCGTGCCAGTATGCGATGGCTATCGTCCCGCAATGCGGGGCCTGCAAACAAGTCCGGCCGCATAAGTCCTCCTGAAGCTTGATTTTGCTCGACCCGTCCGATTGCGGGCGCGCATAGGATTCAAGTGTCGCGCGCCGTATGCGCATTCGTATTGATGGATCTCACCATGTTGCCATTTATCGTCGCGGGTATCTTCATAGCGGCGAGTGCCGCCGGCTGGCTGTTGTTATTCCCGCCAGAACGCCGTCCAAGCCCACGCCAGCGGCGCTTGTTGCTGCTCGGTGCAGGGGCCGCGCTGCTGGCGGGCGCGCCGCCGCTCCTGGTCCGCTTGCTGCGCCCGCGCCAGATGGTGCCGGCTTTCGACGATGGCATCCGGCCGGCCGATCCGCAAATCGCAGCATTGCTGCAAGGCGAACAACTGGTGCCGCCGCCGCCCTTGCCGCCGCTGGTTTTTGCCACGGCGGAGGTGGAGCTGTTGCGCCCGATGCTGTCGCAGGCTGACCGCGACTGGCAGCGCCTGGACCGGGATTTCGCGCGGCGGCTGCTGATTGTCTTCAATATCATGCGTGATCGGCATGGCTATGAAATGGCCTTACTGGAAGGCTATCGCAGCCCGGAACGGCAGGAAAGGCTGGCCGCGGCCGGAAGCCATGTCAGCAACGCGCGTGCTTTCCAGAGCTTCCACCAGTTTGGGCTGGCCGCCGATTGCGCCTTTATCCGCGAGGGAAAGCTGGTGATCAGCGAGCGCGATCCCTGGGCCATGCGCGGCTACCAGTTGTATGGTGAAGCAGCGGAAGCTGTCGGCATGGTGTGGGGCGGGCGCTGGACCATGATGGATTTCGGCCATGCCGAATTGCGCACACGCGACACAAGGGCTTGAGGCGGCTCAAGGGGCGCCGCGCAGCTTGGTGGCAACATCGGCCAACCTGCCTCCCTTTTCCGGCCCATCATGCTGCAACGAACCTGGTACCTGCTTACCGACCGGCGCACCCTGAACATACTGGCCTTCGCCTTGCTGGCGGGCCTGTTCTTCCTCGGCGCCGAACTCCTGCAACTTGCGCTGGTGTGGGCGCTGGCTGGTATCGCGGCGGCTGGTTTGCTGGTGCTGGCGGCGTGGGGTATGCGCCGCTATCTTGCACGGCGGCGTGAAGCAGAGCCAACACCGCCAGTCGAAACGCGCGCCGAGGCCGACTTGAATGCGGTTCGTAGCGCGATGCTGGAAGCGGTCGGCACCATCAGGAATTCGCGCCTCGGCCGCGCAACCGGCGCACGAGCTTTGTATGAACTGCCCTGGTATATGGTGATCGGCAATCCGGCCGCAGGCAAGAGCAGCGCGATAACGCAGTCCGGCCTGCAATTCCCGTTCGCCGACCCGAAGGCGATCCATGGCGTGGGCGGCACCCGTCAATGCGACTGGTTCTTTACCGCGCAAGGCATCCTGCTCGATACCGCCGGCCGCTATGCGGTGCAGGCTGCCGACCGGGAGGAATGGCATGGTTTCCTTGGCCTGCTGAAGAAGCACCGGCCACGGGCGCCGATCAACGGCATCATCATCGCGGTCAGTATCGCCGAGTTGCGTGGGGATGACACGGAGTCCGTACTGCAGCTCGCGCGCAGCCTGCGCCAGCGTGTGCAGGACCTGATCGAAAGACTGCAGGTCTTCGCGCCAGTATATGTAATGTTCACGAAGGCCGACCTGGTCGCCGGTTTTGCCGACTTCTTCATGGATGCGGAGGTTGCGGAGCGCGAGCGTCCGTGGGGTGCGACCATCCCCTTCAAGCAGAAGTCCGGCTGCCGCGAAATGCTGGCATTTTTCGAACAGAGCTTCGATGAGTTGTGCGAGGGCTTGCGCGAAATGGGCATCGCCACCATGACCCAGCGGCGCCGCGACCTGGTCCCGCCTGGCGTGGCTACTTTCCCGCTGGAGTTCGCTGCCCTGCGGGCGCCGTTAAAGGCCTTCCTTGCCACGCTATTCGAAGACAATCCCTTCCAGTTCCGCCCATTGTTCCGGGGGTACTACTTCACCAGCGCGCTGCAGGAAGGCCAGCCCTTGTGTGCGCAGTCGCTCCATGTCGCCAGGCGCTTCGGCCTGAGCGGGACGATCGAAGCGGCACCGCGCACGCGCACTGGCGCCCAGGCCGGCTATTTCCTGCCGCGGCTTTTCAGTGAAGTCATCTTCGCCGACAAAGACTTGGTTTCGCAATATGCGACGCGCAAGCAAAGGCTGATGCGCAGCGGCGGCTTTGCCGGTGCGATTCTCCTCCTCGGTGCCGCACTGGGCGCATGGACCTTGTCATATTCTGGCAATGCGCAATTGCTTGCCCATGCGGCTGCGGACCTGGACAAAGCGGTCAGGCTGCAGGCTCAGCGTCCGGACCTCCAGTCGCGCCTGGAAGCGCTGCAGCTGCTGCAGGATCGTATTGAGCAACTGGATAAGCTGGACCGTGAATCGCCCTGGCAACTGGGCATGGGCCTGTACCAGGGCGATGCGCTCGGCCGCAAGCTGCGCGGCGAATACTTCAAAGGCATGGGCGAAATCCTGCTCAAGCCTGTTGCGGCGAGCCTGGAGACGCAGTTGTTCGCGCTCGGCCAGCGCGAGGCGGGCAATGTCGAGGATTCCTATAATGCGCTGAAGGCTTACCTTATGCTGGCTGATAAATCGCATGCTGAACCAGCCCACCTGGGCGATCAGCTCACGCGCCACTGGCGCGGCTGGCTGGAAACCAATCGCGGCGCCATGCCGCGCGAGCAGCTGCTGCGCAGTGCGGAAGGACTGCTGGCGTTTTACCTGTCGCAGGTGAATGATCCGGCCTGGCCGCGCATCGAGCCCAAGCTGGCGCTGGTCGATGCTGCGCGAGACCAGTTGCGGCAGGTGGTGCGCGGCATGACGGCGCGTGAGCGCGTCTATGCCGATATCAAGGCGCGGGCCGGAACGCGCTATCCCGCGATGACAGTAGCACGCATTGTCGGCGAACAGGACCGGCTGCTGGTGCAGGGCAGCCGCGCCGTTCCTGGCGCCTTCACGCGCGAGGCGTGGGAAGGCTATGTCCGCGGCGCGATCCGCGAGGCCGCGAACAGCGCTCTGCAATCGAGTGACTGGGTCCTGAAAACGGCGGAGCGCACCGACCTGACGCTGGAAGGCAGTCCGGAACAGGTACAGAAGGCGCTGACCGACAGCTACCTGGCGGAGAAGGCCGCCAACTGGGGCGACTTGCCGCTGCACGAATGGCTGCGTGCCGTGATCAAAGATCCCGCGCAGGCAGCGCAACTGGACGAGTTGTTGGGCGCACCACCGCAAGCCTAGTGTATGATCCGCGGCATGAACACCAAGCCGCGGCGCCACAAGTGCGCCACCTGCCTGCGTCCTGCCGCCACCTGCATTTGCCATTGGGCGGCGCCGGTGGCAAGTGCCGTCGATGTCCTGATCCTGCAACATCCAATGGAAGTGGAAAATGCCAAGGGCAGCGCGCGCCTGTTGCACCTTTGCCTGCCCGGCAGCCGCATCGAGACCGGCGAACAGTTTGATGCAGAGGCATTGCGCGTCATGCTCGGTGCAGGCGCCCGCCAGCCGGTCCTGCTCTATCCGGACACTCCCGGAGACCGTTCGCTCGGCATCGCACCGCCACCGCCAATCAGCGCCGAGCTGGCGCCGGCGGAGATCCGGCTGGTCGTGCTGGACGCCACCTGGCGCAAGAGCCGCAAGATGCTGTATCTGAATCCGGCCCTGCAGGCCTTGCCGCGCCTTCCGCTGCGGGACACGCCGCCGTCGCACTACCTGATTCGCAAGGCGCATGCGCCCGACCAGCTCTCGACGCTGGAAGCGACCTGCTACGCGCTGGCACAGATGGAAGGCAACGAGCACCGCTATGACAGCGTGATTGCAGCCTTCGATGGCTTCGTCGCCCAGCAGCAGGCGCAGGCTGCGCGCGGCAACGCGGCTAGCTGAGAAGCTTCAGGCCCGGCGGCAGCGCCTCGCCCAGCATGCGCTGCTCGCTGGCCTGGTCGAGCTGGACAACCTCGCGCACCATGGACGGCCAGCTTGGCGGCGCACCCGCAGCCTGGAGCCGGCGCACGATTTCGGCGCGCAAGGCCTCGTCGATATCGCGCGAACGGTCGCCGGTCATGCGCGCAAGGTGGGCCGCCGCAAAGCCTGCCGGTTCCACCTTGCGCCAATCCAGCAGCATCACGGCCTGCAGCCATTGTTCCACCGTTTCGACCGGCGCCACATCGTGCGCGCTGCCGTGGAAGGGACGGCGGGCGCCGACCCGCCCCAGCGCCCACAGGTAGCGGGTTTGCGTTGCCAGGGTCTTGGCCTTCGGCAGTTCGCCCACCATCCAGTTGCCGATTTCGGCCTTGTAGGCGGACGGAATGCGTTCCAGCGACGCGCCGAGGCGCAGCATGTCTTCTTCGCTGCCATTCACCAGGGTGACGGGCCGGCGTCCGCGTTCGCTGGCATCGGCTTGCAGGTTGAAGGCGAAATCGTCCAGCAGGCGCAATTGCGCCGCCGGCGGCAGGCCGCCCGATACGCGCCGCCAAAGCGTCCACCATTCGGCGCAAACCTGGTTGTCCTTGTGGTTCTGAACACCGGTCTCGAAAATCGCCCACAACTGCTCGATGCGCCATTCGTCCAGCGTGTGGCCGAAGCCAGGGCGCAGGCAATAGCCGGCAAGGTTCATCCAGGTGCGCTCGTGCTCCGCCGAGCGGCGGCGGCCTTTGGCGCGCTCCATCAAGGCGTCGAACAGGCGGCGCAGGAGGGGCGTGGCCCAGCGTTCGCGGCTGCCGAGCAGGTGTTCGAGCTGGCTGCGGAGCTGGCGCACTTCCTTGGCGTCCACTTGTTGCGCGCGGCTGCCGAAGATGCGGTCGATCTTTTCCAGTGCATCGGGCAGGCGTGCCGGCAACTGATCCGCCGTGGCGGCATCGGCGCCGGCATTCTCTGCGCCGGAATCAGCCGCTTCGTCGGAGCCATGTTCGCGCAGCTGGAATTCGAGCTGCCAGCGCTGGCCGTTGCCTTCGCAATGGACCTCCAGCGTGCCCACTTCGGTCAGCGAAGCCGCCAATTGCACGGTGATTTCCTTGCGCGCATTGGCATCCGTGCTGTCGCGCAGGACGGTGGCGATGGCCGGCAGCACGGTCAGGTCGTCGGGCGACAGGTCGGCCACGTCGCCCGCTTGCGGCGGCACTGCATCGGCCAGCGTGGTGGCGATATGGAAGCGCACCGGCCGCCCGAGACGCAAGGCAAAGCTGCGTTCATCAAGGCGCACTTCGTGGCCGCTTGCGGTACCGCGCGGCAGCAGGCATACGGCGCGGCGCGTGACGCCTGGGGCGCGCGCATTGTCGAGCAGCAGCCAGTAGCTGCGCGGAGATCCTCCGGCGATGACAGGCGCCAGCCCTTGCCGGCCAAGCGCATAGGCTACGCCGCCGCGTGCGACCGCGACATCGGGATCTTCGTTGTGCAGCACGCGTACTTGCTCGCCGCGCCAGCCCGACAGGGTGCCGGCAAGCCGCTCTGCCAGCCTGGCCGCCCGGAACACCCCGCCGTTCAGCAGCAGCGTATCGGGGATGGCGAGCTTGCCGTCGTCCGGCAGTCCCAGTGCTTCACGCGCAGCCGTTGCATGCTGGCGCAGGAAGCTGGCCAGGTGGCGCGTAATGGCCGGATCAGAAGCATAGGGCAGGCCGAATTCGACGATACCTGCGCGCTTGGCCTGTGCCGGCTGCTGCGCTTCGTTGGCGGGGAAAAAGCCGTCCAGCACAATGCGTTCGACGTCCTCGCGCTGCAGCGTGATCGAGCGGCTGCCGCCGACCAGCTTCGAGCCGGAGCCGAGCAGGGTCACGGAAACCTGCTCCGGCGCGTCGGCCGCCAGCAGTGTTTCCTTCGCCGCCCGGCAGCGTTCCGTGAGCTGCGCAAGGCGGGCGGCCGACAGGCGCTGCGGCGCTGCCGCATCCGCCGCACCGCCGCTAAGTCGCTGCTCGGCCAGGTGCGCCAGCGCCAGGTCCATATTGTCGCCGCCGAGGATCAGGTGATTGCCGACGCCGATGCGCGTCAGTTGCGGCTTGCCTCCCGCCATCTCCACCTTGACCAGCGTGAAGTCGGTGGTGCCGCCGCCGACGTCGGCCACCAGCACCAGCCGCGCCTCGGCCAGCTCTTGCGCCAGCGAAGCGCGATGCCGGTACAGCCAATCGTACAGGGCTGCCTGCGGCTCTTCCAGCAGCCGCAAGTCCGGCAGGCCCGCCATGCGGGCAGCCTCCAGCGTCAGCGCACGGGCGCCCTCGTCGAAGGAAGCGGGGATCGTCAGTACGAGCTGCTGCTGCTCGAGCGGGGCTGAAGGAAACCGGGTATTCCAGGCCGCCCGCAAATGTGCGAGATAGCTCGCGCTGGCAGCAACCGGCGAGACGCGCGCCACATCGTCCGAGGCACCCCACGGCAGGATCGGCGCCATGCGGTCCACGCCAGTGTGGGATAGCCAGCTCTTGGCGCTGGCAACCATCCGGCCCGGCACCTGTCCGCCCAGCTTGCGTGCAAAGCGGCCGATGATAGCGCCGGCCGGCGCATCCGCCACGGCAGGTTCCGGCCACGGCAACTGCAACTCGCCCTCGGCAAATTCACCGGCTGCCGGATGATAGCGCGAAGAGGGCAGCAGCACCGCGCTGCCAACTTCGCCGGGCGCAGCGAGCTGCTCGACGTCGAGCAACTGCACGTCGCCGCCCGGCGCGGCATAGGCGAGTACCGAATTGGTGGTGCCAAGGTCGATGCTGACCAGGTACTGCGTCATTGGCCTTCGCCGCTGCCGCGCACGTCAAACTCGACCTTCCAGCGCTGGCCATCCTGCGCCACTGCCAGCAGTTCCAGGGTGCCGGACTCGCTGGCATAGGCGTGCAGGCGCACCTGCACCACCTCGCCAACGGAGCGGCCTTCCGGCGACAGCGTAGCCTGGATTTCGTTCAGCTCAATCAGTTCTTCCGGACCCCAGAAATCGAGCACGGACCCAATCTGGTCCTGGCGGCGCACGGAGGAACCGAAGAAGCGGAAGTGCACGGGCTCGCCCACCACCAGGCCAAATTCCTGGCCCGGCAATTCCAGCTCGCTGCCTTCTTCCATGCCGAACGGCGCCACGCACAGCGCCTGGATCGGCGGCTCCATGCCCGGAATGGCGGGCATCGAGGATTCCACCGCCACGTAGTAGGAGCGGGCGGTACCGCCGCGAATGCGCACGCCGGCGCCGCGCCGCACATAGCTGTAGTAAGCCGCGCCGCGCGCGACGGCCAGGTCCAGGTCCGCGCCGCCCAGCATGCGTGCCGGTTCCGCGCCTTCCATATACAGCCATTCGTTGATGGTCTCCATCACGCGATTGGCCAGCAGTTCGGACTTGAACACGCCGCCGTTGAACAGCACTGCGCTTGGATGCAGGAAGGTATGGGCCGGGTTGGCGGTAAAGCCTTCCAGTTCTGTCGTGGCGCCCGCCTGTCGCGCCAGGAAGGCTGCCAGGTGTTTGGTGATCGCAGCGTCCTGCGCGTAAGGCAGGCCAAGCTGGGTCAGGCCGGCGCGCGTGCGCACAGCCGGGCGCGCCGAGGCTTCCACTTTCGGGAAGAAGCCGTCGGTGATGAAGGCCGTGACTTCAGGGCGCGTCAGTTCGGTGCGGATCGAGCCGCCGATCAGTTTCGAGCCGCGGCTTGGCACGACGATAGGCCAGGTTTCGGCCTGCGCATTGGCCAGCAGGTTTTCCTTGGCAGCACGGCAGCCATAAGTCAGCGCGCGCATCTGCCAGGCGTCGAGCTGGGTGCCGTTGGCGGCCAGCTTGCGCGCGACCAGGTGGGCCAGCGCCAGGTCCATATTGTCGCCGCCCAGCAGGATATGGTCGCCCACGGCCACGCGGTGCGGCTCCAGCTTGCCATCGCGTTCGAGGATGGCGATCAGCGAGAAGTCGCTGGTGCCGCCGCCCACGTCCACCACCAGGATGATGTCGCCCGGCTTGACTTCCTTGCGCCAGCGGCCATCGCTGTTCTGGATCCAGCTGTACAGTGCCGATTGCGGCTCTTCCAGCAGGGTGACGTTTTCGTAGCCGGCAGCACGCGCGGCTTCCGCGGTCAGTTCGCGCGCGGCCGGGTCGAACGACGCGGGGATCGTGACGGTAACCGCCTGCTGCGTGAATGGTGCGTCCGGATGGGCGTTGTCCCATGCCGCGCGCAGGTGTTTCAGGTAGCGGGTCGAAGCTTCCAGCGGCGAGACGCGCGACACTTCCTCCGGCGCGTCGTGCGGCAGGATGGCTGCGCGGCGGTCCACGCCAGGGTGGCACAGCCAGCTCTTGGCGCTCGACACCAGGCGGATCGGCGTCGTGGCGCCGCGGCTGCGTGCCATTTCGCCCGTCACTGCTAGCTGTCCGCCGGCAGCAGCCCAGGGCAGGGCCAGATCGCCGGCCGCCAGCTCGTCCGGATGCGGCAGGTAGAGAAAGCTCGGCAGCAACGGCAGTTCTTCTACCGTGCCCGGC
>CAMLSG010000202.1 GCA_946482635.1 uncultured Duganella sp.
TGGCCCATCTGGCTGTTGCTGTTGCCGGCGCCACCCAGCGAAGACAGGCTGCCGCTATTGCTGCCGGACTGGCTGCTGCTGCCGCCATCGCCCGACACAACGGAACGCAGGGTTTCCGCCAGCTTGGTGGCTTCCGCGTTTTTCAGGTAGACCACGTGCACATTGCCCGCTTGCGCGGTCGGCTGGTCCAGCTTGGCGATCAGGGACTTGGCCAGGTTGGCGCGCGCCGCCGACGGTGCGCGCACCACCAGCGAGTTGGTGCGCGGATCCGGCACCAGGGTCACGCGGCCGGAATCGCCACCGGCGCCCGGTTCCATCAGCTTGTTGATCATGGCTGCCAGGTCGCTGGCAATGGCGTAGCGCACCGGCACCACGTCCAGGTCGGCCGACGACGGCGCATCGAGCGAAGCCACGATCTTGGCCAGGCGCTTCAGGTTGTCCGAGTAGTCGGTGATGACCAGGGTGTTGTTGCCCGGGTTGGCGTTGATGGTGTTGTTCGGCGTGATCAGCGGGCGCAGCACGGTCACCAGGTTGGCCGAGTTTTCGTGGTTCAGGTGGAACACCTGGGTCACGATCTGGTCGCCCTGCGGGCTTTTCTGGCCGCCGATCACGGTCGGCGAAGCCTGCAGCTTGGCTTCCGCTTCCGGCACCACCTTGGCGTAGCCGTCGCCGCTGACGATGGCGTAGCCTTGCAGGCGCAGCGCGGAGGCCAGCAGCTGGAAAGCCTGCGACTTGGTGATGGACTTTTCCGAGACCAGGGTCAGGGTGCCTTTGACGCGCGGGTCGATCAGGAAGGTGATGTTGGTGTAGTGGCCGACGGCCTTGATCACCGATTCGATGTCGGCGCCGACAAAATTCAGCGCGGCTTCGTCATTGGGCTGGGCCCAGGCCGTGACCGGAGCGGCGGCGGGCGCCAGCGCACAGCACAGCAGCGCGGCAGCGCTCAGGCGGCGCAGTGCCGGGAAGGGGGTTGGGCTTGCAGTGTGTGTTTTCATTATCGGAACTCTAGTGCAATGACGTTTTTAACGCTATTTGGCTTACGCTGGCCCAGCATGCTTAACAGGCCGCCAAGCTGGTCTTCAAATCCGGTTGCCGCTTCCGCCTGGCCGGAAAACTCCAGCCGGCCATTGGCAAATTTTCCTGCACCGCTCAGCAGCAGCGGGCCGCGCTGCGAATTCAGCGCCAGCGCGGCTTGCTGGCCTTTCCAGTCGAACGCCAGCTGGTAGCTGCCCAGGGGCTTCACCGGCGTCAGGCGCGACGACATGTCCTGCATTTCCAGCGTGGTGCGGCCATTCAGCGACACCGCCTGCCCTTCGCGCGCCAGGTGCAGCGAAGACCAGGACAATTTCATCTGGCCGCTGGGCGCCAGCGTGTTCAGTGGCGCGCCCAGCCCCGCCAGGCCATCGGCCGGCAGCATCAGGGCCGCCGGGCTGACTTCCCAGCTGCTCCAGCCGCCGCGCAGCGTTACCGGCTGCGTCAGGGCGTCCGGGTTCTGCAATTCCACGTCCACGCTGCCGAACAGCACCAGCGGCGACAGGCTCCAGCTGAAACGTCCCGGCAGCAGCGGCGTCACCGCGCCGTCCTTGCTGGCGGCGCCGCCGACGAAGGCGGAACCGCGCCACAGCGTACCCTGCGCATCGCCCAGGGTCAAACGGCCGCCGCTCTGGCTTTCCACTATTTGCCCCATCCAGCTGGCGGGCAGGAAAGCCAGGATCGTCAAGCCTGCGCTGAGCACAATTGCCAGCAACCACAATACTGCGCGCTTCATTGTGCGGACGACTCCTGGCGCAAGGTCAGGTTGGCGTCCACCTGGCCGGCCGGGCCCTGCTGCGTCACGCTGCCCTCCTGCACCACCACGCGCTGCTCGCGGCGCATCGCATCCAGCCAGGTCACCAGGCCGGCAAACGGCACCCCCTTGAATTCCACTTTAATGTAATCGCCGGTGACCGCCAGGTTTTGCGTGGCCAGGCCGGCCGCTTGCAGCCGCGCCGCCACACCATCCTTGCTGAGGGGCTGCGGCTGCACCGGCGGCTGGGCCGCCAATTGGCTCGCCTCGCCTGCCAGCGACTGCAGCTCGGCCACTTGCTGGTTCAGCTGCGGCAGCTCTTTCTGCAGCCTGGCGCGGCCAGTCAGCGCCGGGTCGACCAGCACGCCCCAGACCAGGCCAAGGGCGACCACCACGCCGCCGATGGCCAGCATGCGCTGCTCCTGCTCGGTGCGTGCGCTCCACCAGGTCGCGGCAGCGGCACGGTAGCCGTTGATGGTGTCGTTCAGTTTCGCCATTACTTGCCCCCCGCCTTGACCAGCCACACGCCCGGCCCGCTTTCGCTGGCGCTCATCTTGCGCTGGGCCAGCGCGGCCTGGACCTGCGCCAGCGCATTGGCGTCGACGCTGTTCGGCTTGAACTTGACCGTCATGCTGCGTTCCTTGTACTCGATGCCGGCCACCGCTTCGCGGTTGGGCAGCACGGCAAGCGCTTCACCCAGGACCGCGCTCATATTGGTAAATTCATCAGGCGTTCCGCCGCCGCTGCTGGCGCGCGCCACGGCAATATTGCGGCGCATTTGCGCCACCGGGTCGCCGGTGACCGGCTGGTTCGGATAGGCCGCGCGGAAGACCTGCACCATGTTCTGCTTCACGGCGTCGGCTTCGCGCTTGAGGCGGATCCACTCCCAGTTCATGCCGACGATATTGACCAGTACCGCCGCAACGGCGATACGGTAAGGCCATTTCCAGCGCGCCCAGGCGCGGGCGGTGGCGCCGCTGACGGCGCCCAGGCCGGCGGCCAGGTCGAACGCCGCCGCTTTCGCTGCGGCGATGCGGTGCACCCAGTTGTCTTCTTCGATCGTGATGCCCGGCACGCTGGCTGCCGCTGCGGCATATTCGGCACGCTGGGCCGGCGCCACGTACAGCGTGACCGGGGCTTCGCCGGCCAGCGCGCGCAGGGTGTGCAGCGCCGGTTCGGCGGCATTCGGCAGGGTCAGGCCCAGGCCTTCGTTGGGTGCGGTGCGCAGGGTCAGTTCCAGGCCGGCGTCGTCCACGCCGAGGGCGGCCGACACGCTGCCCGGCGCCAGCGGCAGGCTCAGTTGCACCGGCAAGGCCGATACGCCGTGCGCGCCTTGCGCCACCAGGGCCTTGACCAGCACTTCCAGCCAGGCGCGGTTGGCCACGGCGACCACGCGCTCGTCGCTGTCGCCGCTGGCGGGGGCCAGGGCCAGCACGCAGTCGGCCGGGTCGCCCAGGACCTGTTCTTCCACCAGGTTGGGCAGGGCGGCCTTCAGCCTGGCGCCCGACAGCGGCGGCATTTTGACTTTCAGCAGCGAGACATCGGCGGCAGCCAGCAGCAGCACCACGCGGCGCGCGGACGACACCAGTTCGCCGAGGTTGCCCAGCGCGCCGGCGCCCTGCTGCATCACGTTGCCGCCATCGCCCACCAGCGCGAACTGGCAGCTCGCCGGCACGCCGTTGTCGGCGGCTGCGGCACGGGCCGGATACCGAATGTAGAGTGTTGTCAAAGCTGGCCTTCCCTATTCCTTAAATTTCCCGTATCCACACCACTTGCGTGCCGTTCTGGTCGCGGTGGATCAGCGACCATGACACCAGTTCTGCCCTGTCCAGCTTTATCCGGCTCATGACGAGGAAGTAATCGCTGCGGCAGTCCAGGTCGCTGTCCTGCAGCAGCAGCGGCTTGTTCACATGCTGCTTGAAGGTGCCAACGTTAACGAACGGGGAGCGCTTGCGCGCTACCACCAGGTTCTGCCCTTCCGACACCGAACCGTTAAACAAGGCCGCCAGCAGTTCCGCAGGCGCCGTGTTGACGTTGATCGGCGTCGCAGCCGGCAGGACGATGACGAATTCGCGCAGCTTGTCGATGGCCTTCTGGTCAAAACCGGACACCGACAGCAAATCTTCCGCCCGCAGCATCTTCATCGGCTGCCCGCCGCCCGGCGGCACCGCCTCGATGTCCGGCGGCGGCGTCGTTCCCGGCGGCTGCTGCAGCAGGCCAGCGCCTTCGCTGCGCGCCACCTGGATCGCGACCGCCTTGGCCAGCGCCGGGTCAAGCTGCAGGATTTGCAACAGGCGCGCAAACACCGCTACCTGCTTCTTATTGATGCCGCCAGCCCCGGTCGTGCTGGCCAGATTCGCAAGATTGTAGCGCGATTGTGCGTCGTAATTCTGCCCGGAAAAGCTGGCATCGAAACTTTCGCCCTCGATCCGCTCGCGCTTGATCAGGTCGTCAAGCCGGGTTGGTTGCACGGGCGTGGCCCAGATACGGTCTGACAGCGTCATGCTGCGGTTATCCAGCATGTCCTGGCGCAGGATAAGCCTTGCAAAATCAAGGACAGAGCGCAGCAGCCAGCGCGCCTGCGAGTGCAGGCGCTGGTTTTCAATCGAGCGCACCTGCACCTGCTGCTGCCAGAACAGGTTGGCCACGATGGTCACCGCCAGTGTGGTCAGCAGTAGCGCCGTAACAACAGCTACGCCGCGCTGGCGGACTGCGAAGCGCCGTTTCATACTGCCCCCAACAGGAAAACTTTGACCAGGGGCGCCGGCTGGCCCTGGATTTGCAGCGAGATTTCGAGCCCGGTAGGGCCTTCCGCCCTGGTCGAGGCCTTGGCGCCGGTGTCCTTGCATTTATTGGGATCGGGATCCAGGCATTCTGTCTTCGGCGGCGTGGAAGAAGCACTCGCCGCCTGCCGCCAGCCGCCGCCTTCCCACACCCGGAATTCCATATTGGCCACGCCGGCCTGCAAGCCCACCGCGCCCTGCGTATTCGATTGTTCAAGGGCGGACTTCCACAGCGCGTCCAGCTGCAGCAGGTCGCGCGCGCCCTGCGATTCGCTGCGCGACAGCACGCCGTCGCGGATGGTGTAGCTGACCACTTGCAGCTGCGATGCCGAATTCTCGACCAGCACGGTTCGCACGAAGACCAGGCGGTTGCTCTCGGCCAGCATGTTCTGGCGTTCGCGCAACAGCGGCTTGTCGGCAATCTGTTCCAGGTCGCTTTGCATCTGGGCGAAGGTCAGCTGGGTGCCGCGCGTCTGCTCCATGTTCTGCGTCAGCTGCTCGCGCGAGCGCACAATGCCATCCAGCCCGCGCCAGCCCAGCACGGCGACGATGGCCAGCACGGTGATCGCCACCAGCAGCTCAATCAGGGTAAAGCCGCGCGCGTTCTTCATTCCTGCAGCACCAGTTGGTTCAGCGACGTAATCCGGCGTTCCGGCGCGCTGGCTTCGTAGACGCTCACTTCGATGCGGCGCATGCGCGGGTTCGGCAGGGAGTACACGACTTCTTCACAAATGAAATTGAAATCGGCTTGCGGGCATTCAAAGGTGGTTTTGCCCGGCGCCGGCCAGACTTTGGCCAGCCGCACCTGCACCATGCGGTTCTCGGCCGACCAGACGGCCATCATATTGGTGCGCAGGCCGTCGCTGTTCTGGGTCAGGCTGCCCATGGCGCGCAAGGCGGCGCCCAGCGCGGTGCAGACGATCAGCAGCGCCACCAGCACTTCCAGCAGGGTAAAGCCTCGTTGCCGCATTCTTCAGTCCACCGTGAAATGGCCGACACCGTCGGCACGGATGATGGCGCGCAAATCGCCGCTGGCCATGGTCAGCGTAAAAGGCCGGTCGACCGGCTCGCGGCCGAACACGATGCGCATGGTGCCGGGTACATTGGTCGGCGGGTCAAGCAGTAGCGTGAGCGGGCCGAGCTGGAAAGGGCGTTCGCGCAGCAGGTCGTCCTGCGGCAGCGTTTCCCAGGTTTTGTCGTTACGCACCAGGAAGCGGTAACTGTCCGGCCCCGCCTCAAAGGCGATCGGCCGGTTGCGCACGATGGCTTCATCGCGCGCCAGCTGCATCAGGAGCGCGACGCGCTGCGCTTCCTTCTGCATGGCTTGCGCCTGGGACGGCGCGACGTTCATCACGGTCAGGCCGAGCGTAATGCCGATGATGACCAGCACTACCAGCAGCTCGATCAGCGTGAATCCCGCCGAGTGCGCTGCCGAACGCTCAGATTTCCCAGGAACCGATATCTGCATCGTCGCCGCTGCCGCCTGGCTGGCCGTCGGCGCCATAGGAGAACACATCGACTTCACCTTTTACGCCCGGGGACAGGAACTGGTACGGATTGCCCCAAGGGTCCTTCGGCATTTTTTCCAGGTACGGCGCCTTCCAGCCGTTGGCCGCAGGGCCGGCGGTGGGCTTGGCCATCAGGGCTTGCAGGCCCTGTTCCGTGGTCGGATAGCGCTGGTTATCCAGCTTGTACATCTTCAGCGCCTGCATGATGGTGGAAATTTCGACCTTGGCGGCGGCAGTCTTGGACTGGCCCACGCGGTCCAGCACCTTAGGCAGCACCAGTGCCGCCAGCACGCCCATGATCACAACGACAACCATGATTTCGATCAGCGTGAAACCGCCGGAGCGGCGTTTGCTTGGTTTTTGCATAAGATTCACTAAAAATTAAACTGGCAGTATAAGTGATTCAATCGTGCTTGCGGCCAATTGCGCCAGCGCGGCGCAACACCCCGTCGTTGGAACCGGCGATATTCGACGGCACGGCTTGCAGCGGCTTCACCGCCGGCACATCGGCGACGAAAGGCTTGATGCCCAGCGCTTCGTCCACTTCATTAGGATAGATTACCTGGCCGCGCGTAATCACCGCGGAAACCTTGCGCAGGTCTTCGATGTTCCTGGTCGGGTCGCCGTCCACCAGCACCAGGTCGGCCAGCTTGCCGGTCTCAATGCTGCCGCGGTCGGCGCTGGTGCGGGTATAGCGGGCGCCGTTGCGGGTAGCGACCTGGATTGCTTCGGCCGGGGTCAGGCCGGCTTTCACCAGCAAGGCCAGTTCCGAATGCAGGGTGAAGCCTGCCAGGTCGTCGGTACCGGCCACGATCGGCACGCCGGCCTTATGCAGGGTGCCGACGAACTGCACCATCTTGGCAAAGGATTTCTCGTAGCGCGCCTGGGTGGCGGCATCCGGGATCTTCATGGTGCCGACGTGGAAGCCGCGCGCCACGTCGGGCGGCATATTGCCTTCCACGGCCGCCCACGGCTCGTTGACGTCGCCGTCCTTCTGCTTCAGGAAGGCGAAGGTTGCCAGGGTCGGGTCGATCACGATCTGCTTTTTCTTCAGCGTGGCGACGAAGTCTTTCACTTCCTTCGAATTGAAGTCCAGGCCGGCGACTTTTTCAGCCGGCAGGTAGAAGCGTTCCAGGCTGCGCGTTTCCACGCCCGGCTTGAACAGGAAGTTCAGCATGACCTGGTTGATGTGCTGCAGCTCGTCGTAGCCCGCATCCAGCACCTGCTGGGCGCGCAGGCCGGCCGGCACGTGGCCGGACACGCGCATGCCGCGCATGTGGGCATAGGCCACGGTGTCCTTCAGGATCTCTTTCGGGAAGGAGTTGTAGATCTTGAGCTGCGGGTAGCCATGCTCGGCGTACCAGTCGATGGCGCGCTTGGATTGCTCCAGCGTCTTCACCACGAAGCCGCCATTGGAGGAGTACGGGCTTTCGCCTTCCAGGAAGCCGGCCGGCACGATCTGCGGCGCCAGCAGCTCGCCGTCGGCAACTTCGTCGATCATCATCTGCAGCTGGGCATTGTCGTTGCCCATGTCGCGCAGCGTAGTCACGCCGGCTGCCACGTGCAGCGCGCCTTCCCAGCGGCCGATGTGGCCGTGCATGTCGAACAGGCCTGGCAGCATGATGCGGCCGGCGGCATCGATCTCGTTGACGGCGCCGCGCACCGGCGAGCCGGCCGGCAGGATGGCGGCTATGCGGCCGCGCAGCACGTAGACGTCGGATGGCGCGCCGACGGTGGCCTTGTTGCTGTCGAAGATGCGGGCGTTCTTCACCACGGTCAGGCCTTGCAGCGGGTGCTGCAGCTTGGCGGCCAGGTCGTTCAGCATTTTCGCTTCGGCGACTTTCTGGCGTTCGGCCAGCAGCTTGCCGTTGTCCTGCCAGCCTTCGATGGCGAATACGTAAGTGCCCGGTTCGACGACGGCAAACAGGGAAGGATTGTCACCCTTGCTGATCCACAGGAATTTCGGGCTCAGCCCCAGGCCGGTCTGCGCCACCAGCTGCACCTGCTGCGTCTGGCCCTTGGGGCCGGCAACCTGCACTTCATCGAGCACGACCTGCTTCAGCGTGCCGGAAGGCAGCAACGGGATGCTGGCGGAAGCGGTCCTGGCCAGCGCGGCGATGGCGCGCGAATCGACTTCAAAGCTGCCGTTCAGCGCCACATAGACGGCCGGACCGGCGACGTATTTTTCACCCTGCTCGGTAGTGGATTTCCATTTCGCCCTGGTGCCGTCGCGCTCGAAGGTTTCGTCCACCACGGCGCCGAAGGTCGAATTGCCCTTGGAATGGTAGTACGACATGGTGCCGTCGGCAGCCAGGCGGAATTCCTCCGTCAGCTCGGGGCCGCGGCCATTGTCCTTGTAAATGTAGCGAACCCTGGTCAGCCCGTCGTCGTGGTTTTCCACCACCTGCTCGCCCATCTGCTTGCCGTTGTTCTCGGAAATGATGACGTAGCGGGTGGTCTGCGTGACGGCTGCCTGCGCGCTGAACGCGCTTGCAATCGCCAGCGCCAGGACGGCGGAAACTCGCTTCATTGTTGGATCTCCTGTTTATTGATGTTGTGTCCCGCAGACAGGACAGGCCTCGTTGCGGGTGATGCTAATGCTGTTCCACTCCATGCGCAATCCATCCAGCAGCAACAGGCGGCCCGACAGCGATTCGCCGACCCCCATCACCAGCTTGAGCGCTTCGGCCGCCTGCATGGCGCCGACCACGCCCACCAGCGGCGCAAACACGCCCATGGTGGAACAGGCCACGTCCTCGAATGGCTGGTCCTGCGGGAACAGGCAGGAATAGCACGGACCTTCCGTGCGCGTGTCGAACACGCTGACCTGGCCGTCGAAGCGGATCACGGCGCCGGACACCAGCGGCACCCGGTGCGCCACGCAGGCGCGGTTGACGGCGTGGCGGGTCTTGAAGTTGTCGGTGCAGTCGAGCACCACGTCGTGCTGCGCCACCAGCGCCGCCAGGCGCGCGTCGTCGACGCGTTCGACCAGGGCGTTCACCTGGCATTCGGGATTGATGGCATTCAGGGTGGCGCGCGCCGATTCGGCCTTGGGCTGGCCGACACGCTCGGTGGTATGGGCGATCTGGCGCTGCAGGTTGGTCAGGTCGACGCTGTCATGGTCGACGATGGTCAGCTGGCCGATGCCGGCCGAGGCAAGGTAAAGCGATGCCGGTGAACCCAGCCCACCCGCGCCGATCACCAGCGCCCTGCCCTGCAACATCGCCTGCTGACCCTCGATGCCGATTTCATCGAGCAGGATGTGGCGCGAATATCGCAGCAGCTGCTGGTCGTTCATTTACTTCGCCGCCAGCTCAGGCTTGGCCGTCTTGACCGGCAAGCCCTTGAAATGGCGCAGCGCCTGTTCGAGCTGGAAGTCGTCCTTGCCGCCGAACTCGAAAGGCTTCTGCTTTTTCGCGGCGGCCAGCAGGCGCTGCTCTTCTTCCAGTTCGTCGCGGCGGATCCGGCCTTCCTTGTCTTCTTCGCCGTCGCCGTTGGCCAGGTGCTTCTGCAGGTCGGCCTCGCGCAGGCGCAGGCTGTTGATGGCGTCGCCCTCCGCCGTTTCATCCACCAGCACGTCCGGCACGATACCCTTGGCCTGGATGCCGCGGCCGTTAGGCGTGAAGTAGCGCGCGGTGGTCAGCTTGACGGCCGAATCGGCGGTGATCTGGC
>CAMLSG010000203.1 GCA_946482635.1 uncultured Duganella sp.
GGGTCTTGGTGTCGACGGCGTTGGTGAAGAACTGTGCCTGGCCTACGCCCAGCGGATTCAGCACGTTGGCGATCGGGCCGCCGCCTTCTTCCGGCGTGATCTCGCTTGAGAACACAATGCGGTCCTTGATCTTGATCTGGTACAGGTCAGCGGTCAGCGACATGTTCTTCGCCGGACGCAGCACCATGCCGATCGAGGCGTTGCGCGAGGTCTCCTCCTTCAGCGGCTTGATACCCAGGGCAGTGGTGACGGCGCTGCCTTCACGTGCGGTCAGGGTTTCAGTCAACTCGCCCTTGTCGTTCAGGTTGGTCGAGACCGAGCTATAGAACTTCTGCTGCACTCCCGGTGCGCGGAAGCCGGACGACACGCTGCCGCGCAGGCCGAATTCCTTGGTCGGGTCCCAGCGCGCACTGAGCTTGCCGGTGGTGGTGTTGCCGAAGTCGGAGTACTTCTCGTAGCGCACTGCTGCTCCCAGCAGCAGGTCCTTGACCGGGTGGTACTCCGTGTCCAGGAACAGGGCGATATTGTGGCGGCCCTCGTCCACTGCGGTGGCTGGGGTGTAGCCGGGGAAGCCCTGGGTGCCGGAGGCCGCCACGCCCCCCTTCTGATTGTTGATGGTGATTGCCGGGTTGTTGGTACGGCCATACTGGTAGGACACAGGATCGCCGGCGACGATCTGGTAATTATCACGGCGGTATTCGAAGCCGGTAGCGACGAATACTTCTTCGCTGCCAAATTTGACCGGACCCTTCACGTCGGCATTGAGAGTGGTCTGGTTGAATTTCAGCTTGCCGGTGTCGGCTTCAAACGGGGACTCGGCATAGATGCCGCCGCCCGGTTTCGGCTCGTACCAATACGAGACGTTGATGGTCTGTTTCTCGTGGAAATCGAGCTCGCTCATGCCGTGGTTGATGCTGATGTCGGCCTTCCAGTCATTCGGCAGGTCGCGGCGATAGCCGAAGGCGAACGAGGCGTCCTTCACGGTGGTGCGGATATTCGGCAGGAAGCCTTCCGGATACACGGCCGGCACGTTGCGGGCATCATCTTTCGGGCGGAAGAAACCGGACGAATCGCCCTTGCGCTTGGACACGCCGCCGAAGGTGTAGAACTCACCCGATTTTTCGACCGGCAGTGCAGCGTTCCACCACAGGTAGGCATCCTTGGCATCGCTGTCGCCGATGCGCTGGGTTACGCGCGGCGGGTTGACGCGGACCGAGTCGGGCCGGCGCGGTTGGTTTCGTCGCGCTTGCGGCCTTCCAGCGACAGGTTGATGTAGCCGCCGTCTTCGCCCAGTGCCCAGCCGCGGTTCACGCTGCCGGAGACCATGTCGCCGTCGCCTTCCTTGGTGGTGCCGACCTGGCCGCTGAGGGCAGTCTCGTTCACGTTCGACTTCAGCACGATGTTGATCACGCCGGCAATCGCGTCCGAGCCGTACTGGGCGGCCGCGCCATCGCGCAGCACTTCGATGTGGTGGATTGCCGACAGCGGAATCGCGTTGATGTCGGTACCGGCCGAACCGCGGCCGATGGTTTGCTGCACGTTGACCAGCGCCTGCTGGTGGCGGCGCTTGCCGTTCACCAGCACCAGCAACTGGTCAGGGCCGAGCGAACGCAGGGTCGCTGGGCGAATGATGTCGGTACCGTCGCTGATGAAGGTGGTGGAGAAGTTGAACGACGGGTCCAGGGTCTGCAGCAGTTTGCCCAGTTCCAGCGGGCCGGCCGTCTGCAAATCCTTGGCGTTGATCAGGCCAACCGGCGCGGCGGTGTCCAGCGCGGTTTTGGCGGTTGCGCGCGAGCCCAGCACGACCACGGTCTGCTGTTCTTCAGCGGCGGGTTGGGCGGCGGTTTGTGCGTAAGCTTGCGATGTTGCCAGTAAAACAGCACTGGCGATGAGGGTGCGTTTCATAGGAATTCCGATCTCTCTAACGATTTTTATTTGGTGCCGCGAAAAAATACTAACCTCGCACAATTGAACTCACAAAGAAATAATTCATTTATGACAAGTGAATTAGCTGCCAACGTTGCATGAATGGAACAGCTGCAAGGCTATTGGCTTGTATTCAACCAAGTGCTACATTGTCTGCAAGCGATCCAAGGGAGGAAGTGTGATGACTGATGCTCTGTTGCTGACCGACCGTTTGTGCGACCTGACCGAAATGGCCTTGCAGGCCTACACCAAGTTCGAAAAGGCCACTGTCTACTGCACTGCCAAGCACCTGATGGCGGATTTCGAAGATGCCGGACTACCGCTGGCAGCCTTCGACAAGTTGTCCACTATCCAGGCAGCCATCCTGGCGGCTGTCGAATTCGCCCCGCCAGGCGGCAAGAACAACCCGCAATGCATCGTCAGCGCGCGCAATGAGATCGCCGCGTTGCGCGAGATGCTGAAGGAAAAAAAGCGCCCCGAAGGGCGCATGCAAGAACATCTGCACTGATCATTCCGGGGACCTGGTGATCTACTCCCTTTCCTGACCGGCATATTTCTAGAACCGTTACTTGTTCGGTTGCGGCGTGATGCGCAGGTAGGGACGCGGGGCCTTGTAGCCTGCCGGGTACTTCTGCCTGATCACTTCCGGATCCTGTACGGTGAGCGGGATGATCACGTCATCGCCATCCTTCCAGTTGCCGGGGGTGGCGACGGTGTAGCCATCCGTCAGTTGCAGGGCATCGATTACGCGCAGCACTTCATCGAAGTTGCGGCCGGTGCTGAGCGGATAGGTGATCTGCAGCCGTACCTTTTTGGCCGGGTCGATCACGAACAACGAACGCACGGTGGCCGTGGCTGACTGGTTGGGGTGGATCATGTCGTACAGCTCGGCCACTTTGCGGTCGGCGTCGGCAATGATCGGGAAGCCCACAACGGTTTGCTGCGTCTCTTCGATATCCTTGATCCATTCCTTGTGCTTGTCGGCCGGATCGACCGACAATGCGATTGCCTTGACGTTGCGCCTGTCGAACTCGGGCTTCAGCCTGGCGGTCAGGCCCAGCTCCGTGGTGCACACCGGCGTGAAGTCAGCCGGGTGCGAGAACAGCACCACCCAGGACTCGCCTGCCCACTCATGAAACCTGATGCTGCCAATGCTGGAATCCTGTTCGAAGTCCGGTGCGGTATCGCCAAGGCGTAAGCTCATTCGTTTTCTCCATTGTTAAATTCGATGCGCGCTGCGCAAGGACCTGCAACAGGCGCTGGCCAAAACGCCAGTCGCCAAGGCCCGACTCAGCGTTGATATGTCCCAGCGCTCCCGCGTTGACGAAGTCGCTGCCCCAGCGCCCGGCCCAGGTTTCGGCGCTCTTCACCGTCATCCATGGGTCGTTGGTACTGGCCACCATGATCGATGGGCAAGGCAGTTCTCCGTGCGGCAGCAGCGAGCTGACCTGGAACTTATCGGGATCGGCAGGCCCCACCAGCAAGACACCCGCCACATGGGGGGAGGTTGAACGTGACAGGCTCAATGCAGTGGTGAGGCAGCCGAAACTGTGTGCAACGATCAGGGTCGGACGGCGGTCCTGGTCCAGTACTTCATCCAGCCGGTCGGCCCAGCGCAGCAGGACCGGATCGCTCCAGCGCGCCTGCTCTACCCGTTCGAAGCGCGGGTACAGGCGCTGCCAGCGGGACTGCCAGTGTTCGGGCCCGCTGTTGTGCAGGCCTGGCGCGACCAGGACGCGGAATTGGTTCAGTTGTTGGATCGCCATGCGGCCCTCCGTTGCGTAATTATTGGCCGGCGACTTTCGCGCCAGGCTGGTAGATCTGGTCGAACACGCCGCCGTCGGCGAAGTGCGTTTTCTGCGCGGTGGTCCAGTCGCCGGCGACGTCGGTGATCTTGAACAGCTTCACGTTCGGGAACTGGGCCGCGTACTTCTTCGCTTCCTTCTCGATGCCCGGGCGGTAGTAGTTCTTGGCGATGATGGCCTGCGCCTGGTCGGTGTACAGGAAGTTCAGGTAAGCCTCGGCCACCTTGCGGGTGCCGCGCTTGTCGACCACTTTGTCGACTACGGCCACTGGAGGTTCGGCCAGGATCGACACCGAAGGCGCCACGATTTCAACCTTGTCCGGGCCCAGTTCCTTGATCGCCAGCAGGGCTTCGTTTTCCCAGGCGATCAGCACGTCGCCGATGCCGCGTTCCACAAAGGTGGTGGTGGCGCCGCGCGCGCCGGAGTCCAGCACCGGCACGTTCTTGTACAGCTTTTTCAGGAATTCACGCGCGCTTGCATCGCTGCCGCCCGGCTGGCGCAGCGCATAGCCGTAAGCAGCCAGGTGGTTCCAGCGCGCGCCGCCGGAGGTTTTAGGATTTGGGGTGATCACGGCCACGCCAGGCTTGACCAGGTCGTTCCAGTCCTTGATGCCTTTCGGGTTGCCCTTGCGGACCAGGAAAACGATGGTGGAGCTGTAGGGGGTAGCGTTATGGGCCAGGCGCTTTTGCCAGTCCTTGTTCACCAGGCCGCGCTCGGCGATCGCATCGATGTCGTAAGCCAGGCCCAGGGTGACGACGTCGGCTTCCAGGCCGTCGATCACGGCGCGCGCCTGCTTGCCGGAGCCGCCGTGCGACTGCTTGATCTTAACGTTGTCGCCGGTCTTGGCTTTCCATTCCTTCGCGAAGGCAGTATTGACGTCCTGGTACAGCTCGCGGGTTGGATCGTAGGAGACGTTGAGCAAGCTCACGTCGGCAGCCTGGGCCACTGCGGCAGTGGCGAACAAGGCGGCGGCAATCAGTTTCCTGGACAGCATCTGGTTTCCCCTTTTGTGTTTGGAGATGCCAGATTAACTGCCCCTTATATAAATACGAACGAATGTTTTCGTCGTTCGTTATACCGGAAAGTAATTAATAGAAGCGATTGACCAGGACGACCAGCCAGGTTGCGCCCGACAGCAGGCAAGCCAGCAGCACGGCAGCGCTACCAAAATCCTTGGCGTTCTTGGACAGCGGATGGCGCTCCAGCGAAACCCGGTCCACCACGGCTTCGATCGCAGAATTGATGAGTTCGACGATCAGCACGATGACCATGCTGCCGATCAACACCAGCTTCTGGAAGGCAGATACAGGCAGCAACAGGGCAGCAATGGTGCCGACCACGAACACGAACAATTCCTGGCGGAAGGCGTGTTCTGAACGAACTGCGGTCTGCAGGCCTTCGAGGGAGTAGAAAAAGGCCGAGAAAATGCGCTTCAGGCCGCTCTTGCTTTTAAATTCACTAGTAGGTTCCATGGACACGGATTATAGCGACAGAATTCCCATTTTTTTCACATCATGGTATAAATAAGTCTGCCTATACCGCACTGCACCAACCACATCATGAAAAGCGAAACCCTGCCCCTGCAGGAGCCGAAAACGACGATCCAGGTTATCGACCGCATGACGGCCCTGCTAGACGCCCTTGCGAAATACCCGGATCCGGTCAGCCTGAAGGAACTTTCCAAGGTCTCCGGCCTGCACCCCTCCACCGCCCACCGCATCCTGAATGACCTGGTGGTGACCCGCTTTGTCGACCGTGTCGAGCCCGGCACTTACCGCCTCGGCATGCGCCTGCTGGAACTGGGAAATGTGGTGAAAAGCCGCCTGTCCGTGCGCGAAGCTGCGCTCGATTCGATGCGCGCCCTGCACAAGAAAACGCAGCAAACCATCAACCTGTCGGTACGCCAGGGGGATGAGATTGTGTACATCGACCGCGCCTACTCCGAGCGTTCTGGCATGCAGGTGGTGCGCGCCATCGGCGCCCGCGGCCCGCTGCACCTGACGTCGACCGGCAAGCTGTTCCTGTCGGTCGATGAACCGAAGGCGATCCGCGCCTATGCCACCCGCACCGGACTGGCAGGCCATAACAAGAATTCGATTACCGACCTGGCACGCCTCGAGCGCGAGCTGAGCCTGGTGCGTGCACGCGGCTACGCGCGTGACAATGAGGAACTGGAACTGGGTGTGCGCTGCATGGCGGCCGGCATCCGCGACGATTCCGGCAAACTGGTGGCAGGCTTGTCGATTTCCGCGCCGGCGGACCGGCTGCAGGATGATTGGCTGGAAGACCTGGTCAATACTGCCAACCAGATCTCCGCAACCCTGGGTTACATACCCGAGTAAGACTGGGCGCTGGTGCTGGCGCCGCTGACATTTTCACCGAAGGTTGGCTTGAGCGCGGCCAACCATTTCTTCATGCGGGTCGCATCGGCCACACGGGCTGCGGTGCCTTTGGCATCCAGCAGCACCATGATGACGGCGCGGCCTTCCACCATTGCCTGCATGATCATGCAACGGCCAGCTTCGTTGATGAAGCCGGTTTTCTGCAGGCCGATCTCCCAGCCCGAGTTCGGCGCCACCAGGCGGTTGGTGGTGCCAAAGGTCACAGGACGGCCGCTGTTTTCCACCACCGCTTTCGGATCGGTGGAGAATTCGCGCAGGATCGGGTGCTCGTAGGCAGCCTGCACCAGCTTGGCCAGGTCGCGTGCACTGGCCACATTCATCTTGGACAGGCCGCTGGAATCGACGTAATGGGTATCGTTCATGCCCAACGACTGCGCTTTCTCATTCATCGCCTGCACGAAGGCCGGCAAGCCGCCCGGGTAATTGCGGCCAAGGGCCGATGCGGCGCGGTTTTCCGAACTCATCAGTGCGATGTGCAGCATGTTGCGGCGGGTCAGGCGGTCGCCCACTTTCAGGCGCGAAGAACTGTATTTCTCGCGGTCGACATCTTCATCGGTCACGGTCAGCACTTCATCCAGGTCCTGGTTGGCTTCCACCACCACCAGGCCAGTCATCATCTTGGTGATCGAGGCGATAGGCAATGCCACGCCGGCATTCTTTTCGAACAGGACTTCGGAATTGGCCTGGTCCAGCACCAGGGCCACATTGGATTTCAGGTCCAGCGGATCGCGCGTCAGGTTCAGGCCTGCGAGGTCGCCCATGGTCGGACGATTGAAGTCCGCCACCTTGGTCACGCGCTGGTAAACGATCTTGTTACGGCCACGCACACTGACAGTGCGCTTGACCATCTGCGTCTTCGCAGCCGGGGCGGCATAGCGGGTACCAGCTTTCTTGACGGCCGCTTGTGCAGATCCAATTGAAGCCGATGCGCAAAGCAAGGACACAAGCACGCTGATAGCAAGTTTGTTCATTCGTCATTCCCCGGTGTGAAACAGCAGAATCGCTAGTTGCAGTGTAGCAAAATCAGTTTACTGCGCAAGCAAAATCAAACTTTTCTGCACCAATGTTTTCAGCCCCACAATACACATTTCCCATAGTGACGTAGGGCTACAACGAAAGCTTGTTCACTCCATAAATTTAACAAATTTGGCAATCGGCTCGCGCTCGGTTACCAGCGTGTTTTCAATTTTGCCACTATCTGCGTAACCAAGCGACATCCCGCATACAACAGTTTCGCTCGCCGGCAGGCCCAGAACCTCGCTGATGATGCGGTGGTATTGGGTGAACGCAGCCTGCGGACAAGTATCGAGGCCGCGGCCACGCGCCGCCACCATGATATTTTGCAAAAACATCCCGTAATCGAGCCAGGAGCCCTGCTCCATGATGCGGTCGATGGTGAAGATCATGCCCACTGGCGCATCGAAGAATTCGAAGTTGCGGCCATGCTGGGCCGCCATGCCGGCCTTGTTCTCGCGGGTCAGGCCAAGCAGCGAGTACAAATCCCATCCCACCTTGCGGCGGCGGTCGATGTAAGGCGAAACCCATTCGCGCGGGTAGTACGCGTATTCCTCGGTATGCAGCTTGTTCTGTTCCGGATCGGCATAGGCAGCCAGGATCTTGGCAGACAAGGCTTCCTTCATTGCGCCAGTCAGCACATAGACTTGCCAGGGCTGGGTATTGGTGCCGGACGGCGCGCGGGCCGCCACCTCCAGGATGGCTTCGATATCTTCGCGCGGCACCGGGGTCGGCTGGAAAGCGCGGATCGAACGGCGCGAGGTGATGGCCGCATCGACGGCTTGCTGGGCTGGGGAGCTGATCATGATGGAGACCTATTTGGGTTGCTTAACCACAAATATTACTCCAATCACCGCCAGCGCCATACCGGCAATGCCCATCCAGTTGAGGACTTCGCCAAACATCGCCCACGCCATGATCGCCGTGGTCGGCGGGGTCAGGTAAAGCAGGCTTGTGACCTGGGTCGCGTCACTGCGACGAATCAGCGCGAAGAGGAGGAAGATCGCACCAATGGACAGGGCGAGCACAGACCAGGCCCACGCGCCGAGGAATTGCGGCGTCCACTGGATCGAACCAGCATCCTCCAGCAGCCACGCAAACGGCAGCACTGCCACGAACGAAGCTGCGAATTGGATGACGGTGCCAGTGCGCAGGTCGAATTGGGGACAGAAATGTTTTTGGTACAGCGTGCCGGCCGTAATCGACAGCAAGGCGAACACCGCCAGCGCAATTGCCTGCCAACTGAGGCCAACCAGCGTGATCTTCGCATAAACAACGAGAGCCACGCCGCCCAGGCCAAAAGCCAGCCCGATCCACTGGCGTGGCCGCACCCGTTCGCCAATCAGGGGCGCCGCAAAGGCAGTCAGGATAGGCTGCATACCGACGATCAGGGCCGACAGTCCTGCCGGCATGCCGAGTTTAATCGCGCACCAGACGCCGCTCAGGTAACCCGCCTGCAGCAACAAGCCGGCGATGGCCACGTGGCCGACCTTCCCTTTTGGCCATGGCGCGCGCAGCAGCAGCACGGCCGGGAGCAGGATCGCCAGTACCCCCAGGAAGCGCAGCAGAAGGAAGGTCAGCGGAGGAGCATAAGGCAGGCCATAACGGGCAACGATAAACCCGGTACTCCAGAGAAAAACGAAGAACAGCGGGATAGGAGAAAAGAGCGAGCGCATCCAGCGATTCTAGCACTGGGGCCAGATGCCCTGCTTGGCAGCAATAATTATGGGCTTTCTAGCCAGAAACCCTTTACTGACAGGAAGTTAGTTACTTTGTGCAATGCACAAAAACTGCTTGACTTTGATTCCTGAACCCGGATAATTGCCTTTGTTGCGTTGCACAATGCGTTGTTTTCTGTTGTAGAGACATCAAGTTCCAACGACTAATTCACTTATTTGGAGAGTCCAATGTTTGCGATTCCTGAGCAGTTTTCCAATGCCACCAAGGCAAACTTCGAAAGCCAATTCGCACTCTTTTCTTCGCTGACCAACAAAGCCTTCGAAGGCGTTGAGAAGTTCGTCGATCTGAACATCACCGCAGCCAAGGCATCGCTGGAAGAATCGTCGGTCGCTACCAAGCAGCTGCTGGCTGCCAAGGACCCGCAAGAGTTCTTCACGCTGACCGCTGCCCAGGCCCAGCCAGTTGCCGAGAAAGCCATCGCTTACGGCCGTCACCTGGCATCGATCGCTTCCGGCACCGGCGCTGAATTCAGCAAGGCCGCCGAAAGCCAGATCGCCGAGACCAACCGCAAGGTGATCTCCCTGGTTGACGAAGTGAGCAAGAATGCCCCAGCCGGCAGCGAAAGCGCCGTTGCCCTGTTCAAGTCTGCCCTGAACAACGCCAACGCCGGCTACGAGCAGTTCACCAAGAGCGCCAAGGCTGCTGCTGAAACCTTCGAAGCCAACGTGAACGCTGCTGTGAACCAGTTCACCGCTGCTGCCGCCAACGGCGCCAAGAAGCAGTAATTGATATTCCCGCCGGCCCGCGTGGCCGGCAGCATCGCTGTACGCAGGTCTCCTCGGCATCCGTGGTTTCCTCTCAGCGGGTGTCCTTCCCGAGCCCCGGCAAAGTCCGGGGCTTTTTTTGTTTACACCGGCGG
>CAMLSG010000204.1 GCA_946482635.1 uncultured Duganella sp.
CGGTGCTCGGGGAAATTGCCGCCCATGCCTTTCCAGAAGGCGGTGGTGGCTGCCGAGGTGATGGTGATGCCGCGTTCCTGCTCCTGCTCCATCCAGTCCATGGTCGCGGCGCCATTGTGCACCTCACCCAGCTTGTGGTTGACCCCGGTGTAAAACAGGATACGCTCCGTCGTCGTGGTCTTGCCAGCGTCGATGTGGGCGCTAATGCCGATATTGCGGTAACGCTCGATAGGTGTCTTGCGGCTCATCACAATCTCCTTGAACGATGCCTTGCGGGCATCTTCGATTCTATCAGTAACAGGAGTGCGAAGATTGGGCGGCTCAACAATAAATCAAGGGAGCGGCCTCGCTTTTATCATCGCACTCGCGCGCGCAAAATTTCCAGCGCCGAGGTGGTGCAAGGTATGCAGGTCGGCATTATCCTCACGGAATGACCAGTGCCCGTTGGAAAATACACGTTCGTCAGCGGCAGCGGCCACCACTTCGGCGAAGCAGGTGTCGTACGCCTGTTCGGCATGCGGTTCGGGGATAAGGCGGCATTCCAGCCAGGCGACACAGCCTGAGGCGATCAGCGGGGCGCCGGTGGCGCCGCCCGGACGGGCAACGATGCCGAAGCGGTCGAACTTGTCGCCCTCGCGTCCGCTCGACGTACCGACCGCATAAGCCAGGTCGGCCGCAGCGGCGCCGGGGATGCAGACGGCAAACACGCCGCTGGCAGCGGCAAGCTCGCGCGTAAAGGTGTTCTTGTCGATCACGACGGCTATACGGGGCGGCGTGAATTCCACCGGCATGGACCAGGCGGCAGCCATGATATTGCGACGGCCGCCATGGGCGCTGGTGACCAGGACCGTCGGGCCGTGGTTGAGCAGGCGGCTGGCGTGCTCCAGCGCGACCGGCTTGAAGTGTTCAAATTGCTGAGTCATCCCCCATTCTAGCGCCGAAGCGAATTTCCGGCAGGCCGACCGCGTCCGTGACGGGCATGCCGAACACGCCGCCCGCAAACCGTTCGTTTTCCAGCAAGTCCACCAGGGCGCTGGTGACAAAGAGCCGGTCCAGCTCCGGTCCGCCAAAGGCCGGACAGGTAGGCTGGCTGACCGGGACGGCGATGGCACGCTCGATACTGCCGTCCGGCCGGTAGCGCACAATCCGTCCGGCACCCCATTCGGCGTTCCACAGGTAGCCGTCAGCATCGATTGCGGAACCGTCGGGCTCACCGCAGCCCGGCGGCAAATGGGTGAAGATGCGCTCTCCCGCAACGTCGTCGCCATAGTCGCAGCAGCGGATCATGCCCGACAGGGAATCGCAGAAATACATGGTGCCGCCATCCGGGCTGAAGCAGATGCTGTTGGCAATCGCCACCGGCGCCAGCGGCAACACTTCGAGCTGCAGGTTATGGCCGAGCCGGTAAAAGTGCCCGACCGGGGCCCGGCCGATTGCTTCGTTCATGGTGCCGAAGACGAAGCGGCCCTGGCGGTCGCAACGGCCATCGTTGATCCGCGTCCCAGGCACGTCGGCCTCGACGTCGACGATCGTCATCGCTTCGCCGGTGGCAAAATCAAACCAGGCCAGCCGGCTTTCCAGGCCGAGCAACAGGCGGCCTTCGGAAGCAGCCAGTGCGAACGACCCCAGCCGTTCGGGCATGTCCCATTGCCTGGTTTCGCCGCTGGAGAGGTGGTGACGCCACAATTTGCGGCCCAGGATGTCGGTCCACAACAGCGATTGGGTGCGTTCGCACCACAGGATGCATTCGCCCAAGGCATTCTGGGCATCAACGATCAGCTCCATGTTTCACCTCCACCTGTCGATGACGTAGCGTGTCGACGCACGGTAAGGCGCGCCGGGACGGCAAATAGCGTCGGGGAAAGCCGGACGGTTCGGGGCGTCGGGGAAATGCTGCGGTTCCAGGCACAGGCCTGCATGACGGGTAAAGTCGCGGCCCTTGCCGCCCAGTGTGCCGTCGAGGTAGTTGCCGCTATAAAACTGCAGGCCGGGGCAATCGGTATAGATGTCCATTTGGCGGCCGGACACCGGATCGGCGAGGCAGGCATGGGGTCCCGGCCCGGGTGCCAGCACAAAATTGTGGTCAAAGCCACGCGCCAGTGCAAGTTGCGGATCCGGCTGCGCCAGCGAATTGCCGATGCGCCGTTTCAGGCGGAAGTCGAAAGGGCCTCCGGCTACCGCCCGCAACTCACCGTCCGGCACCAGGTCCGGCCGCACCGGCAGGAATTCCCCCGCATCGATACACAATTCATGGCCGAGGATATCGCCCTCCCCGGCCAGGTTGAAATAGCTGTGCTGGCTTATGCTGACAGGCGTCGGCTGGTCCGCCACCGCCTGGTAAATGCAGCGCAGCTCGCCAGTGACCGACAATTCGTAGGTCACCATGACCAGCAGGTTGCCGGGATAGCCTTCTTCGCCATCCCGGCTGAGCCGGCACAGGCTGAGGCGTGCCGCCTCGTTGTCGGTGCTCGCATAGCCCTGCCAGCAATGCTTGTGGAAGCCCCGTCGGCCGCCGTGCAGGTGGTTTTCGCCTTCGTTCTGCGTCAACTGGACAATTCGGCCATCGCGTTCGAAGCGTCCATGGCCGATCCGGTTGGCGAAGCGCCCCACCAGTGCACCGAAATAGGCCGTATCCCGTTCGTAATCGAGCAAGGTGTCAAAGCCCAGCACGAAATCGACCGGCGCACCATAGCGCGCGAGCACGCGCCAGCTGCGAATGATGCAACCATAGTCGAGCACCGACAACAGCATGCCCTGCCCGTTATCGAGCGTGAATTCCATGACTGGCTCGCCATTGGCGAGCTCCCCGAACAGGCGGCTGTCGACACAGGGCTTCATCGGGCGCGCCAGGCGGCGAGCAGTTCGCGCGCCCTCGCCTCCAGGTCAGGCAAGGCGATACCTGGTTCATACAAGCGGCCGCCAATGCCAAAGCCGTCGGCGCCGGCGCGCACCCATTCGTGCAGGTTGCCAGCACTGACGCCGCCTACTGGCCATATCCTGGCCGACGGCGGCAGGATGGTCTTGACGCTGCGCAGCCCGCTCGGCCCAAGCGTTTCGGCCGGGAACCACTTGATCGCGTCGGCGCCGGCCGCCAGTGCTGCCAGCGCTTCGGTTGGCGTGGCTACGCCCGGCACCGTCAGCATGCCCAGCTCGCGCGCACGCTGCATGACCGCCGGATCGAAATTCGGCGCCACCATGACGCGGCCTCCCGCGGCATGTACTGCCTCCACGTCGGAAACGCTGGTCATGGTGCCGCCGCCGACCAGTGCATCGGCTGGCTTGATGCTGTCCAGCACGCGGATACACTCCAGCGCCCCGGGCCGGTTCAGCGGCACCTCCAGGATGCGGAATCCGGCCGAAAACAATGCAGCAGCCACCGCCGGCGCCTCGGCTTCGGTCAAGCCGCGCAGAATGGCAACCATGGGTGGCTGGAAATCGTCGATTGCGCTCATCAGATCGCCTCCATGAAGCGGGACAGGGCCGCGCAGTAAGCTTGGTCCGGGTCAATCAACTCCGTCGCATAGCCGAGCATCTGCGCGACCTCACGGTATGGCGCGGTCAGCTCATGCGACGCGATCAGGCGCAGCACCGGCAAGCTGCCCGCAGCCGGTGACGACTCGTCGCGCCGGGCCGCGAACTCGGTGCCGATCAGCAGGCCGCTCACATAGGAGCGCGTTTCTCCGGCGTCCGACTCCCCCGCCACCACGCGTGCCCGCGCTTCAAACAGAGTATGGCTCAGGGCTTCGGCGCTTTGCGCACGGTTGGCGCCGGCCCGCAAGGCGTCGGCGTCGGCCTTGCCCTCGGCCATCAGCGCTGCCAGCGTCCCCGACGCGCGCAAGGATGCGTACAACTCGCCGGTGATGAAAGTGGTCAGGCGGGCAATCGCTCCGTTGGCCACTTCCACCCATTTGCTGTGCGTCCCAGGCAGCACGTAACAACCGTCGCCGTGCTTGAGCAGATGCGCCCCGAGCAGCTGGGTTTCCTCGCCGCGCATGACGTCGATGCTGCCATGTTCGCGGTAGCAGTAGCCTGGCACAATGAAGCAGCCTGGCGCGCCGCTGACCGGCACCAGCGTCTCCGGCAAGCGATCCAGCGGAACGCTGCTATCGAGGTACGCGACTTCCTGCCATCCCTGCGCACTGCCCACCATGCCGGACATGACCACCGGCACCAGCGCATCCAGATCGAGCTGCTGCCGCAGCGCTTGCAATGCCTCTGCAAAATGGCCCTGGGCAGCCAGCGCGCCCAGGGCGTCTTCATGCTTGCGCAGGCACGCGCCCTCGGCGCCAATTACATAGGCACGGCGGTTGCTCGTACCCCAGTCGATGCCGAGCAGGCAGGCCGGCGCTACCATTCCGCCACGCTGCCATCGGCATGCCGCCACAGCGGATTGCGCCAGTCGGGCGCGGCGCGGCTGGCTTCGATGACCCGTTCTTCGTTGATGTCCACTCCCAGCCCCGGCAGGGGCAAGGGCTCGATATAGCCGCCCTCCATGCGGAAGTCTTCCGCGTTATGGACGTAATCGAGCAGTTCCGCGCCGGTGTTGTAGTGGATCCCCATGCTCTGTTCCTGCAGCACGGCGTTGTAGGAGACAAAGTCCACCTGCAGGCACGCCGCCAGTGCCACCGGGCCCAGCGGGCAATGCGGCGCCAGGGTCACGTCGTACGCTTCCGCCATTGCGGCAATGCGCAGGCATTCGCTGATGCCGCCGGCATGAGACAGGTCCGGCTGCAGGATCGCCAGCCCGCCCTGCTCCAGTACACGCTTGAATTCGAAGCGCGAGAACATGCGTTCCCCGGCCGCCAGCGGGATGCTGGTCATGTCGGACAGCCGCCGGTAGTATTCGGACTGCTCCGCCAGCACGGGTTCCTCGACGAACAGCGGCCGGTATGGTTCGAGCGCCCGCAGCAGGGGCTTGGCCATCGGCCAGGCGACGCGGCCGTGGAAGTCGATGCCGAACTCGATGTCATAGCCGAACGCGGAGCGGATGCCGGCAATGCGTTCAACGGCCGCGTCCACCGCTGTCGCGCAATCAAGCATCGCCATTTCCTCCGTGCCGTTCATCTTGAAGGTATTCAGCCCGATGTCGCGCAAGGTCTGGATCCCCGCCACCACTTCGGCCGGGCGGTCGCCGCCCACCCAGCTATAGATCTTCATGCGGTCGCGCACGCGGCCGCCGAGCAGCTGGTACACCGGCACGCCAAGCGCCTTGCCCTTGATGTCCCAAAGGGCCTGGTCGATGCCGGCGATCGCGCTCATGAACACCGCGCCGCCGCGGTAAAAGCCGCCGCGGTACATGGCTTGCCACAGGTCGCTGATCTGGGCCGGATCGCGCCCGACCAGCAGCTCGCCCAATTCGTGCACGGCCGCCTCCACGGTCCGGGCCCGGCCTTCGATCACCGGCTCGCCCCAGCCGCTGACGCCCTCGTCCGTTTCGATCTTGAGGAACATCCAGCGCGGCGGCACGCGGTAAGTGCTCAGTTGTGTGATCTTCATGGTCAGGAAGCCTTCGGCGCCGCCTGGCTGCAGTGGCGCGCCACTTGTTCCGCCGCGCGCTTGCCGGCCAGGAAAGCGTGGTCGGAGTTGTAGTATTCCCACTCGCTGTAGCGGCCCGCCAGCAGGATATCGTGCTGCGCCAGCCACTCGCGCACGATGCCGACGTTGCGCGCGCGCTGGTGGTCGTAGACGACGTAAGCGACAGGCATGTCGACCTGGTTGGCCACCAGCACTTGATCGTCCTCGCGCATGAAGCCGACCCGGATCGCGTCGCTGATGCAGCGCTGGACCAGGGCGTCGCCGTCGAGCGGGAGCGGCTTCCACGGCGAATAGGAAATTTCGCAGGTGAAGCCGAAACCGCCGGGCGCGTTGCATTCGGGGCTGGCGTTGCCCTGCACGAAAATGCGGTGGAAAATGCTGTCCTCGGGGTAGTAGATCCAGTGCTTGTCCGTGACAGCAGTGCGCGCGATGCCGATATTCACGCAGCGGATCGAAATGTGCCTCAGGCCGCGCGCCGCCTCGCGCACTTCGGGTGGCGCTGCCGTGCCGATCAGCTTGACCAGCTCCGGCAAGGGCATGGTGCTGACCAGGTTGCCGTACTTGAAGCGCCGCCCATCGGCCAGCGCGACCACATGTTCCTCCGGCAGCACCTGCGCCACCTCCGCCTTCAGCTCCACCTTGCCGCGGATCAGCGGCAGGAAGCCGTTCATCAGGGCCTGGAAGCCGCCGCGGCGCGGATAGCCGAAGCGCGCGTTCGGACCCATCGGCCGCGCCACCGGGCGCAAGGCGCCGTCGATAATCTCCGACAGGTCCGGCAAGGGCACTCGCCCTCCGAGCCAGGAGGTTTCCATTTCGCCCAGGGGGACCGTCCACAGCTTGCGGTTGTAAGGGATGGCAAAATGCTTTGCGATCCCTTTGCCCCAGACCTTGTAAATGAAGTCTTCAAAGCTCTGGGTTTCGGCCGCCCGCGCTTGCGGTCCGGCAGTGGCGACATCGGTTGTGCCATCGGCGCAGCAATCCCCAACCTGCTGGCTGGCACAGGCTGGCGCCACGCTGGTCAGGCCATAGCGGGCTTCGATCGCCCCCAGGATGCACTCCTTGATCACGTCCGGCGGCAGGCCATACAGGGCGCCCTGGAAAGGATAGCGGGTGTACACGCCTTTGCTGTGGACCCAGGCTTCGCGCATCTGCCAGTGCTGGTTATCGCCCAGCAGCTTGTCGTACAGCTCCAGTACATAGGGATCGTTGGAGAACATGATGTGGCCGGCATGATCGAAAGTGAAGCCGCCGTCCTGGATTGAGCGGCACCAGCCGCCAACGGTTTCATTGCGCTCCAGCAGCAGGTTATCGGCGCCCACGTGGTAGGCTGCCGACAGGCCGGTCGGGCCACCGCCAATCACGATGCTGCCGTACGATTGCCCGCTGGACGAGCCGCGCAGGGGATTCACCTTGCCCGCCGCGCCGGTGGCGGCGGCTTCAGGCGAGGCGCCTTTGCCGGCCAGGCGCGCAGCCTTGCCGCCTGGCGGTGTCTGGTCGATCAGTTCATGCATGCGGTCTGCTGTCGCGTCCCACGAGGTGCGGGCCACCACTTCGCGCATGGCTGCCGCCATCGCGGCGGTTTCTTCAGGCGTCTGCGCCAGCGCCGCTTCGCAATGGCAGATGAACTCGTTGTGTTCATGGCCAATCGCCACAATGTCGCCATACGGCTGCTCGACGTCGCGGATCGCCGTGCTGACGATAGGCAGTTCCGCCGCCATGTATTCCAGCACCTTGGTCGGGCTGATGAAACGGGTCGCTTCATTGAGCGCAAAGGGCAGCAGGCAGACGTCCCAGCCGGCCAGGAATTGCGGCAGCGCCTTGTAGGATTGCTGGCCCAGGTAGTGCACGTTTTGCCGCTGCGGCAGCGAAGCCGGATCGATCTTCACCACTGGGCCCACCAGCACCACCTGCCATTCGGGATGGGCGTCGGCGATATCGGCAATCAGCTCGGCGTCGAAGCGCTCGTCGATGACGCCGAAGAAGCCCAGGCGCGGCCGGGGAATGGACGTGTGCAGCGGGTGGCCGTTGCTGCGGTCCAGCGCCTGCTCAAAGTGCACAGCATCGACGCTGCTCGGGAAGCAGTGCGCATTGTGGTGGCGTGAACGCTTGGCCTCATACAGGCTTGGCCCGCCGGTGAACACCAGGTCGGCAATGTTCAGCAAAGCCGTTTCACGTTGCAGCAGCTGCTTGGGGGGATTCCTGAATGCGCTCAGTTCGTCCATGCAGTCGTAAACGACCAGGGACGGATGCAGGGCCTGCAGCAGCGGCAGCGCCATCGGGGTGTAGAACCAGACCAGCACTTCCTCGCCTTCCGGCGCCAGGGCTGCAACCAGCGGCTGCAGCAGCGGGATCTGGTCATCGTGGAAACCGTGCGCCTGCACCGGCGTATGCGGCTGGCAGACCGTCAAATTCGGCGCTGGATGGGACATGACCATGCGCGCCTCCCCTTCCTCATACACCGGCTCCTCGACGAACACCACCTTGTAATACTTGGCCAGGCGGGTGAGCAGGTGCTGGGGACGCTGGAAGACGAAATCCCAGCGCAGGTGGCAAAAAACTATCAGCGTTTGCATGGCATTCTCCTTGGTTTCACTCAGGCTGTCGGTCAGCCGGATCGATTGCTGCAGGGCCGTGGCATAGGGCGCGACCAGGATGCGGGCCAGCGGGTCCGGCCCGTCGCGGTCCAGGTCCCACAAGCCGCTGTGGTGCCAGTGGTCGGCGTTTTCCCAGTCGGGCCGGTCGACGGCGGGATACAGGCAGATGCCGCACACTTCGGCGCCGCGCTCGCGCGCCATCATGCTTTGCTCGGCCATCTCGCGTATCCAGGTGCCGCGCCCGCTGCCGACATGGCTGGTTTCCGCCAGCAGCACCGGCCGGCCGTAGCGCTGGTGCAGCTCGACCAGGATGTCGGACAGCGGCCGGCGGCGCGGATCGTCCAGGTGCCACCACAGGCGCATATTGGTGCCGCTTTCCCACTGGTTGCTGTGGTAGTAGTTGCCGCCGACCAGGTCCAGGTAACGCGCATGGCCACCCAGCTCGGGCGCGACGCGGCCGCACAGCATGTCCAGCGCCTCAAACTGGGACGCCGTCCAGCCGGCGGCCTGCGCCGCCCAGTCCGGCCGGTCGTGCGGCGCGATGACGTGGATCAGCGGATCGCACTGGAAGAAGCGCGCGCCCGGGGTGATTTCGCGGATGGCATCGATGGCGGCGATGGAAGCGCGCACCAGCTGGCGCTTGCCAAGCTCCCCTGCCCGCTCGTGGTACATGTTCAGGCAGCGGAACATGTGCACCGACAGGCCCCACGCCGTGAAGGACAGTTCGTTCATCGGCGAGTACACCGGCTCTTCGCCCAGCCAGGGCGCCAGGAAACGGGCACTGGCCTGGCAGAAGCGTACGAAGCGCGGCACAAAGTCGTCACTGTAAATGTCAACGTCTTCCGGCCAGCCGTAGTGGCAGAAAGTCCAGCAGCTTTGCAGGCCCAGGTCGCGCGCCGCTTCCAGCCGCGGCAGCAGTGGCGAGAAGTCGAACCGCCCGTCGCGCTCGACCAGGCGCCAGCCGATCGACTCGCGCACCGTGCGGATGCCGAACTGGGCCAGCAGTTCGTAGTCGGCCCGGGCCCGCTGCAGGTGGCCGGTGACCAGGTTCATGTCTTGCGGCTGCCCTGCATGGTTCACGTGGTCGGCGCCCTCATAGCCGGCTTGCCAGAAAGTGGCGAAGGGGTGGCAGGCTGGATTCATCGGCGCACCTACCGCACGTTGCGCGTCGCCGCGCTGATCAGTTCAAGCGGGATCTTGGGCGTGCGGTCGGCATTCAGCAAGCCGTTCGTTTCCTGGAAGGTGTCGGCGAACTGGGTGTAGCAGAAGCCGCTGAACATCATGGTTTCATTGACCACCTTCAGCAGGGAGCGGTAGTGCTCAAGGAAGGCTTCCGGCGTGTTCTGGCGCGAATAGCCCCAGGTGTGGTGCGCCGGCGCATTGGGGTCGAAGGCAATGCCGCCAAACTCCGTCAAGACGATCGGCTGGCCGCGGTGCGGGAAGCCGTCCAGCGTGAGGATGCGCCCGCCCGGCCGGCGCTGGTCGAACAGGGTGCGTACCGGATCGGTGACTTCATAGCGCTGGCGCACGCGTTCCGGGTCGGGATCGTAGTCGTGGATGCCGAGGATATCGGTGGCCGACGCCTCCCAGCCGTCGTTGC
>CAMLSG010000205.1 GCA_946482635.1 uncultured Duganella sp.
TCGAGTTGACGATCATTTCACCGGGGTGCTTATAGAAGGAGGTGATGACTTCGATGCGCTGAGGGCTGTGGTGAATCTGGTGGAACAGGCGCCACAACAAGTCCGATTCGTGGCGCACGCGATGCCACCAGTAGAACACGAACGTGGCGATAAAGTAGGCCAGCAGGCCGCCAGTCACCGGTCCGACGTGGGCCGACAAGTGCAGCAGCGAGGCTTGCGAAGCCCAGCGTTCCCAACTCACGCCGGCCAGCAGCACGACGCCAAGCTGTACGGCATTGATGGCAAGAACGCGCACGGGCCAGGTGCGGATACGGGGCAGTTTCCAGCCTGGGCGCAAGCGCTCCAGTACAAAGCAGGCGGCGAAAACAATGAAGATTGTGGTGAGCATGGCGTGTCCTTTCGTTTGACAAGGACGAAATGATCGCGCCGGCGCTTTGTGCGAGCCCCGAAATACCGCCGAGGTATCGGATTCAGATACTGCCGGCATATAGGGCAAGTTCTCGCCTGTTGGCGGCCTAGCATGGTGGCTCTTTCAAACAGGAGACAACCATGAAAAAACTGATTGGGGTGCTGGCGCTGGCGGCAAGCGGCACGGCTGGCGCGGTCGGCGGCACGGCGACGGCAAGTGCGCCTGCGGCCGCCGAAATCGAACGGGCGCGGCATGCTTTCGACTTCCTGCATGGCGACTGGACGGTGCAGAACCGGCGCCAGTCCGATTACGCCAATCCGGACAGCCCGTGGGAAACCTTCAGCGCCAGCAACCTGGTGCACGCCCTGCCGGCCGGCATCGGCAATTACGACGAATACCGGCCGCTGGGCGACTGGCGGCCCGGCTTTGTGGCGATGACGCTGCGCGTGTTCGATCCAACGACCGGACGCTGGAGCATCTACTGGCTGACCAACCGCGACGGCGGACTCGATCCCGCCACCGGCACCTTGCTGCCGCCGGTGGTGGGCCGCTTCGATGCCGATGGCGTGGGACGCTTCGAAGGCGAGGAAGTCTACAAAGGCCGCACGGCCCGCGTGCGCTTCACCTGGAGCCGCAGCAGCGAGCGCCAGGCCCGCTGGGAGCAGGCCTACTCGTGGGATGATGGCACCAGCTGGCAGACCAACTGGATCATGGAGTTCACCCGGCGATAGCTCAGATCTTCACGCGCACGTACGCGATGACGCTGCGCGGTGCACCTGGCTGGATCTGGAAGTTGTTGTTGGCCGATTCGTAATACACCTTGTCGGCAAGGTTGTTCAGGTTCAGCCCAGCTTCCCAGTTCTTGCCTTTGTAGCCAAGCATCGCGTCGAGTCGCACATAGGATGGCAAGCGCACCGCATTGTCTTCAACGGCGAAGCGGTCTCCCACGTAGAAGGCACCGGCGCCGATGGTAAAGCCGCGGCCCAGTTCATAGTTGGACCACAAGCCCGCCGCATGCTTGGGAATGTTGGCGGGGCGATTGCCCACCTTGTAGTTGTTGGACTCGGTAATGCGGGCATGGTTGACGGTGGCATTGGCAAACACTTTCCAGCCCTGCGTCAGGCTGCCCGTCAGGTCAACTTCGAGTCCGCGGCTTTGCTGTTCGCCGGTCTGCACCTGGCGCACGCCTGCCGGATCGGAAGGGTCTTTGGTCGCCACATTGCGCTGCGTGATCTCGTACAGGGCGACGGTCGACTGCAGGCGCCCACCGAGCCATTCGCTCTTGTCGCCAATCTCCTTCTGCAAGGATTCAACTGGCTTGATCTGTGCAAAATCCTTGCCGCCGTAGAAGAAGTCATTCCCTACCGGGAGGAAGGAGCGGCTCAGGTTTGCGTACAAAGCGTGCGCCTGGCCCGGCTGGTAAACCACGCCGATGCGCGGGCTCCACACCGAGTCGGTGCGGCTCTGGACCAAGCCTGTGCGACGGTCATCCTGTTCCTGCTTGAAGCGGTCGAAGCGCACGCCGGCAAGCATCTTCCACTGTTCGTTAAACGAAACCTGGTCCTGTGCATACCATGCGACCGTGTCGGACTTGAAGTCGTTGTCGATCGTGACCGGCAACGCGGCCAGGTCCGGCATGGCCATGAGCTGCTGCGGCGCCTGCAAGCTGACCGACGTGGTCGCAGCAGCGCGCACCAGGCGGCCGGACTTCTGGTGTCCCAGTTCAACGCCGGTCAACAGTGAATGACGAACGCCGCCGGCATCGAGCTGATACGCCGCTTCGGTCTGATTCAGGAAATTGCTCTGGTCCTGAGGGAAGTAGGTGATCTGGCGACGCACTTGCGTGTTGGCGGCGGCCAGGCCCAGGGTGCGGGTATTGATCGCATCCAGCTTCAGCTTCGAATACTGGAAGTTATTGCGCAGAACCAGCTTGTCGTTGACCGCATGTTCGACATTGAAGCGGGCATTTTGCGCATCCGTCCTGGCGTAGTCATAGCGCTCGCCGTAGAAGTTGCCGACCGGGACATCGGCCGGCACGCCGTTCAGCGAAGGGATGCCGCGATCGGGCGTGCGATTCTGGTGAAGGAATTCGGTTTGCAGCAGGAAGCTGGTGTCGCGCCCCGCCGTCCAGGCAATGGATGGCGCCAGCACTGCACGCTCGGAGTGGACCACGTCGCGGTAGTTGTCGCCCGCTTCGTAGGCGCCGGTCAGGCGGAACGCTGCCTGTTCACCGGCAGCACCGCCCAGGTCCAGGTCGATGCGACGGAAGTTCTCCGAGCCGCCGCTCAACGTCACTTCGCGCACCGGCGTTTTCACCGGCTTCTTGGTGACGCGGTTGATCACGCCGCCCGCCGAGCCACGGCCGTACAGCACCGCGGCCGGTCCTTTCAGCACCTCGATCCGTTCCACATTGCCCAGGTCGCGGAAATACAGGCTGTCGTCGCGCATGCCGTCCAGCAGGGTGTCGCGGGTGGCGTCGAAACCCCGGATGTAGAACTGGTCGCGCCGCCCTTCCCCCTGGGAAGGGGCGACACCGCTGACGTTGCGCAGCACATCTTTCATATCCACCGCCCCTTGCGCCCGGATCAGCTCTTTGTCGACGAACTGTACCGACTGCGGCACGTCGCGCAGCGGCACATCGAGCTTGGTGGCGCTGCTGGTGCCGTGCAACGGATCGGACGCCGCTGCCGTCTGCACGGTGACCATCGGCAGTTCAGTGTCCGCCGCATAGGCAAATTGCGAGCACAGTGCGGCGGCGGCCAGCGCCAGGACGTGGGGTTGAATACGACGATGTTGCATGACTTTCCTTCGGATGTGACGTTAAAAAAATCGTTAAGGCCTACGCATCTTCCTGCAGGTAGATATGCTGTGGATGCGGATGGCGCAGGAAATCGTGGTGCGAGATGTGCCAGGCGTAAGCGCCCGCATACTGGAACAGCAGCAGGTCGCCGACCCGCAGGCGATCGAGCATGGCGTCGCTGGCCAGCACGTCTTTCGGCGTGCATAACTGGCCGGCGACCGTCACCGGCCGCTGCACGGATTCGGGACGCGAATAGGGATGGTTCCAATCTTCCACCGGCACTACCCGGAACGGATGGCTGTGGCCCTGTGCATAAGGGGTACGGAAGTGATGCGTGCCGCCGCGCACGATGGCGAATACGCGCTCTCCCGCCTCCTTGATGTCCAGCACCTCGGTGGCGTAGTAGCCGCAAAACGCGCTGACGAAACGCCCGAGTTCAAAGCGCAGGCGCGGCACGTCATCGCCATGCTGGCGTGCTTCTTCGGCCAGCAAGCTTGCCAGGCCGGCGCTGAAGCGCGGCCAGTCGAACTGGCGCTGCGGTTCGCGGTAATTGACCCCGATACCGCCACCGACGTTGATATGCTCGATGCGCAAGCCGTATTGCTCACACCATTCGCGTGCCTGGCGCAGGTAGGCCGAGAGCAGTTGCAGGTGCTTGTCCGCATCGAGCTGGTGCGACAGCAGGTGGAAGTGGAAGCCGCGCAACTCCAGGAGTGGCTCTTGCCGCAGCCGTTCCAGGCAAGCCGGCAAGTGCTCGATGGCGATGCCGAACTGGGTCGGCTTGCCGCCCATTACCAGCGTGGTGGTCGCCAGCTCGGCCAGCGGCGGATTGACGCGCAGCAGGATCGATGCCGGCTTGCCGCCGGCGCGGGCCAGTGCTGCCAGGCGTTCCAGTTCATGCAGGCTTTCCACGTGAACCGTGGCGCCATGCTGCAAGGCCAGCGCCAGCTCGCTATCCAATTTTCCCGGTCCGCTGAAGATCACCGGCACCTGCGGAAAATGCTGGCGCAGCCAGGCGATTTCGCCGCCGGACGAGGCTTCAAATCCATCGACGGTTGGCGCCAGCGTTTGCAGCAGGGGCACGTCCGAATTGGCCTTGATCGCGTAGAAAAAGTCGCATTGGCCGGGCAAGCCTTCGCGCAAGTGCGCCGCATGGCGCTTCAACGCCGGCAAGTCGTAGATGAAGGCGCACAGCGGTTGATCCGACCCGGCGTGCGCCTGCTGCGCCGCCGCGATTGCGCGGTCCCAGTCGAGCCTCATGCCAGTTGCTCCTTGAAGGCGGCCAGCGGATTGGCAAAGGGCGCGTAGTCGGCCGCGCGGTCGGCCTGCTTGAGGAATCGGTTGCACAGGTTGCCTTTGGCCGGCAACGGTTCGCCGTCGAGCACCGATGCGATGCGCGCGGCGGATTCCGCCGTGCCGTGCAGGTGCTGGTATTGCTGCAGGTGATGGCGTACCTGCGCCCACAGCCTTTGCTGCAAGGCCGGATTGCCGGCTGCCAGCTGGTGGATCGCTTCGCAAAAATTGTTGACGAACAGGCAGTAGGCGATACGCTTCCAGCCGCGCTCGCGGTCGTACTGCAGCGCTGCCTGCGCGCGCTGGCTGACGCCGGACAGGCGCGCTGCGCCCCACTCTTCCTGCACCAGCTTGACGCCTTCGAAATCGCGCAGGAAGGCTTGCGCCGGCCAATCCCCGACCAGCCCGATCACCACGTTCTGCAGGTGCGGCTCGAACACAACGCCGTGCGCGAAGTAGCAATGCAGCACCGGATACATCATCTGTTGCACATAACGCGAGAACCACTCGACGGCCGCCGCCTCCGGCGCCATGCGCTCACGCTCGGCGATCTGGCGCAGCAGTGCCGACAGGCGCGCCTCGCCCAGCACATGGTTGCCGAACAAGGCTCCGGCCAGCAAAGGGACGGCGCCCGGCAGCAGGTTGTGCTGGTCGAAATTGCCGCGCAAGATCAGGCCAAAGCCTTCGGTGATTTCGCGGTTGGCATCGGCGTCGCCGTCGCGCAGGTCGACCGACAGGAAGGCCGGTTCCGGCATGATGGCGGCGCCGGGGAAGCGCTCACTCAGGTCCGGAATCAAGCCGCTCATGATGCGGTTCACTTGCAGTGCGCCTTCCAGTTCGTACACCGCGTTCTTGCGCACGCAATTTGTCAGGCGCACATGCAGCGAGAACTTGTAGAAATACGGGTTGCCGGGCTGGTACAGGGTGCGGACCGAAGAGGTCGGGTAATACAGCTCGCCCTGCGCCCCCAGGTGGCGGATGCGGCCGTCGCGCATGGCGGCGGCGATCAGCGGCTTTTCCAGCAGCCAGCGCGCCTGCCACGGGTGGGCTGGAACCAATAGGTAGTCATCGCCTGCCACCAATCCTTGCGGCGCCTGGGCAGCCAGGATGTCGCCGCAGGTTTGCGCCAGGGTCGACTGCTGCAGCACGGCGTCGCGCTGCACGGCGAAATAGTGCAGCGGGAAGCCGCCGCGCAGTTCCGGCGAATAGCGGCGCAGGTCTTCCGCGCTGAAGCCTTGCCTGCTCTTGGGCGCCGGATGGAAGGGATGGCCGTAGGTCAGCGACT
Source organism: uncultured Duganella sp. (assembly GCA_946482635.1). The sequence continues at coordinate 5,788 of CAMLSG010000205.1, forward strand.
GTTCGGAATCCAGGTAAGCCGCCAGCGGATCGGGCGGCATCGCGTTTGGCCATGGCGCTTCCAGGATGGCCGTGGTGACCTGCACGCTGTCTTCGATCTGCGCCAGCAATTCGTGGTTGTAGGGCTGGCCGGTCTTGGCAGCGAGGTCGCGGATGACCAGGTCGGCCAGCATGCGCCAATCCAGCAAGGCCCACGGCTGGCCGGCGCTCTTGCAATATAGCGCAGACAAGTAGCGATAGTTGGCGGTTGGCGAGTCGTCCTGCACGGCGACCACCACGCGGCTATCGAGCCGCGGCAGCACGATGTGCAGGGCCTGGCCGGTGGCCAGGGCGCAACGCAGCGCGAGCGGCCAGTCGTTCTGGCCGAACAGCGGGCCGACGCTGGCGTGCCCTTCCGGGATGGCCACTTCGCGGCAATAGCAGTTCAACAGGGTTTCCAGGCTGCGCTGGCTGGCGGCGCAGTACGCCGCCGACATATTCGGACTACGGTGCAAAGCTGATGTCGACATGAAATTCTCCAAGCATGTGATGGCTGGCTACACGATCAGTCGGTGCTGTGCGCTGGCTGTTTGAAATCGCCCCGGTATAGACGGAACATGAGTACAACGAGATAGATGCAGCTGGCCGCGAGCGCCGCCGCGCCAAGCAGGAAATGGGACTGCAACCCCCAGCGCTCGGCGGCAATGCCGGCCGCCAGGCCGGCTGCCACCGCGCCCCACTTGGTGCTGCCCTCAAGGGAGCCGAAGCGGCGGCCGGCATTGCCGGCGTCGGTGATGGCAGCCACCATGCCGTGCAGGGCGATATAGCTGGCCGTCATCGCCACGCCCATGACGAGGCGCCACGCGGCCAGTGCGGCAAGCGAATGGCTGCCGGCCTGCCCCAGCAGGGACACGATGAGCACTGCCTGGCTGGCGGCCAGGGTCGCAAGCAGGTGCCGGCGTCCGCAAAAGCGCGACAAGGGCAGCGCGCACAGCAAGTACACCAGGTGCGGCAAGCCAAACAGCAAACCCGGCGCCGCCTCCGGCAGCCCCGCCAGCGATTGCTCGGCATAAGGCACGAAGTAAGGGAAGGTAATCACCGTGGCGAAAATGAAAGCGAATTGCAGCCCATACAGGTGGCCGGGCGGAACCGCTTCGCCGGCGAGCGTCTTGCCATCGCTGCCTTTGACCAGGGCGTCGCCCGCCGCCGGCTGCTCCGCGACTGCCGGCAGGCGCCAGACCAGCAGCGCAGAAACGAGCGGCAGCAGCGCCAGGTAGCGGTACATCAGCAAAGGTTCGGAGCCATGGGACAACATGCCCATCAGGGCCGGTCCTGCAAACAGGGCGGCGCGGGCCGAGCCTTGCATCAAGGTCAGCAAGCGGGTCAGGCGATGGCCGCTGACTACCGTGGCCAGGTAGGCGTTCGATGCGGCGAAAGTGCCGCCCAGCAGGCCTTGCAGCATCAGCGCCGCAGCGAATTGCCAGACGTTGCCGGCCAGGCTGGTCAGCCAGAAACTGGCCGCCAGCCCGAGATGGGCACGCAGCAGCAAGCGCTTCTTGCCATAGCGGTCAGCCAGGCGCCCCCACCACGGATTGGACAGCGCCGCCACCAGCGTCGGAATGACGAACAGCCAGCCGGCCAGCCAGGCGGCATTGCTGCCCAAGGCCTCGTGCAGGATGCGGTCATAGAACGGCGGCATGCCCAGCGCGGCAAAGGCGGCGGCGAAATGGCCCGCCAGCGTTGCGGCGACAATCCGGCGCGTGCTCATGCGCTCGCCTTCGGACGCCATCGATGCAATGGATTGGGCACGGTTTGCAGGCGCGCTTCGGTTTCCGCGAACAGGCGGCGCTTGGCCAGTTGCTCGATCCGGATGGCTGGAGCAAACAGGTCGAATGCCGCAAAGCGTTCGGCAAGTTCGGGATGGCGCGCCTGGTAGCGGCCGATACTGGCCGCGATGCGGCTCCAGAAGTCGGCTTCCGCCAGGCCGTAGTGCCGCTGCAGGAACATCGCCAGTTCGCCGAAGTTGATGAAGAATACGGCGTCGTGGAAGTAGTCGCGCACCTCCTCCGGCGACGTGCTTTCCATTCCCGCCGTGGCGTTGACCTGCTTGCGGAACGATGGCGTCGGCAGCAACTGCGGGCAGATGCCAGGATCAGCCAGGTATTGGCGCACGAAGCGCAAGCCGCCCGGCAAATCCTTGAGCGCGATGCGGCCGGGCAGGCCGGCGCGATGGATCAGCACGATGTTCTGTGCATGGGCCTCCATGCCGATGCCTTGCGCATAGAGCAGGTGAATCAGCGGCGGCAGCGAGGCTTCCAGCAGCGCATCCAGCCACGGCAACAGGCCATGCTGCTCGACCCACGGCGCGATGAAGGGGCGGCCATCCGTTTCACACTGCGAGAGGCCGGAAAACGGTGCGGCGGCTTCGCCAGCCTGCAAGGCCCGGTCGGCACTTTCGCGCCAGACCGCGCCCAGCATGCCGTATTGCGCTGCCTGCAGCGCCAGCGGCAGACCGGCATCGCGGTAAGTGATGCCGGCCACTTCGCGCAGGAACACCAGGCCGGTAGCACGCAGCGCTGCGTCGCGCTGCAGGATATCGTTCAGCCAGTCCGATACCGGCGGTGCGTTTTCCACGTTATGGCAGGACAGGATGCGGTCGGCCGAGGTGTTGACGATGCCGATCGGCAGTTTGACATGGGCGGCCAGCGGGCGCGTGGCGTTGGCCAGCGAACGGATCGATTGCAAGGGCCGGTACACGTCGCTGCCTTCGCCAAGCCAGACCAGGTCGCGGCTGTGCAGCAAGGGGAACAGCTGGCTGGCGATCCTCTCGCGCCAATGCCACGGGTGCGCCGGCAACAGCCAGTAATCGTCCGGTTCCAGTCCCATGGCGGTCAGCCTGGCGCTGAAATGCGCGTACTGCTCTTCGCCTGCTTCGCTGCGCAGGAAGGATGGCAAGTCGATGTCGCGGCAGGCGGCGGCGTTGGCCTTGGCGCGCCGCAGCGCCAGCCAGGACAAGCGTACCGCCGGGGCAAACTCGGGCCCGTAAGCGGCATTGTCGAGCGGATCGAAGCCGACGCGCGATTTGTAGCAGGGGTGGTAGGGGTGCGCGTCCTGCAACTGGCCTTCCAAGGCGGTCAGGTCGCGCCCCTCGCCATCTTGCCGGCGTGTATAGCGTGCCAGCGTATCTTTTTGCAGCGTCTGTTGCAGCTCATGCAAGAAGCGGTGCAGCAGGCCCTCGTCGGTATCGATCAAGGCCCCAGCTTCGAGCACGAATTCCTGCAGCGATGCGACGGGACGCGTGCCATCGGGCGCGCTGCGCAAGATCGAAGCGCCATCCAACCGGATACGGCCGAAGCTCTCGCTGATGCGGCCCTTGCAGCGATAGGCTACCGGCTGGCCGGCCGCCGTCCGGCCGGGAATATGGAAGCACACGCCGTCATCTTCTTGCGTGATTTCCGCAGCCAGCACCTGCTCGAACAGCAGTGCCTCGATCAGTTGGCGCAGCACACGCTGTTGCGCGGCCAGGTAGTGTTGCGAAGACAGGGCTTCCGCAAACAAGTCCCAGGTGACGGGCGAAGTCATACCGCCGCTCCGGCGGCAGCGAAGTTGGTCCACATAGGGGATTCCTTAGAAAGCGTGCCAAGCCAAGGGAATGCCGGATCGCGTTCCCTGGCAAAACCTCAATGACTGGCAGCTTTCCGCAACTTAGGGAAGCCCGCTGGCTGTGTGGTGAGCAGTGAATAAAAATGCAACTCACCGATCATAATACAAATGAGAATCATTTGCAATAAGATCGCTGAATCGAAACGGGAGGGGCAAATGAAAACGGAGCCGCCAGGGCTCCGCTTCTCAAAAAAGGGGTACGTCCCCTTTTTTCAAAAAAGGGGACGTACCCCTTTTTCTTATACGACGATGGTCTGGTGCTCGCCTTCCGCGCGGGCGCGGATCTTGCCGATGCGGGAG
>CAMLSG010000206.1 GCA_946482635.1 uncultured Duganella sp.
GCGGTTCCTGCTCCGGCATGTTCACCGCCAACTCGATGAACTGCCTGACCGAAGCGCTGGGCCTGTCCCTGCCTGGCAACGGCACCATCGTCGCCACCCACAGCGACCGCAAGGAACTGTTCCTGCGCGCCGGCCGCCTGATCGTGGACCTGGCCAAGCGCCACTACGAGCAGGACGACTACAGCGTGCTGCCGCGCTCCATCGCCACCAAGGAAGCGTTCGAGAACGCAATGGCGCTGGATGTGTCGATGGGCGGCTCCACCAATACCGTGCTGCACCTGCTGGCAGCAGCGCATGAAGCGGGCGTGCCGTTCACCATGGCCGACATCGACCGCATCTCGCGCAAGGTGCCATGCCTGTGCAAAGTGGCGCCGATGACCGACAAGTTCCACATCGAAGACGTGCACCGCGCCGGCGGCATCATCTCCATCCTCGGCGAACTGGCGCGCGCCGGCCTGCTGGACACCACCCAGCACACCGTGCACAGCCCGACCATGGGCGAGGCCATCGAAAAATACGACATCAAGCGCAGCGACGACGCCGCCGTGCACCAGCTGTTCCGCGCAGCGCCGGGCGGCGTGCCGACCCAGGTCGCGTTCTCCCAGTCCGAACGCTACGCCTCGTCGGACCTGGACCGCAGCACCGGCTGCATCCGCGACCTGGAGCACGCCTACTCGAAAGATGGCGGCCTCGCCGTCCTGTACGGGAATATTGCGGAAAAGGGCTGCATCGTGAAGACGGCCGGGGTGGATGAATCGATCCTGAAATTCAGCGGCAAGGCGCGCGTGTTCGAAAGCCAGGATGCGGCAGTGGAAGGCATCCTGGGCGATACCGTGCATGAAGGCGACGTAGTCATCATCCGCTACGAAGGCCCGAAAGGCGGTCCGGGCATGCAGGAAATGCTGTACCCGACCTCGTACATCAAGTCGAAAGGCCTGGGCAAGGCCTGCGCCCTGTTCACCGACGGCCGCTTCTCGGGCGGCTCGTCCGGCCTGGTGATCGGCCACGCCTCGCCGGAAGCGGCGGAAGGCGGCGCGATCGGCCTGGTGGAAGAAGGCGACATGATCGACATCGACATCCCAGCGCGCACCATCAACCTGCGCGTAACGCCGGAAACGCTGGCCAGCCGCCGCGCCGCCATGGAAGCACGCGGCGCCGGCGCCTGGAAACCGGTCAACCGCGAGCGCTACGTCTCGCAAGCACTGCAAGCCTACGCCGCGCTGACCACCTCCGCCGACCGTGGCGCCGTACGCGACCTCAGCCAGCTCGCGCGTAAGTAAGCCGGTACTGGGCCGGGGTGGCCCCGGTCAGGTCCTTGAACATGCGCCGCATGCCTGAGTCGCTGCTGAAGCCTAGCTCGATGCTGATGGTGGTGGCGGAGGCCCTGGTGTAAATCAGGCGTTCGCTTACCTGCCGCAACTTGATGCGGCGGATGTAAGCGGCTGCCGGCATGCCGCTCGCGGCCAGCACTTTGCGCGCGAGCGTCCGTTCCGTCGTGTGCATTTCCGTGGCCAGCCGCGCGACAGTAGCTGCGCTGGCCGGCAGCCCCTCGACCGCCAGGTGCAGCTTGCGCAGCATGCCGTCCTGCTGTTCGATCAGGTCGAGCATATGGAAGGCGAAGTGCGTCCTTTCTTCCGGCCGTGGCAATACCATCAGCCGTGTCAATTCACGATAGGCTTCCTTGCCCAGCTTTGCCTCTACCAATGCCTGCGCGATGGGCAGGTGTCCGTTCACGCCCGATGCGGTGGCAGTGCGTTCGTTTAGTGCCAGCGTGCGCTCGAACTGCCAGCGTATTTTGGGGAAGTTCGTGGCGGCGAAATCCGACAGCCACCAGGTGATGGTTGCCGCCTGCCTGTCCAGCCGGCCCGTTGCGGCAGCCAGGCAGACACCGGTGCAGTAGGACCAGAGCTGGACGGAGCGCGGCAGTGCGGCGAGCTCGGTGATGAGGCTTGCGTTTTCCTTCACCGTGCGTGCGGCCTGGCCTGGCGATTGGCCCCAGAATCCGGGCACCAGCAGGGCGTCCACCCTTGCGTCGCGAAGCGCCACGGCGGCATTCAGTTGCTGGCCATGTGCGCAATCGACCTTGCCTTCTTGCGCTGCGACGAAAAAGGGCTCGAACAGCGCTCTGCCTGCACGCAGGTTCGCGGCGTGCAGCAGGTCCATGGCGCCGAACAGGCCGGCGGGCAGGCAATCGGGGTATAGCAGCAATCCAATACGCATGGCTGGAAATGGATGGTTTGTGTCAGATTCAGCCATTGTAGGCCGAGCTGCCGGGCCGCACAATTTCGGCATGAACATCACACAACTTCGCAACGCGACGGCCGTCATCGAGTTCGGCCCCTGCAAAATACTCGTGGACCCCATGCTGGCGCCGAAGGGGGCGCTGCCGCCGCTCAAGCTGCTCGGGGAACGGACGCGCAACCCGATCGTCGAGCTGCCGCCGGTGACGGGGGAAATGCTGGAAACGGTAACGCACTGCCTGATCACGCACTGCCAGAAAGGCCATTTCGACCATCTGGACCGCGCCGCCAAGGCCTGGCTGCGCAGCAGGCAAATTCCCGTCATCTGCACCCCGCATGACGAACAGCACCTGCGCCAGCGCGGCCTGAACGTACAGCCGCTGGCGCCGAACCATCACGAACCGCAGCCTTTCTTCGAAGGCCGCATCAGGACCGTGAACTGCCGCCACGGCAAGGGCCTGGTCGGCCTGATGATGGAGCACGGTGTAGGCTACTTCATTGAAATGCCGGGTGAGCCCAGCTTGTACCTGTCGGGCGACACCATCTTGACGCAGGAGGTGCTGGATTTCCTGGCGCAGCACCAGCCCGACATCAGCGTCATACCGGCTGGCGGCGCCAGGTTCGACCTGGGCCACGAAATCATTATGGGAATTGGTGAGGTATTGCGGTTCGCCAGCGCCACGCAGGGTGTCGTGGTAGCGAACCACCTGGAAGCCCTGAGCCACTGCCCGGTCCAACGGGCAGCGCTACAGGAACAGGTGCGAAGTGCAGGTTTGGCCAGCCGCGTGGCCGTGCCGGCGGATGGCGAGACCCTTACTTACGCTTCTGCAGATCTTCGAAGGCCTTCTTGACGCGGTCCTTGCGGCGTTGTTCGTCGACGTTGTGGGCTTTGCGCTTGTCCAGGCCCAACATCGGCTCGACGAACTCGAACCAGACAAAGGCGACGCCCATGGTGCCGATGATCCACCACCACGACAGGTCCGCGAATTTCCAGATTTCAAAGTACTTCAGTGCCACGAGGGCGATTATCAATAGAATAATGGGCATGGAAAACTCCTTAGTATTCCATCATAGCAATATCCAGCTAACGGTCAACCCATAATACGCAGCGCGCGTTGTGGAGTAGAATTGTGGCAGTTTTTTTCCTGGAGATGAAAATGAAACGTTCCCTGTTGGTTGGTTTCCTGGTTACCGCGGCTTTCTCGTCGCAGGCCGCTTTCGCAAACGCTGACCTGGCCAAGGCCAAGAACTGCATGGCTTGCCACGCAGTGGCCACCAAGCTGGTTGGCCCGGCATACAAGGATGTCGCTGCCAAATACGCCGGCCAGAAAGATGCTGAAGCCAAGCTGGTTGCGAAAGTCATGAAGGGCGGTTCCGGCGTGTGGGGCGCAGTCCCGATGCCAGCCAACCCGCAGGTGAGCGAGGCGGAAGCCAAGACCCTGGTGAAATGGGTCCTGTCGCAGAAATGAGTTGATTAAAAAGCCGGGCTGGCCCGGCTTTTTTGTTGCTCAAAAAATGGGGTACGTCCCCATTTTTTTATTTGATTACTTCAATGCGCACCTTCTTGTCGGCCTTGTAGCCGAACAGCGTCAGCGCCCCATCCTTGATATCTCCCTTGGCGTCGAAGGCGATCGTGCCGCTGATGCCGTCATGCTTGACCTTCTTCAGGAAGGGCAGGTACTTGGCCGGGTCGGTCGACTTGGCATCCGCCATGGCGTGGGCAATCGCCATCGTTGCGTCGTAGGCGTACGGCGCGTAGATCTGCACGTCGTAGCCGTAGCGTTTCTTGAAGCGGCCGGCGAATTCGTCCAGCTTTTTCTCCTGTTCCGGCGTCACGCCGCCGGCTTCCGCGCACACCACCACGTCGTCGGCGCCGCCCGACAGCTTGGGCAGCGCTTCGGTGCAGATGCCGTCGCCGCCCATCAGCTTGGCCTTCAGGCCCAGCGCCTTCATCTGGCGCAGCAGCGGGCCGCCCACCGAGTCCATGCCGCCGAAGAACACCAGGTCCGGGTTCTTGGAACGGATCGAGGTCAGGATGGCGTTGAAGTCGGTCGATTTGTCGGTGGTGAACTGCTTGTCCACGATCTGCACGCCGGCGCCTTTCTTGGCTTCCTTCAGGAATTCGGCGGCCACGCCCTGGCCGTAGGCGGTGCGGTCGTCGATCACGGCGATGCGCTTGGCGCCCAGTTTCTGCGTGGCGTACTTGCCCAGCGAGCTGCCCAGCTTGAAGTCGTTCGCCACCACGCGGAAGGTGGTGTTGAAGCCCTGGTTGGTGTACACCGGGCTGGTGGATGACGCGGAAATCTGCGGGATGCCGGCGTCATAGTAGATCTTGGACGCTGGGATGGTGGTGCCGGAATTCTGGTGGCCGATCACGCCCTGTACTTTGGCATCGACCAGTTTCTGCGCGGCCGAAGTGCCCTGTTTGGGGTCGCCGGCATCGTCTTCGGACACCATCTCGAACTTGACTGCTTTGCCGTTGACTTTGAAGCCCTTGGCGTTCAAGTCTTCCACCGCCATGCGGACGCCGCTCTGGTTGTCCTTGCCCAGGTGGGCGGACTGGCCGGACAGCGGGCCGACGTAGCCGATCTTGACCACTTCCTGGGCGCTTGCGGCGCCAGCAAAGGCCACAGCGATGGCAGCGATGATGGTTTTTGTTTGCATTGCACTTTCTCCTGAAACGAAAAGGGCCGCCATGCTGGCTGGCGGCCCACGGGCTCCCCCCCGGTATTCTCGTGTATTACTTGACCACTTCCATCTTGGTCTTGATGCCGCCCTTGTAGGTGAACAGGGTCAGTGCACCATCCTTGATGTCGCCGAACTGGTCGAATTCAACCAGGCCGGTCACGCCCTGGTGCTTGATCTTGGCCAGCACCGGCAGGTATTTGGCCGGCTCGGACGAATTGGCCTTTTCCATGGCGTCGGCCATGGTCATGATGGCGTCGTACACATACGGTGCGTACAACTGCACTTCCTGGCCGTACTTCTTCTTGTAGCGGGCGCGGAAGTCGTCCATGTTCTTCTGCATGTCGGCGGTTACGCCGCCGGCTTCGGCGCAAGTGACCACGCCGTCGGCAGCAGCACCGGCGGACAGGCGGTACAGGGCGTCGGTGCAGACGCCGTCGCCGCCCATGAATTTGGCGTTGATGCCCAGTGCCTTCATCTGGCGCAGCAGCGGGCCGCCGACCGAGTCCATGCCGCCGAAGAACACCAGGTCCGGATTCTTGGACTTGATGTTGGTCAGGATGGCGTTGAAGTCGGTGGCGTTGGCATTGGTGAATTCCTTGCCAACCACTTGCACGCCCGGCAGGGCCTTCTTGGCGCCCTTGACGAATTCGTCAGCCACGCCCTGGCCATAAGCGGTACGGTCGTCGATCACGGCGATTTTCTTGGCGCCCAGGTTTTTCACGGCGTAGGCGCCGAGGGTGCCGCCCAGCTTATTGTCGTTGGCGACCACGCGGAATGCGGTGTTGAATTTCTGCTTGGTGTACACCGGCGAGGTGGCGGCCGGCGAAATCTGCGGGATGCCGGCGTCATAGTAGATCTTGGAGGCCGGAATGGTGGTGCCGGAGTTCAGGTGGCCGATCACGCCCTGGACCTTGGCGTCCACCAGTTTCTGCGCGGCGGTAGTGCCCTGTTTCGGGTCGCCGGCATCGTCCTCGAACTGGACCACGAACTTGACTGGCTTGCCGCCGATCTTGACGCCCTTGGCGGCCAGGTCTTCCACTGCCATGCGGGCGCCGTTTTCCATGTCCTTGCCCAAATGGGAATTGGGGCCGGATACCGGGGCCACGTGGCCGATCTTGATGGTGTCCTGGGCGTAGGCGCTGCCGGCAAATGCCAGGGCGAGGGCGACAGGGATGAACTTGTTCTTGAACTGCATCGGGGGCTCCAGTCAAAAAGGTCAGATTTGCCAGAGAAAATACAACAAAAACCCCGAATGGCAAAGAGGGAATTATTTCCGCTGGCCCGAATTGGCCTGCAGGTGTGTGATTTCCTGTTGCACGGCGCGGGTGACGATCTTGCCGATGGTGTCGTGCAGGCCTTCGCGGATCTGCGCCGTCAAGGCGTGCAGGGCCTGGTCCAGGACTTCGGCCATGCTGTCCTTGATGCGTTGCTCGAGCACGAAATCGACGCGGTTGGACAGCTGCTGCAATACCTGTTCGGAGACACGGCGCTCCAGCGCCTCCCAATCGACAGCGTCGTCCAGCGCGGCAGGCTTCTCGGCGACAGGCGCTGGTGCCGGCGCGGCGGCGGCCGGCAGCTCGTCGGGCATGATTTCGGTCAGGACCGGGATGCTGGCGTCAAAAGGCTGGTTCATGGACTACTTGCCTACGGTGAGGTGTTTGAGCGGGAAATCCTGGCGCTTGTAGGCGGCATAGCGCAGGCGGCCGGCCGCGGCATCTTCCTCGTCCGAAGAGATGACTTCGATCAGGCGCGGGAAAGCTTCGAACTGTGCCGGTGCGCGGCGCGACAGGTTGACCAGCAGGCCGGCTTCCGGCAGTTCCGTGGTGTCGCTGTCGGCCAGCACGATGGCCGAATCGGGCGCCAATGGATCGTTGGCGTGGGCGTGCGGCAGGAAGTCGGTGGCGGAGAAGGTCCACAGGGCCTTGTCCAGCTCCGCCAGCTGCGCCGCATCTTCGGTCATCACGACGATGCGCGGCGTGCTGGCGTAGGCTTTACGCAGCAGGCGGCAGGCATAGGCAACCTTGTCCGGCACGCCGCTGTGGAAATCAATCTGCGTCATTGTTGATGCGTCTTAGAAGCGGAAGTTCGGCGATGCGTTCTGCGGCGTATCACGCTCACGGCGTGCCTTCTCCGCGGCGGCAGCTGCACGGTCGGCTTCCGCCTTGGCGGCGGCCGCTTCCTCGGCGCTTGGGCCGCGTGGCGGTGCAGCCGGCGTTGGCGGCGGGTTCGAATAACCCGGCGGCAGCATCTTCTCGGTCGGGTAGCCGGCTTCGGTCAGCGTGTTATCCCACGCACCTTGCTCGAAACCGATCTGGCGCGAACGCCCGACCAGCAGCAGCGGCACCTGGCCGTCGCTGCCGGCTTTTTTCATGGCTTCGAAGTCTTCCGTCGTGGTGACGGTCTTTTCGCGGTAAGGGATGCCGCGGTTGGCCAGCATGGTGCGGGCCATATTGCAGCCTGCGCCGCAGTTGGAGGTGGTGTACAGCACTACCGGACGGGCGCGTACCACGTCGGCCAGTTCCGATGGCAATGCGGCACCGCCGGCGCCGGCGGTGTTGTAGTTCTTCACTTCAGCCTTCTTGGCAGTGGCGGGCGGCGGCGTCTCCGTAAAGTGGGTGACGCCTTTTTCGTCCTTCCACTTGTACATCTGGGCGTGCGCCGCGCTGGCAGTCAGCAGCAGCAAAAGCAGGGCAGCGCGTTTCATTGACTCTCTATCTCCTTTAAGCCGCCATGCCGCTGTGGCGCAGCAGGGCGTCGATGGTCGGCTCTCGGCCGCGGAATGCGGTGAACGATTCCAGGGCCGGGCGCGAACCGCCGACGGCCAGGATCTCTCGCTGGAAGCGTTTACCAGTTTCGGTGGACAGTTTACCGCCATCCAGCGCCGCCGCTTCCTCGAAGGCAGCGTAGGCGTCGGCAGACAGCACTTCCGCCCACTTATAGCTATAGTATCCCGCCGCATAGCCGCCGGCAAAGATATGGCCGAAGGAATGTTGGAAACGGTTGAAACTTGGCGGAATGATAACGGCGAATTTGCGGCGTACTTCGTCGATCACGTCCTGCACCGATTTGGCGCCGGACGGCTGGAAATCGTAGTGCAGCAGCATGTCGAGCAGGGCGAATTCGACCTGGCGCAGGGTCTGCAGGCCGGACTGGAAGTTCTTGGCTGCCAGCATGCGGTCGTACAGGGCGCGCGGCAGCGGCAGGCCGCTCTTCACGTGGGCGCTCATGTGGCTCAGCACATCCCACTCCCAGCAGAAGTTTTCCATGAACTGGGACGGCAGTTCGACAGCGTCCCATTCGACGCCGGAAATGCCGGAGACCGCCAGCTCTTCGACCTGGGTCAGCATGTGGTGCAAGCCGTGGCCGAATTCGTGGAACAGGGTGATCACTTCATCGTGCGTGAACAGGGATGGTTGCGGCACGCCGTCCACCACCAGCGGTTCGGTGAAGTTGCAGGTCAGGTAGGCGACCGGGGTTTGCAGCTCGCCGTTTTTCAGGCGGCGGCCGCGCGCATCGTCCATCCAGGCGCCGCCGCTCTTGCCTTCGCGGGCATACAGGTCGAGGTAGAACTGGCCTACCAGCACGCCGTCGCGTTCGATACTGTAGAAGCGCACGTCCTTGTGCCACACCGGCGCGCTGTCCGGCCGGATGCTGACGCCGAACAGGGTCTGCACCAGCTTGAACAGGCCGTCGACGACCTTATGCTCAGGGAAGTACTGCTTCACTTCCTGCGCCGAGAAGGAGTACAGGTGCTGCTGCAGCTTTTCGGAGGCGTAAGGCAGGTCCCACGACTGCAGGTCGTTGATGCCCAGTTCCTTGCTGGCGTAGGCCTGCAGTTCGGCCAGGTCTTTCTCGGCGAACGGGCGGGCGCGCTTGGCCAGGTCTTCCAGGAATTCGATCACCTGTTCCGGCGACTTGGCCATTTTCGGCACCAGCGAGACTTCGGCGAAGTTCTTGTAGCCGAGCAGGCCGGCTTCCTCGGCGCGCAGCTTCAGCAGGGTAGCGATATTGGCGGTGTTGTCCCAGTCTTCGCGCTTGCTGAACGCGTCGCCCAGCTCGGAAGCCTTGGTGGCGTTGGCGCGGTAGACCTTTTCGCGCAGGGCGCGGTTGTCGCAGAATTGCAGGATCGGGTAGTAGGACGGGAAGTGCAGGGTGAAGGCCCAGCCTTGCTTGCCGTCTTTCTCGGCCAGCGCCTTGGCGGCAGCCTTGGAGTCGTCGGGCAGGCCGCGCAGCTCGGCTTCGTCTTCGACCAGCATTTTCCAGTCGTTGGTGGCGTCCAGCACGTTTTCGCTGAAGCGGGTGCTGGTGGCGGCGTGTTCTTCCTGGATCGCGGCGAAGCGTTCCTTCTTGTCGGCCGGCAGTTCGGCCCCGCCCATGCGGAAGTCGCGGATTGCGTTGTCGATGATGCGCTGGCGCGCCGGCGACAGGGTGGCGAATTCCGCGCCTGCGCGCAGGGCTTTATATTTGGCGAACAGCGCCTCGTTCTGGGCCAGGGCGGTCCAGAATTCGGTCACTTTCGGCAGGTTTTCGTTGTAGGTGGCGCGCAGCTCGGGCGTATCCACCACGTTGTTGAGGTGACTGACGATGCCCCAGGCGCGGCCCAGCAGCTCGGTGGAATTTTCCAGCGGGGTGACGAAGTTATCCCAGGTCACGTTGTCGCTCGGCGCTTCCAGTTGCGCCACGGCGGCGCGGTTCTTCTCCAGCAGGTGCTCGATTGCGGGAGTGACGTGTTCGGGCTTGATCGCATCGAAACGCGGCAAGCCGCTAAAGTCCAGCAGGGGATTGTCAGTCAT
>CAMLSG010000207.1 GCA_946482635.1 uncultured Duganella sp.
GCAGGCACTCTGGAGCCTGCGAATCCACCCTGGCATCTACAAGGAGTGTTCAAATGCACGCAATCAGAGAATCGTCCCATGGCCTCGAAATCGAAGCTACCGCAGAGCTGCCGGCACCGTTGCCGGCTGTGCCGTCCCGTCCACGCCTGGCGCTTGTCGAGCGTCCCGGTCCCGTGACGGAGCGCAAAGCGCTGTCGCTAGCCCCGATCGAGCGCGTCCGTTCCACCTCGGCGACCCTGCGCCGCATCGAAAATATGCAGAAACTGGTGGCGGAATTACAAAACCACGAAATGCTGGCTGACGAAATCGCCTGGTTCCTGAAATTTTCGCCGTCGGGCGCCCGTAAATACATCCGCGACCTGCGTGAAGCAGGCGTGATCGAACTGGCTCGCTATATAGAAGGTACGGCCACCTACCTGGGCAAGGCGGTTTACCAGCTGACCCCGGACGCCGAACGCGTGCAAGCCTTCCTGGCAGCGATCGCCCAGCCCAAGCGCGAAGGTGCGCCGCCGCGCAAGGAGCGCCCAAGCCTGCGTGAGCAGAGCATGGCTGGCAATGGCCGTCACTTCCATATCCTGGCGGACGACACCCACTATGCGATCCGCGTCAACCGTGGCCCGGTGCAGCGCGACCCGCTGGTAGCCGCCCTGTTTGGCGCCCCGAGCTCCCTGCAAAAGGCCATGCCTTAAGCCGGAACAGTGATAAGCTTCCATTGATGGCATGTTGAAATGCCATTGACCAGCCCCATCTGTGGCGGAACGAGTTCTGTTATGGACGGCATCATGGACGCTTGGGTTTTGCTTATCTTGACGGCGCTGGGCATCGCAGCGCCGATCGTGTATCCACGCTGGACCTTGCGGCGGGCGCTGGCCCGGCCCCTGGCTGCGGCCGACCAGGCCACGCTTGAGCGCAGTATTCCCTTCTATCGCAAACTGGCGCCGGACTTGCAGCGCCAGTTGCAGCGCATGGTGGTGCAATTCCTGCACCAGAAAAAATTCGTCGGTTGTGCCGGCCTTGAAGTGAGCGATGAGATGCGCATCACGATTGCCGCCCAGGCTTGCCTGCTGTTGTTGAACAGGCCGAGCAAGGTCTACCGCGCGCTGCACACCATCCTGGTCTACCCCGGCGCTTTTATCGCCAACCGCGACGAAGTGGGCGCGGGCGGCGTCATTACCCCGGCGCGCCAGCAGATGCTGGGCGAATCGTGGAGCGATGGCCGCATTGTGCTGTCGTGGGATGATGTCGCGCGCGGCACGCTGGACTGGCAGGGCGGCAACAACGTCGTGCTGCATGAGTTTGCCCACCAGCTCGACAGTGAATCGGGCAGCAATAACGGCGCGCCTTACCTGGGCAGCCCGGACAGCTACCGCAGCTGGGCCGAGGTGCTGTCGCGCGATTACGCCAACCTGCGCCACGAAGCCTGGCTGGGCCGGCAGGATAGCGTGCTGGACCATTACGGCGCCACCAGCCCGGCGGAATTCTTTGCCGTGGTGACGGAAACCTTCTTCACGCGGCCGTGGCAATTGGCCGAGCGCCATGCAGCCTTGTACGGCGAGCTGCAAAAGTATTACCGGGTCGATCCGCGCGACTGGCTGGCGGCACCGCCGCCGCCTGCACCGGAACCGGCCTTCCTGTCGATGCCAATGCCCGTGCGGTCGTTCGCCTGGGCCGACTGGTAAGGAGAACCCAGGGCGCCCATGGAATTCGAAGACTTCGATTTCATCACCAGCGAAGCGCCGGCCCGCGCCAGCGAACCGGCCGATCCGCTGCAGCGCCTGAAATACCTGGTCGACAATACCCCGGCCATCATATACAGCACGGTCCCCAGCGGCGACTTCAAGATGACCTTCGTCAGCGCCAACGCGCTGAATGTGCTGGGCTACCGGCCGGAAGAGATGGTGGCCGACCCCAACTTCTGGTTCGACCATATCCATCCCGACGATGCGCCCAACATCTTTTCCAGCCTGGCGCAGATCTTCACCGAAGGCGAGAAGGCTTACGAATACCGCTTCCGCACCGCCGATGGCCGCTACCTGTGGATGCACGACCAGTTGCGCCTGATCCGCGACGAGCAGGGCGCGCCGCTGGAGGTGATCGGCTCCCTGACCGACATCACCGACCGCAAGCAGATGGAGGAAACCCTGCTGCAGGCCCAGAACATGGCCTCGATCGGCCAACTGGCGGCCGGCGTCGCGCACGAGATCAACAACCCGGTGGGCTTTGTCACCTCGAACATCGGCACCCTGAAAAGCTATGCCGAAACCCTGTTCGACCTGGTCGAACACAGCGCCACGGCGGAACAGCGCAGCAAGGCCGACTTCGACTTCATGAAAGAGGACACGGCAGCCTTGCTGCGTGAGTCGATGGATGGCTTGCGTCGCGTGCGCGACATCGTGCAGGCGCTGAAAGACTTCTCGGAGGCGGGCGACAGCCAGTGGCAGCAAACCGACCTGCATGAAGGGCTGGAGAGCACACTGAATACGCTGGCCAATGAGTTGCGCTTCAAGGCCAAGGTCGACAAGCACTACGGCAAGCTGCCGCCGGTGCGCGGCCTGCCTGGCCAGTTGAACCAGGTGTTCCGCAACCTGTTGCTGAATGCGATCCAGGCGATTCCCGGCCAGGGCATTATCCGCGTCGTCACCAGTGCCGACCGCGATGCCGTCCAGGTGCGCATCCAGGACAACGGCGTCGGCATCCCGCCGGAAAACCTGGGCCGCATTTTCGATCCCTTCTTTACCACCAAGCCGGTGGGCAGCGGCACCGGGCTGGGGCTTTACCTGGCGTACGGCGTGGTCAGCAAGCACGGCGGCCGTATCAATGTGATTTCCGAGCCCGGCAAAGGTTCGGCATTTACCGTGGTCCTGCCGCTGCGCCCCGCTGAACCCAGATAGGCAGGCGGTGCCCGCTCTTTTTCTCGAAATCCTGCAACTGCTGGATCATGCGCTCATTGAGGACGTGGTCCGAGGCCAGCAGCATCAGGCCGTCGCGGCTGACCACGTCGCGCGACAGCACCATGCCCGGCACCAGCTCGCCCGATAGCAGTTCGACGTCGGTGGTTTCCGGCAAGCCGCGAATGCCGCCGTCGACTACCTGGCGGAACGCTTGCACCACTTGCGGGTCGTAGCGCTTGCCGCTGCCGTCCATCACCAGCGATTTGGCTTCTTCGGGACGCAAGTGGCGCTGCACCAGGGCGCCTTGCTGCAGGTTGTAATAATCGATCGCCAGCGTCAGGATGCGCGAGCCGATCGGGATTGCAAAGCCCGCCAGCTTGTCGGGGAAACCCTGGCCGTCAAAGCGCTCCATCTGGTGGCGCACGATGGCGGCCACGCCGGCCATGTCGGTCAGCGGCATCAGCAGCTGCGCGCCATAGACCGGGTGCTTGCGGAATTGCGCCAGGTCGGCGCCCTGCAGCATGGTCATCGGGGTGCGCAGCATCTCGTCGGTAAATCCGATGCGGCCCAGGTCGTGCAGCAGGGCGGCGATGAACACGTCCTGCACCTCGTTCATGTCGAGCTTGAGCTGGGCAGCCATCTTGCGCGCCAGTTCGGCCACCTGGCGCGTCTGGCCGGTCTGGCCGGTGCCGCGCATTTCGGCGATGCTGGACAGGATCTTGATGGTGGTCAGGAAGTTGGCCTTGAGCTGGCGCGTGCGCTCTTCGACCTTCTGTTCCAGGCCGGCGTTGAGCGACTTCAGCTCCTCGTTCTGCTTGAGGGTCAGCGCCTCCAGGCGCTGCTTCTCCAGCTCGAGCTGGTGGCGTTCCAGCGCGTGGCGCACGATCAGCAGGATGTCGTTGTCGTCCCAGGGCTTGGTGATGTAGCGGTAGATCTCGCCGCAGTTGATGGCATCCTGGATCGATTGCACGTCGGAGTAGCCGGTCAGCAGCAGGCGCACGGTATTGGGCCAGCGTTCGCGCACCTGGGCCAGGAAGCGGGCGCCATCCATTTCCGGCATGCGCATGTCGGAAATCACCAGGTCGACCGGCTGCTGCGCCAGCAGTTCGAGCCCTTGCGCGCCGCTGATGGCCGTCAGCACCTCGTAGCCTTTGCCGCGGAACAGGCGGCGCAGGGAAGAGAGGATGTTCGGCTCGTCGTCGACACACAGGATGGTCATCATAAAGGGGCTTCCTTCTGCTCGGTGGGTGGGCGCTTCTTGGGCAGCGTGACGCGGAACGTGGTGCCTTTGCCGAGGGCCGATTCGACCTCGATCCGGCCGTGGTGCTTTTGCACGATGCCGTAGGACAGCGACAGGCCGAGGCCGGTGCCCTTGCCGACTTCCTTGGTGGTGAAGAAGGGATCGAAGATGCGGCTCAGGTTTTCCGGCGCGATGCCGCTGCCGTTGTCGCTCACGCTGAACCAGACCTGTTCGCCGTCGCAGCCGGTGCGGATTTCGATGCGGCCGCGCATCGAGCCGATGGCATGGGCGGCGTTGACCAGCAGGTTCATCACCACCTGGTTGATTTGCAGCGGCAGGCATTCGATGTCCGGGATCTCGGCGTATTCGCGCACCACGTCGGCCTTGTACTTGATCTCGTTGCTGACGATGTTGAGGGTCGAATCGATGCCCTGGCGCAGGTCGGCCCAGACCCATTCCTGCTGGCTGTCGACACGGGAGAAGTCCTTCAGGTCTTGCACGATGTGGCGCACGCGCACGATGCCTTCCTTCGACTCCTGCATCAGGGTCGGGATATCGGTGCGCAGGAAGCCCAGTTCCACCTGTTCGCGCAGGGCGCGCAGGCGCGCCGCCACGGCCGGATCGACAATCGCCGCCTCGGCTTCCTGATAGGCGTCGAGCATGGAGAACAGGCTGTCCAGGTAGCTTTGCAGGGTGCCGAAATTGGAAAAGATGTAGCCGATCGGGTTGTTGATCTCGTGCGCCACGCCGGCCGCCAGCTGGCCGATCGAGGCCAGCTTGTCCGACTGCACCAGTTGCTGCTGCGTGCGGCTCAGGGTTTCATTGAGCTCGGTCAGTTCGATGTTTCGGCGCCGCAGCTCTTCTTCGGCGCTCTGGCGCTGGCGGATGTCTTCCGCCAGCTGGGCGGTACGCTGGCGCACGGTCTGCTCCAGGTTGTCGTGCGCACGGCGCAGGGCGTTCTCGGCGACGCGCCGCTCGGTGACGTCGCGCAGGCTCTGGATGGCGCCCACCAGCTTGCCGTCGTGCCCGCGCAACGGTGCCGCGGTCGATTGCAGCCAGTGCCCGGCCGCCCCGAGGTTGGGGAAGAAGTCTTCCTCCTCGTAGGCGCCGTCGATCAGGGAAGACGGCTTGTACTTGTCGCGGAAATTACGGTCGGTGGCGGGATCGATATTGTCGACGATCAGGTCGGCCAGCAAGGGGCGCGGCTTGGTGTAGAAGGCTTGCCAATGCTGGCGCGTGCCCACCATTTCGTGCGTGCCCCAGCCCAGCAAATGCTCGCAGGCCTTGTTCCAGTGGGTGATGACATGGTCGACGTCGATGACAAAGGTCGCAACGGGGTGACCGTCCAGCAATTCGGACAGTGCTATGGCCGTGCGCTCGACAGTCCTTTCGTTGTAGAAGCTACTCATGTCAAAGTGGCATCTGATATGGACGATCTGATTATACGGCGGGAAATAGAAAAGGTGCGCGTGCGATAGCTAACAGTCATAAAGCCCGGGCTTGGGCAGGCTAGGGCTTTTGGAGGGAACACCATGAGCACAATTATTGCAGGACATTTCCAGTTGCAGGAAACGGCGCTCGACGTATGCGCAGCGTTCAAGGCCGCCGGCTTCGACGCCGGCCGTGTGTCGACGTTCTTCAACAATCCTCCCGGCCAGCACAATGTGATCCCCACCGGCGGCGACCGCGCGCAGTCGCCCGGGGCCAAGCAGACGCCGGAAGCGGTGGCCAAGGGCGAGGTCACCGGCGCGGCGGTCGGGGCGGCCCTGGGTGCGGCCACCATTCCCTTGACCGGCCCGGTGGGTCCGGTGCTGGGCGGCCTCGTCGGCGCGCACGTCGGCTCGCTGTACAGCTTTTCCGAGATGAAGGAAAAAAGCGAGTCCGGCCCGGCGCCACGGCACTCGGGCATGATGGTCGCCGTTGCTGTCGAGCAGGAGCAGGAAGCGCGGGCGATCGAGCTGATGCGCCAGCAGGGCGCCGAAAAAGTCGAGCGGGCGCAAGGCATTATCGAAAACGGCGACTGGAAAGATTTTGATCCCTTGTCAGTCCCGCAATATGTCTGAATAGCCTGTTGCGGAATGCAAACGCCCCCTGTGCGAAAAGTAATTTTCGGTATGATAGTTGCTACAATAAAAGCAGCGAACTAGACGTGGATCATGACCACGGCGTGCCGTCCAGTACATCATCTGCCACAAGAGCTATCGCTTTGTTCTGAGGGGGAGAGAGCCAATGACACAGGCATGGGTAGTACTTTCGCGGCCGGACCGCCGCGACATTTCGGCGCCGACCGAAGCCCAACTGGTGGCGGCGCTATCGGATGTGTACGGCGGCAAGATCAACGGCCCCGACGGCATTCCCGGCAGCGCCACCCTGAAGTTCGGTTATGACGACGGCCTGATGTACCAGGTCGAAGTGGAGCAGAACGGCGCCGTGCGCTTTGAGGAATGGTCGGACCGCGATTGCGAAATCGCCCTCGCCACGCCGCGCCATATGAGCTGCAAGCAGGAAGATGCGCTGCAAATCTGGAAGTGGCTGGCCATGCGCCAGGTAGCCAAGATCCGCAGCCAGGCCTGGCTGTCCGAAGATTAATGTGACATCAGCAGCGGCAACGTCATCGCGTCGAGCACGCTGCGTGTAACACCGCCCAGCAGCGTTTCGCGGAAGCGCGAATGCCCGTACGCCCCCATCACCAGCAGGTCGCAATCGCGCTCGCCAGCCAGGGCCAGCAACTGTTCGCCGACATTGCCGGGACGCTTCAGGATGCCCTGGCGCTCGCTTTGTCCCAGCACCAGTTTCGCCATCACGCCATGCCGTTCCAGCCAGGCCAGGATATCGGTTCCCGCCGGTTCGCCGAACACGCCGGGGCGGGCATCGGCATCGACAATCGCCACCGTCACGCTGTCGGCGCGGCGCAGCAGCGGCAGCGCGTCCTGCACTGCGCGGCCGGCTTCGCGGCTGGCGTTCCAAGCGACCAGGATGTGGCGCGCCGGCGCCGGTCCGCCCGGGCTGGCGACGCCGTCGCTGCTGACGGCAATTGCGCCGGAGGGACGCGCCGCAAATGGAATTACCAGCACCGGCTTGCCGCTGCCTGCCAGGACTTCGGCCGGCACGTCGGGACCGCGTCCGTTCGGGGTCAGCTGGCCGACAATCACCAGGTCGGCATGGCGCGCCATCAGGCTCAGGCCGGCGGCCGGCTCATCGTCCTGGATGCGCTGTTCGAATGATTGCACGCCCAGCGCCTGCAGGCGCGGCGCGAATTCAGCCAGCGCGTGGCCGGCGCGCTCGCGCAGGATATCGAGGTGGCGCGCCAGGTTGGGATCCTTGTCGTCCACCGTTTCGTTCTGGTACAGGAAGCGTGAAATGCCGGTAGTGGCTACGCCAATGACATGGGCGCCTTCCTGCAGCGCCAGTTCTCCCGCCAGCAGGATGCGCGCCGCGCTGTGGGGCGCTTCGTCAACGTGCACCAGGATGGTTTTGTATGCCATGGCTTTGCCTCAGCGCAGGGCGGCCGTCGCCTTTTCCAGCCGCGTCTGGCAGGCGATGCATAGCGGCGCTTCCGGCCGGGCGTTCAGGCGCGAGAAAGGGATTTCATTGCCGCAGTTGTCGCACAGGCCATAGCTGCCTTCGTCGATCTTGGCCAGGGCGTGGCGGATACTGCTGAGCTGAGCCTGCTTATGTTCGTCGGCTTCCAGCTCGAGCTGGTTCAGGGTGCGGTTGCTGGCGCTGTCGGCCGGCGAGGTTTCAATTTCCTCGACCGCCGGAACGCGCGCCAGCTCGCCGTCCATGCGGCCGGCAAGCTGCTGCAAAAGTGCTAGCTTGCGTTGCTCCAGCGCGGCTTGCAACGATGCAAGCTGATCCGGCGACAGGCCCATGGCGGTCTCCACGAATTCATTGTTCGGAAGACCATTGTATGCCTGCTGCGTTATTTACGCACTCTCGCGTGCATGGCGTGCGGCCAGCTGCTTTTTCAGGCTTTCCAAGGGGGCCGCCAGGTGTTCCGGCCGTGCCGCCGCTATCGCCGCCGCCACCGCCAGCAAGTCGGCGCTGAGGCCGGCCAGCTCCTTGACGCGCTCAATGCGGCGGATGGTTTCGCGTGCTTCGGCGGCCAGGCGCAGCAGCTCAGGCAGGGTGACGCCCATGCCTTCCAGCGAGTGGCTGGCGGCATCGACGTACAGGCTGTTGGCTTGCTGGCGCAGGGCGACTTCGTTTTCGAACAGGGCCTGGGCGGCGCCGTGCGTCAGCGGCGCTGCGCCGCCCTGGCCGTTGCTGCCTTCCAGGCGTTGCTGCTGGCGGATGCCGCGCATGATGCGCTCGTGCAGTTCATCGGCGCTGGCGGAGAGGCTGTCGGCCAGCGTTTCCAGGTCGTGCGGCAGGGCGGCGGTCAGGCTCATGGCTGGGCTCCTTTGGCGATGGCAGTTGACATGACAGGTGGCGCTGCGCTGGCGGCGTCGACTGCGGGCAGCGGGTCGAGGCCGCGGTACAGGGCTGCGTGGCGTTCGCGCAAGGCGTCGATGTTTTGCGCGGCCAGCGTGTGGCGCAAGCCCAGCAAGCGGTATTCGCGCAGCTTTTCCTGCAGGTGCGCGCGGGCCAGCGCAGCCAGCAGGCGGTCGCGCGGCGCATCGGCGTAAGGAATTTCCACGTCCAGCATGCCCAGCACGATGCGCTGTTCGTTGTCGTGGTTTTTATTGAAGTAGCGCAGCAGGGTGTGCATCGCATCGAGCGTCCCTTGCAGCGGTTCGTAGCCTTCGCGCAGCATGGCTTGCACCGCCTTGTCCTGCTCGCGGACGGTGGCGGCGCGCAGCAGCAGGCGCACCAGGCCGGCGTAAGCGTTGACATGGCGGTCGGTCAGGCCAGTGTCGGGCCAGGCCTTGATGCTCTCGGACATTTGCTTGACCTGGTCGCCGTAGCTGAACGTGCTGCCGCCGGCCAGGGCGCCGAGCGCGCGCAGGTAAGTCGTGGCAGCGCTGTGCAGCGCGATGAAATCGGGATAGGCGTCGTGGCGCTTGCGGTCGATCGCTTCCTCGCGCTGGACGGCCGCGGCGCTGAGATAGGGTTGCTCGCGCTGGAAAGTATCGCGGAAGCGTTGGCTGAGATCGTTGAAGCCGGCCAGCTTGGGCGCATCGTCGGCGAGGGCGCGTACTTCTTGCAGGCGCGGGTTGCTGGCGCAGGCGGCCAGTAGCAGGCACAACAGAATGCACAGGTAGCGTTTCATGATGGGTCTCCTCGGGCGGCAGAGACCATCTTGCACCTCGGCGCAGCTGGCGCGTTTGCGCCAGCGCAAAGGTCAGGCGCGAAGGTAGGGAGCGAGCCAGGCCAGGCTGTCTTCGGTCCGTGTGCTGGGCAGGTATTCGCAACCGATCCAGCCTGGGTAAGCGAGTTCGTCGAGCAAGCGGAACAGGTAAGGGTAGTTGATCTCGCCGGTGCCCGGTTCGTGGCGGCCTGGCGTATCGGCCAGTTGCATGTGGCCGATGTTGGGCAGGCAGGCGCGGATGGTGTTGGCCAGTTCGCCTTCCATGCGCTGCATGTGGTAGATGTCGTACTGC
>CAMLSG010000208.1 GCA_946482635.1 uncultured Duganella sp.
CTTCCCGCCGAAGAACATGTTCAGGAAGAAGGTCTCGAGGATGTCGTCGCGGTGGTGGCCCAGGGCGATCTTATTGCAGCCCAGTTCATCGGCCACGCGGTACAGGATGCCGCGCCGCAGCCTGGAACAGAGCGAGCAGGTGGTTTTGCCTTCCGGGATCAGGCGCTTCACGATCGAGTAGGTGTCCTGGTTCTCGATGTGGAACGGCACGCCCAGTTTTTCCAGGTAGGCCGGCAGCACGTCGGCCGGGAAGTTCGGCTGCTTCTGGTCCAGGTTGACGGCCACGATCTCGAAGTTGATCGGCGCGCGTTCGCGCAGCGTCATCAGGATGTCCAGCAGGGCGTAGGAGTCCTTGCCGCCGGACAGGCACACCATCACCTTGTCGCCGTCTTCAATCATGTTGAAGTCGCCGATGGCCTGGCCGACCAGGCGGCACAGGCGCTTGTGCAGCTTGTTGTTCTCGTAGGCGATCTTGTCTTCCGCCTTGGTGTCCACTACTGCGTTCATGCTGCGTCCTTGATCTTGAATACTTCCACGCCCACGCCTTCGCAATCCGGGTACACGTCAGGCTTCATGGTCGACACGCGGGCCGCGCGCACGCTCGGGTGGGCCAGCATGGCCTGCACCACGTCGTCCACCAGGGTTTCCTGCAGGTGCACGTGGCCCTCGGCCATGCGGCGCGCAATGGTCTCGCGCATGAAGTCGTAGTCGACCACTTCGTGCAGCTCGTCGGCCTTCGGCGTCGATACGGCCAGCGGGATGTACAGGTCGACGTTGATCAATACGCGCTGCTCGCCTTTCTTTTCGAAATCGTGCACGCCGATGTTGATCAGCACTTCATAGTTGCGCAGGAACAGCCGGCGGCAGTCTTGCAGTTGCGGGTGAATCAGGGCGGACAGCATGGTGCTTAAACCTTCAATGAAGTTATTGAGTAAGGAACATCACATCGCGCGGCGATGGCAGCAAATGCTGGCCGCCATCGACCAGCAGGGTAGTGCCGGTCATCGCACGCGCGCCTGCCGCATAGACCACGGCGGCGGCAATGTCCTCGGGAGTACTGGAACGGCCCAGCGGCGTCTGGGTGTGCGCCTTGGCGAAGCCTTCCTCGCTCTGGTCGCCCGACACCATGGTGATGCCGGGCGCCACGCCCACCACCCGGACCTTGGGCGCCAGCGACTGGGCCAGCATGGTGTTGGCCGCCTGCAGCGCCGCCTTGGACAGGGTGTAGGACAGGAAATCAGGGTTGAGATTATAAAGCTTCTGGTCCAGCAGGTTCACAACCACGGCCTGGCCGCCCTCCGGCGTCGCGTCGTACAGGGCGCGCGCCAGCTGGATCGGCGCCGCCACGTTGGCGTGCATGTGCGCGTCCAGGCGGGCATGGCTGAAATTCAGGTCGCTGTCGTAGTCGAACAGGGAAGCATTATTCACCACGCAGTCGACCCGCTCCAGCGCCTTTGCCGCGGCCGGCAGCAGGCCGCGCACGGCCTCCTCATCGGACAGGTCGCACTGCAGCGTGATGGCGCGGCGGCCCAGGGCGGCAATGGCTTGTGCCACTTCGCGCGCTTCGTCGTGGGAGTTGCGATAGTGGACGGCGATGTCCCAGCCGGCGCGCGCCAGGCCCAGCGCGATTTCGCGCCCCAGGCGGCGGCCGGCGCCGGTCACCAGGGCCACGCGCGGCTGTTCGGGCGTCGAAGTTGAAGTAGTCATAGTCAAATTGAGCAAAATGGCGCCGGGCAGCGCTGAACCGCTACAATGCCGGCATGTCTTTACCAGCACCTTCTCCCGACGCGCTGGCCGCGTCCCAAGCCCTGCAGCGCCTGATTGCCGACGACATTGCGCGGCAAGGTGGCGCCATCCCGTTCTCCCGCTTCATGGAGCTGGCGCTGTATGCGCCCGGCCTGGGCTATTACAGCGGCGGCGCCGCCAAGCTGGGCAAGGATGGCGATTTTACAACTGCGCCCGAGCTGAGCGCCCTGTTCGGGCAGTCGCTGGCGCATGTTGCAGCCGCTATTATGGACCAAAGCGCGCCGCATATCCTTGAATTCGGCGCCGGAACGGGCAAGCTGGCCAGGGATATCCTGACCGAGGCGGCGCAAGCCGGCATCGTGGTCGAAAGCTATTCGATTGTCGAACTGTCCGGCGAACTGCGCGCCCGCCAGCAGGAGCTGTTGCGCGGCTTCCCGCAAGTGCGCTGGCTCGACGCCCTGCCGGAATCGTTCGAAGGCGCGGTATTCGGCAATGAAGTGCTGGATGCGATGCCGGTCGACGTGGTCACCCTGGCCGACAGCGGCTGGCAGTCGCTGCACGTCGCCGCCGAGGCCGACGAGACGGGCGGCGCCCGCTTCGCCTGGCGTCCGGTGGCAGCCGAAGCCGCGCTGCTGTCGCAGATCGAGCGCCAGGTTCCTGACGCGCAAGCGCTGCCGGTCGGCTATGTGACCGAAGTGCACGGCGCAGGCTGCGGCTTCATGGCCACCCTGGCTGCGATGCTGGTGAAAGGCAAGGGCGCTGCCTTCCTGTTCGATTATGGCTTCCCGGCGCGTGAATACTACCTGGGCGACCGCGCCACCGGCACCCTGATGTGCCACTACCGCCACCACGCCCACGCGGAACCGTTCTACCTGCCTGGCCTCCAGGACATTACCGCCCACGTCGACTTTACGGCGATGGCGCTGGCGGCCCAGGATGCCGGCGCCGAAGTCATGGCTTACAACAGCCAGGCCGGTTTCCTGATCGGCGCCGGCATCGGCGAGCTGATGCAGCGTTTCGACCCGGCCGACGCCCTGAATTACCTGCCGCACGCCAACGCACTGCAGAAATTGCTTTCTCCAGCCGAAATGGGAGAATTGTTCAAGGTGCTGGTGATTGGCCATGGCATCGAATTGCCGGGTCAATTGCTGCATAGCGACCGCAGCCACCGTTTGTAATATGATTGAGAGATGGGAAAGATACATACTCACTATGACAACCTCAAGGTAGCGCGTGGCGCGCCCCAGGAAGTCATACGTGCTGCTTACAAGGCGCTGAGCCAGAAATATCATCCTGACAAGAATCCCGGGGATGAGAAGGCGGCCCGCATCATGGCGATCGTCAACACGGCCTATGGCACGTTGTCCGATCCGCAACGCCGCAAGGAGCACGATGAGTGGATCACCCAGGAAGAATGGGAAATCGAATGGCTGGAGAGCACCAAGCACGAGCCGGCGCATGAGCCGGGCTGGTCCGACCAGCTCGACCTGCCGCGCCGGCGCCGGGCGCTGAAGTCCTGGCGCTTCTGGGGCACGGTTGGCGGCGCCGCCGCTGCCGGCTGGCTGGGCGGGGTGCTGACGGTGACCGAGCCGCGCGCGATGTCCAGCGTGCTGGCTGGCGCCTGGGGCGGCAAGCCTCCTGCCGAATTGACGGCTACTGCCGCCGCCACCCCGAAAATCCACCCGCCGCGGGTGGAAAAAGTCACTCCGGACGATGGCTGGGCCGTGGCCAAGCCCTATTCGCCCGAACCGTCGGTCTCTGCCGCCGCGGCGCCGCCGATCAAGGTGCTGGCCCTGTCGCAGGTAGTGCTGCCCGGCGCCGCCGTCGATTGCGAAGCCGAGGTTGCTCCCTCGGTCGCACCGAACGGCGAACCGTGGCCGGTCCAGTCCGGCTACGTGGAAGGTTTCCCTGTCGGGAACAAGGGCGAAGACATGCAGCTCACGCTGGACAATAGCGCCAACGCCGCCCCGGTTTTCATCAAGGTGTACGACCTCGAGCGCCGCTCCAATGTGCGCTACGCCTACGTGCAGCCGCACGACAAGCTGGTAGTCGACCAGCTATCGAACGGCAAATACGAAATCCGCTACCAGAACCTGAACCTCGGCGCCGGCCAGAACGGCTGCACGCACAAGAACGGTTAAGCCGCGCCGGCTGTGAGCGTTTCGCTCAGTCCCATCTCTGGGCTGGCCATCAGGCGGTAGATGTCCACCAGGATCAGCATGCGCTCGTCGATCGTGCCGAGGCCGATCATGTACTCGGAGCTGAAGGCCGTGCCCATGTCCGGCGCCGGCTTGATCTGCTCGGGCGTCAGCGTGGTCACGTCGGATACCGAGTCCACCACCATGCCAACCACGCGGCCATTGATGTTGAGGATGATCACCACCGTGAACTGGTCGTACACCGGCTCGCCCAGCTTGAACTTGATGCGCATGTCCACCACCGGAATGATGATGCCGCGCAGGTTGATCACGCCCTTGATGAACTCGGGCGCATTGGCGATGCGGGTCACCGCTTCGTAACCGCGGATTTCCTGCACTTTCAGGATATCGATACCGTACTCTTCGGCACCCAGCTTGAATGCCAGGAATTCCTTGCCTTGGCTAGCGTCTTCTTGCGCAGTAACTTGCATGGTTTTTTTCCTTTAGCAAAATCTGTGTTGTCAAAGCGTATCAGAGTGCAAAGCGATTTACGAGCGGGCAATTTTTAATTGCTAGCTAAGTCAAATCTGATTATGCTGGATGTAAAGATTAGCGCATTTTGATCAAGGAGACTTCATGGCGGACCCTCAAGCCGTCGATGACAACTGGCTGCTCGAAGAAGACGAAGAAGAAAAGCCAACGCCATCGGCAGGATCCCCTGAACAGCGGCTGTGGCGCGTGCTGATTGTGGACGACGACCAGGATGTGCATGCGGTGACCCGCCTGGCGCTGCGCAATGTCAGTTTCAAGGGACGCGAGCTGGAGTTGTTCTCGGCCTACAGTGGCCGCGAGGCATTCGAGATCCTGCGCGACACGCCGGACATCGCCCTGGTGCTGCTCGACGTGGTGATGGAGACCGACGATGCCGGCCTGCTGCTGGCGCGCCGCATCCGTGAAGAGCTGCACAATTCCATCGTACGCGTGGTGCTGCGCACCGGCCAGCCGGGCCAGGCGCCGGAACAGCGCGTCATCATCGAATACGACATCAACGATTACAAGGCCAAGACCGAGCTCACGACGCAGAAGCTGTTCACCACCGTGATCTCGGCCCTGCGTGCCTACGAGAGCCTGAACATGCTGGAGCGTTCGCGCATCGGCCTGGGCAAGATCCTGGCCGGCGCGACCAACCTGTACCAGATCCATTCGCTGCGCGAATTCGCGTCGGGCGTGCTGAACCAGGTGTCCGCCATCCTCGACGTGGGCGCGGACGGCGTGCTGTGCCTGATGCAGGTCGATACCGGCGACACCACCGTGGTCGCTGCCACCGGCGGCTATGCGCCGCTGGCGGAAAACGAGCAGATGCCGGCCAACCACCCGCTGTGGCCGACCATCCAGAAGGCGTTCAAGGAAAAGAAAAGCCAGTTCGAACACCCGGCCAATGTGCTGTTCATCCACACCCAGGAAAACCGCGACGTGCTGATTTCGGTCACGCCGCCCTGGCCGCTGGCCCAGATCCAGCGCGACCTGCTGGAAGTGTTCTGCGAACGCATTGCCGCAGCCTTCGACAACCTGTACATGTTCGGCCAGCTGCGCAAGGCGCAGGAGGCGACGGTTGTGGCATTGGCCGACCTGGCGGAATTCCGCGACGGCTGCACTGGCGGCCATGTGCGGCGCGTGCAGCAGCTGTCCTCGGCCATCGCAGCGCGCATGAAGGAGCGCGGCATCTATGACGACGAACTGACGCCGCAACTGGTGGACATGATCGGCCTCGCCTCCATCCTGCATGACGTGGGCAAGGTCGCCACCCCGGACCATATCCTGCTGAAGCCGGGCGCCCATACCGAAGAAGAACGCGCGCTGATGCAAACCCATGCGGCCGTCGGCCGCAGCGTGCTGGAGCGTGCGGCCAATATGGTCGATGGCGTCAGCTACCTGACCTACGGCGCGGAAATCGCCGGCGGCCACCATGAGCATTGGGATGGCGGCGGCTATCCGAACCAGCTCAAGGGCAAGCAGATTCCCTTGTCGGCGCGCATCGTGGCGGTGGTCGATGTCTTCGATTCCCTGCTGCATGAACGCCCCTACAAGGAACCATGGCCGTATCCGGAAGTCATGACCTATATCCGCGACCGTTCCGGCACCCAGTTCGATCCGGAAGTGGTCGCCGCCCTGAACGACGTGGTCGAGCGTAATCCGGGCCTGGGCCAGTCCTGACGGAACCGCTGGGCGAACCCTGCTGTGGCGGCCGCGCCGCGCCGCCACGTTCATTCTCACAAAAACTCACGGCGCAAGCGCTAAAATAAGGACAGCCCTTGTCCTACGCCGAAAGCCATGAATGAACTGAAGGGCCTGACAGCGCTGGTCATCGAGCCCAATCCCAGCATGCGCGCCAGCTTGCACAACATGCTGAGCTTGTGCGGCCTGGTGCGCATTGACGATGCCGCCAGTTCCAACCAGGCCATCCGCGCGCTGGAAACCCGGATCTATGACCTGGTCCTGTGCGAATACGCCCTGGAGGGCGGCCAGGACGGCCAGCAAATGCTGGAGGACTTGCGCCATCACCGCCTGATCAATGCTTCGACCATGTTCTTCATGGTGACCGGCGAAGGCCAGTTCAGTAAAGTGGTCAGCGCCGCCGAGCTGATGCCCAACGACTACATCCTCAAGCCTTTTGCCGCCGATGCCATGCTGGAGCGTATCTGGCGCGCCCTCGACCGCCGCAATGCCCTGCTGCCGGTGTACCAGCTGGTCGAGATGGGCGACTTGCGTGCGGCTATCGAGGCATGCGAGGAAGGCGAGATCGCACAGCCGCGCTTTGCCATGGAATTCCGCCGCCTGCGCGCCGAGATGCATATCCAGGCCGGCGAGCCGGAGTCGGCGGAGCCGCTGTACGCCGAGCTGTGGGACAGCCGCCAGGTGCCGTGGGCGCGGCTGGGCCAGGCCAAGACCCTGTACCTGCGCGGCCGCTATGATGAAGCGCGCGAAATGCTGGAAGACCTGCTGGGCAAGAACACCCGCTTCCTCGATGCCTATGACTGGCTGGCGCGCACGCATGAGGCGAATGGCAATCCGGCGGCAGCGCAGGTGGTGCTGGCCAACGCCGTCGAACTGTCGCCGCATGCAGTGCGCCGCCTGCGCCGTTTGGGCGAAGTAGCGCTGGAAGCCGGCGACGTCGATGGCGCCGAGCGTGCCTTCAAGCAGGTGGTCAGCAAGACGCGCTATTCCGAATTCCGCACGCCGGAGGACCACGCCAAGCTGGCGCAGACCCTGGTCAAGAAAGGCGACCCGGTGCAGGCGGCCGCCGTGATCCGCGACCTGGACAAGTCGCTGTCAGGCACCCCCAACACCGACGTCTGCAGCGCGATTGCTTCGGCCGCGCTGCATGAATTCACCGGCAACGTGGCGCGCATGAATGCCTCGCTGGACTACGCCGTCACCGGCGTGCGCGCTGCCACCGGCCTGTCGAACGAAATGAAGATGGAGCTGGCGCGCACCTGCCTGGAAGTGGGCAAGGAGGAACAGGCCAGCGAAGTGATGCGCGACGTGATGCGCAATTCCGCCACCCCCGGTGCGATGGAGCGCGCCATGCGCATGATGGAAAAGAGCGGCCATGCGGAGCTGGGCCAGCGCCTGGCCGACGAAAGCCGCAACGAGGTCGGCGAAATGGTGGCAGCCGGTGCGGCGCTGGCGAAGAAGGGCGACTTCCGCGGCGCGGTCGACCTGATGCTGGAGGCCGTGGCCAAGCTGCCGGACAATGCCCAGGTGGCCTTCAACGCCGCGGTGGCGATCCTGAAATGCCTGGAGAACGAGGGCTGGGACGATGCCCTCGGGCGCCATGCGCTGGCGCTGGTGGCCACCGTGCGCCGGCTCGATCCGGCCAACGACAAGCTGAATGCACTGGCCGGCTTGCACCAGGACATATTGAAGAAATACAACATCCGCCCCGCCGCGCGGCGCGAAGCTGGGGTGCGCGTCGCGATTTGATAGCCGCCGGGGCTACAATGGGCTATGAGCTCCAATCCACCAGAAGAACGCCCGGTCCGCGCCTACCTGCTGAAAAAGCTTTGCAGCGATGACGAGGGCTTGTTTGCGCTTGGCGTGTCGATTGCGCGCGTGGTGCAGATGGCCGATTCGGACGACCAGGGCACGCAAAGCCTGGCCTATCACGTACTCTCCGACGTCGCGCTGACCCAGAAGATCCTGCGCCTGGCCAATACGCCGCAATACCGCCAGGCCTCGGGCGCGCCGGTAACCACTATTTCCCATGCGATTTCGCTGCTTGGTTTCGATAATGTGAAAACCACGGCGCTGGCCATGCTGCTGGTCGACACCATGGCCAACAGCAAGCATGCGCAAAGCGTGCGCGTTGAACTGGAGGCGGCGCTGTGCGCCAGCCTGGTAGGACGCGAACTGGCGCGCTACAGCCCTTACCAGAAGGCGGAAGAAGCCGCGATCGGGGCGCTGTTCAAGAACCTGGGGCCGCTGCTGATTGCCTCGCGCGAGCATGACCGCTTCCGCGAAATCAATGCGCTGGTGGTGGCCGGCGAGCACTCGCAGGCGCAGGCCTCGCAAATGATCCTTGGAAGCACCTACGACACGCTGACGGCGACCGTGCTGCGCGAGTGGAAGATTCCCGACGTGATCATCCGGTCGCTGACTCCTTTGTATGGCAGCACCTTGCGGCCTCCGGCAGACCGCACGGAGTGGATCCGGCAGGTGGTGCACTTCAGCATGGATGCTGCGCGCGCCCTGACGCGGCTTGGAGGCGCGGCTTCCGACGACGTGCGCTTGCTGCACCAGCGCTTCGGCAACGCGCTGGGGCTTGAGCGCGAGCAGGTGACCACCGTGCTGACGCGGGCGCGGAGCAGCATGGATGCCCTGTTGAACAGCATGCAGATGGATGGGGTGAGCGGCGGCGCTTCCGGCGAGCCGGGAGATCCTTATGCGGAATCGAACGAAGTGCCTGCTGCTACCGGCACCTTGCCCAGCGTGCTGGCGCTGGCCAGCCTGGATTCCGGTGCGAAGGAAGGGGCGTACCCGAGCGGCAAGCCGTATGACGCGCGCGAGCAGCTGCTGGCGGGCGTGCAGGAGCTGACCGAGATGCGGGTGGAGGGCAAGGCGCGCGTCAATGAGCTGGTGCAGGCGGTGCTGGAGACTCTGTATCGCAGCATGGGCTTCCGCTTTGCGACGGTGTGCCTGAAGGATGCGAAGACGGGGCAGTTCCGGGCTCGCATTGCGCTGGGGGATAAGCGGGCCTTGCGCCAGGAGGGGTTTGTGTTTCCGCTGCAGGGGAAGGATTTGTTCCACCTGGCGCTGGATAACGATGCGGACTTGATGATCGCGGATGCGAATGTGGCCAAGATCCGCGACCTGCTGCCGAAGTGGCACCTGGATTTGCTGCCGGATGCGCGCAGTTTTATCGTATTGCCGTTGGTGGTGCAGGGGGTGCAGCTTGGCTTGTTCTATGCGGATCGGGCGCAGCCGGCGCCGGAAGGGGTGCCGCCGGATGAGACTTCGCTGATCCGGGCGTTGAAGGCGCAGGTGTTGGCGGCGTTGTCGCCTTAAAACCGGTAAACCAGGGTCCGACCCAAGGGTCAGACCCTGTCAGATCAACCGCCGCGGGTTTTGGTTGTGCGACGTTGATCTTCTTTAAGCCGTCTCCGGCAACCTTCCCGCCAGCGCCTCAAACTCCGCCACCTTCATCGGCCGCGCAAACAAATACCCCTGCGCCTCATTACAGTACTTACTGCGCAAG
>CAMLSG010000209.1 GCA_946482635.1 uncultured Duganella sp.
ACTTCGTGCAGGCGCGACGGACGGAACTTGCCGGTCAGGTAGTCGATTGCGCCGCGTACTTCCAGCGCATTGCCGGCCCAAGGGGACAGCGACTCGTTCATATCGGTCAGCAAGGCCGACGTCAGCGTGCCCGCGCCATTGCCCACCTTGACGATGGATTCGGCCAGTTCAACCGATTTCTCATAGCTTGGCATGAAAGCGCCGGAGCCGACTTTCACGTCCATCGCCAGCACGTCCAGGCCGGCGGCCAGCTTCTTCGACAGGATGGAGCCGGTGATCATGGCCACCGATTCCACGGTAGCGGTAACGTCGCGGATCGAGTAGAAGCGCTTGTCCGATGGCGCCAGCGAGGAGGTCTGGCCAATGATGGCCACGCCGACATCCTTCACCACTTCACGGAACTTGTCGTTGGTCGGGACGGTGGAGTAGCCAGGGATGGAATCGAACTTGTCCAGCGTGCCGCCGGTGTGGCCCAGGCCGCGGCCCGAGATCATTGGAACGAAACCGCCGCAGGCCGCGATCATCGGGCCGAGCATCAGGGATACCACGTCGCCCACGCCGCCCGTGGAATGCTTGTCCATCACCGGACCTGGCAGGTTCAGGGATTTCCAGTCCAGCACTTCGCCGGAATCGCGCATGGCCAGGGTGAACGCGACGCGCTCGTCCATGGTCATGTCGTTGAAGAAGACTGCCATCGCCAGCGCGGCGATCTGGCCTTCGCTGACGCTGTTGTCGGTGATGCCTTTGACGAAGAATTGGATTTCTTCTTTGCTCAGCACACCGCCGTCGCGTTTTTTACGGATGATTTCCTGGGGGAGGAACATTATTTATCTCTTTCTTTTTACTTCCAAACCGGTAAACCGGTGTCCGACCCGCAGGGTCAGACACCAGGCCAGCGGCTGCCGCGTATCGGTGTCAGACCCTATGGGTCTGACACCGGTTTACCGGTTTTAGACGCCGTAAGGAATCCAGATATTCTTAACCTGCGAAGCATGCGCCAGCACCACGCGCCCGCCGGCCTGCGCGGTCGAGAACCAGTCGCGGCCCTTTGCGCCGCCAGTCCAGGTACGCTTCAGCGAACCAGCCGACAGCTTCTCCACTTCCGCGCAACCGGCAGCAGACCCGTCGTGACGCCAGACAGCATCCACGTCCGCGTGCGAAGCCAGCGTGCGCGCCAGTTCATCAGCCGAACCGGTGACGATATTGACCACGCCGCCCGGCAGGTCCGAAGTATCGAACACCTGGTACAGATCGGTCGCCGACAATGGATACGCCTCCGAAGGCACAGCCACCACACGGTTGCCAACAGCGATAGCCGGAGCCACCAGCGAGATAAAGCCCAGCAGCGGATTCTCGTTCGGGCACACGATGCCGATCACGCCAATCGCTTCATTCAGCGCCACGGTGATACCGTGCATTGGCGGCTGGTGCGCCAGGCCGTCGTACTTGTCAGCCCAGGCAGCCCAGTAGAACAGGCGCTCGATGGAAGCTTGCACTTCCTTCTCGGCGTTCTTGGTGCCGGTCTGCGCAGCGATACGCTCGGCGAATTCAGCGCCGCGGGCAGCCAGGTTTTCAGCGATGTAGTACAGCACTTGCGCGCGGTTGTGCGCGGTAGCCTTGGTCCAGCCGGTCGCCTTGTGTGCAGCTTCAACGGCGTTCCGGATGTCCTTGCGATTACCCTCGCCCACTTCGCCCAGGAACTTGCCGTCGGCGCCATGGATGGCGCGCGAGTAGGCGCCGTCAGGACGGGCCTGCTTGCCGCCGATGTACAGCTTGGCGGTGCGGTCGACTGCGAACGGATCGGCCGATGGCGCGAACTCGGATTCAGGCTTGGCAGGCTTCTTGAACGAAGGTGCGGCCGGACGCGCATCTTCCGACACTGGCACCAGGTATTCGAACATGCCTTCGCGGCCGCCTTCACGGCCGTAGCCGGATTCCTTGTAGCCGCCGAAGCCGCACGCGGCGTCGAACTGGTTGGCGGTGTTGATCCATACGACGCCGGCCTTGATCTGCGGCGCCATGTCCAGCGCCAGCGAGATGTTCTCGGTCCACACGCAGGAAGCCAGGCCATACACGGTGTTGTTGGCCAGTTGTACCGCTTCTGCAGGAGTACGGAAGCTCATCGCAACCAGCACCGGGCCAAAGATTTCAGCTTGCGCCACTGCGGCGGAAGTCGACGCGCCGGTGATCAGGGTTGGCGGGAACCACGAGCCGGTGGCCGGCAGTTCGCAGCCGGCCGGCTGGTACACCTCGCAGCCTTCGGCACGGGCGGAATCCACCAGGCCTGCGATACGCTGGCGCTGGATCGGATCGACCAGGGCGCCGATGTCCATCGATTTGTCCAGTGGGGAACCCAGGCGCAGGTTGTCCATGCGCGCTTTCAGCTTCTTCAGGAAACGGTCCTGCACGGATTCCTGCACCAGCAGGCGGGAACCGGCGCAGCAGACCTGGCCCTGGTTGAACCAGATCGAATCGACCAGGCCTTCCACCGCAGCGTCCAGGTCGGCGTCCTCGAAGACGATGAACGGCGACTTGCCGCCCAGTTCCAGCGACAGCTTCTTGCCGGTGCCGGCGGTGGCTTCGCGGATGATGCGGCCAACTTCGGTGGAACCGGTGAAGGCCAGCTTGTCGATGCCCTGGTGGCCCACGATGGCTTCGCCGGTGCGGCCGTCGCCGGTCACGATGTTCACGACACCGGCAGGCACGCCAGCCTGCTGGCAGATCTCGGCGAACAGCATCGCGGTCAGCGGCGTGAATTCAGCCGGTTTGAAGACGATGGTGTTGCCTGCGGCCAGCGCAGGAGCGATCTTCCATGCCAGCATCAGCAGCGGGAAGTTCCACGGCACGATCTGGCCGACCACGCCCACGGCACGGTGGCCAGGGAATTCTTCGTCCAGCAGTTGCGCCCAGCCGGCGTGGTAGTAGAAGTGGCGTGCCACCAGCGGCAGGTCGGCATCGCGGGTTTCGCGGATGGTCTTGCCGTTGTCCAGGGTTTCCAGCACGGCGAACAGGCGCGCATGCTTTTGCATCAGGCGCGCGATCGCGTACATGATCCTGGCGCGGCCATGGCCGCCCAGTGCCTGCCAGCCCGGCAGCGCCTTGCGTGCCGCGGTGACTGCGCGCGCCACGTCGACAGCGGTAGCCTGGGTCAGTTCAGCCAGTTGCGAGCCATCGGCAGGGTTGTAGCAGGCGAAGGTTTCGCCCGGCTCGGTCCACTGGTTGTCGATAAACAGGCCGAACTTGCGGGAGCGCTGCTCCAGCCACGCTTGCGCTTCTTTCTGGCTTTCTGGTGCAGGGCCGTAGTCCATGGTGTTGAGGATCTCGTTAATAGTTGGCATGGCGGTGTCTTCTTATGGTTGCGCGTGGCGATGGGCGGCGGAGTAGGCGCCGGTCACATGGTGCTCCAGCTGGCGCTCGATGTCGGTCAGCAGGGACGAAGCACCGATACGGAACAGGTGCGGCTCCAGCCATTCATTGCCCAGTTCTTCCTTCATCACGGTCATGTATTGCAGCGCGGCCTTGGCGGTGCCGACGCCGCCTGCCGGCTTGTAGCCCACCTTGAAGCCGGTGCGCTCATAGTATTCGCGGATAGCGCGCACCATCACCAGCGACACAGGGATGGTGGCGTTGACGCCTTCCTTGCCGGTCGAGGTCTTGATGAAGTCAGCCCCTGCCATCATGCAGACCCACGATGCCTTCGCCACGTTTTCCAGCGTCACCAGGTCGCCGGTTGCCAGGATGGCCTTCACGTGCGATTCGCCGCAAGCCTTGCGGTAAGCCAGCATTTCATCGTACAGCGCTTG
Source organism: uncultured Duganella sp. (assembly GCA_946482635.1). Next base: position 3,804 of record CAMLSG010000209.1, read on the forward strand.
CCAGTTGCCGGTCAGGACGTGCTGGCGGGTGATGACGATGTCGATCTCTTTCGCGCCGGCCGCGACGGACAGCTCCACTTCGCGTACCTTGGTTTCCATGCTGGTCAGGCCAGCCGGGAAGCCGGTCGACACGGCAGCGATAGGCAGGCGGCCTTTCAGCACTGCGTCGGCGTGCTGGATCATTTCGTGGTACACGCAGACTGCGCCGGTCATCAAATTGCGTTCCTGCAGGCCAAGTGCCTCCACCAGGTCCTGGCGCAGCGGGCGCATGGCCTTCATGCACAGGCGCTCGACGCGGCCCGGGGTATCGTCGCCAGCCAGCGTGGTCAGGTCGATCAGTTCGATCGCCTTCACCAGCCAGGCGGCCTGGTACTCTTTCTTCACGGTGCGGCGGTTTGCCAGCGATGCGGCGCGGCGGTCCGCGGCGGCCTTGTTCACGTGGATGTGATTCAGCCAGCCCAGGTCGAGGCCAATGGCCTCGTTGCGCTTGAAGTTCTCGATAGTGGTCATAAGAGGTTGGTTCCGTTGGAAAGAGGTTTCACGCCCAGGTGATGCGCGATGGTCTGGCCGATGTCGGAGAAGGTCTCGGAAATGCCGAGCGATTGTGGCTTCACGTTCGGGCCGAAGAACAGCACAGGAATATGTTCGCGGGTATGGTCGGAGCCTGGTGCGGTCGGATCGCAGCCGTGGTCGGCGGTGATCACGCACAGGTCGCCATCCTTCAAGCGGGAGATGAATTCCGGCAGGCGCGCATCCAGCTCGTGCAGCGCGTTCGAATAGCCGGCAACATCGCGGCGATGGCCGAAATGCATGTCGAAGTCGACGAAGTTGACGAAGGTCAGCGACTTGTCGCCCGCCTCCGCCTCTGCCTCCAGCAGCTTGTCGAACAGCGCCATATTGTCCGGGCCTTTCAGCACGCGGCTCACGCCTTGCGCGGCGTAGATATCGCTGATCTTGCCGAGCGCGATCACCTCGCCGCCTTCGTTCTTCACGTGGTCCAGCAGGGTTGGCGCGCTTGGCGGCACGGCGTAGTCGTGGCGGTTGGCGGTGCGCTTGTAGTCGCCGTTGGCGCCCACGAAAGGACGGGCGATGATGCGGCCGATGTTGTACGGCTTGACCAGCTCATAGGCCTTTTCGCACATATCGTACAGGCGCTCCAGGCCGAAGTGCTCTTCGTGGCATGCGATCTGCAGCACGGAGTCGGCGGAGGTGTACAGGATAGGTTTGCCGGTCGCGACGTGCTCGTCACCCAGCTCGTTGATGATGGTGGTGCCGGAGGCGTGGCAGTTGCCCAGGAAGCCGGGCACGCCGGTCAGTTCCTGCAGCTTGTCGGTCAGCTCTTTCGGGAAGGACGGCACTTCCTTCGGGAAGTAGCCCCAGTCGAACAGCACCGGCACGCCGGCGATTTCCCAGTGGCCGGACTGGGTGTCCTTGCCGGTGGATTGTTCGCGCGCTGCGCCGTAAGCGCCGGTAAAGCCGTCGCGCTTGGCGAAGCCGGCAGCCCACTCGCCCGACGCGGTATGCGCGGCGGCGGCCAGGCCTAGGCCTTCCATGATTGGCAGGGACATTGGCTTGCCTTCGTTGGCTGCCCATTTGGCGATGTGGCCAAAGGTGTTGCAGGCCTGGTCGCCGTACTTGGAAGCGTCCGGCGTTGCGCCGAGGCCGAAGGAGTCTAACAACAGGATGAAGGCGCGGGACATTTTTGCCTCTCTATTCAAAACCATCAAAGCGGTGTCTGACCCGCGGGGTCAGACACCCGATACGCGGCGGCCGCAGGCCAAGGTGCCTGACCCTGCGGGTCAGACACCGGGTTACCGGTTTCAGGCCTTAGGAGCCTTGGCCACATTCTCCAGGAACGCCAGGATCAGCTTGATCAGCGATTCCGCGCCCACAGCCGCATACTTCAGCGTCTGCTCGTGCGACAGCGGGAACGGCGACAGCCCTTCAGCCAGGTTGGTAACAACAGAAACGCCAACCACCTTCAGCCCGCAGTGACGCGCCGACACCACTTCCGGCACCACCGACATGCCGACAACATCAGCACCCAGCGTCTTGAACGCGCGGATTTCCGCAGGGGTTTCAAAGTTCGGGCCTGGGTAAGCGATGTATACGCCTTCATGCAGGGTGATCGACTTGTCCGCAGCGGTCGACTGCAGCAGCTTGCGCAGGTCCGCATCGTAGGCATTGGCCATCGAGAAGAAGCGTGGGCCGAAACGCTCGTCGTTCGGGCCAACCATCGGGGTGCCAGGCAGGAAGTTGATATGGTCGTTCAGCGCCACCAGGGAACCAGCGTCCACCTCAGTGCGCAGCGAACCCGCCGCATTGGTCACGAACAGCATCTCGCAGCCCAGCAGCTTGATGGTGCGCACGGCGGAAGTCATCACCGCAGGGCCGTAGCCTTCGTAGAAGTGGCCGCGGCCCTTCAGGCAGACAACCTGCACGCCAGCCAGCGTGCCCAGTACCAGCTGGCCCGCGTGGCCATGCACGGTGGAGATCGGGAAACCTGGCAGTTCGTCGAAGGAGATCGACACTGCATCGGTCATCTGTTCGGCCAGCACGCCCAGGCCGGAGCCCAGGATCATTGCAACGCGTGGCTGGAAATTGGCCGGCATGCGAGCACGGATGATGGCGGCTGCCTGGAATGGGGTATTGGAAGACATGGAGTTCCTCGTTTTTATATCTTTAGGTGAGCTGGCCAGAACAGGCCCTTTGAACGTACCACGACACTATGCATCATCGTCTATATGTATGGCAAATACCATTTTTCTTTGTCATTTATATGCGGGCGCTATAAATATGGGTTTATTATAGGAGCGGCTTCCGTTTGACATGGAACGGACAAATGTTTAGCATCGCAAACAAATGTTTATAGCGAGCTTTTCGTGACCGATCTTTCCCGCAAGGAACAGCTTTACGAGCTGATCCGGGCTAACCCTTTCATCTCCCAGCAAGAGCTGGCGGAACAGCTCGCCCTGTCGCGCTCTGCCGTGGCCGGCCATATCGCCAGCCTGATCCGCGAGCGCAAGCTGCTGGGCCGCGCCTATGTCTTGCGCAACGAGCGCACCGTGCTGTGCATCGGCGCCGCCTGCCTCGACCGCAAGCTGCGTCCCCACGCTCCCCTGCAGATGGCCACTTCCAATCCAGCTTGCGCTGAGGAAAGTTTTGGCGGCGTGGCAAGAAATATCGCGGCCAACCTGGCCCAGCTCGGCCTGCCCTGCTCCCTCTTGACCGCCCTCGGTGACGACTCCTCCGGCCGCGCCCTGCGCGCCCAGGCCGAAACCTTCGGCATCGGCATGGAAGGCAGCCTGCAAGTTAACGGCATCGGCAGCGGCACCTACACCGCTGTGCTGGATGCCTCCGGCGAGATGGTGGTCGCCTTGGCCGACATGGCCATCTTCGACCAGCTCACCCCAGGCTGGGTCGCCAGCCGCCAGCCGCAGCGCAACGCCGCCGGCATGGTAGTGGCGGACCTGAACCTGCCGGTCGAATCGGTCGCCATGCTGATGGCCGATGCCCGCGCTTCCGGCGTGCCGCTAGTGGTTGTCGCCGTGTCACAGCCGAAGATGGCGCGCCTGCCAAAAGACCTGCACGGCCTTTCGCTGCTGATCCTGAATCGCGGCGAACTGGAAACCCGTGCCGGCCGCCCCCTGCCGACCGAAGCCGACGTGCAGGCAGCCTGCCACGCGCTGCAGGCCGATGGCGCGCGCGACATCATCGTCACCTGCGGAGCCAGCGGCGTCTATCACACGCTGGGCGACGCCCTGCACTGGCTGCCGGCGCACGACGCCAGGGTGGTCGACGTGACCGGCGCCGGCGATGCCTTCTCGGCCGCCGTCTGCTGGTCGCTGCTGCAAGAACCCGAACAACTGACCCTGGCCTGCGAACGCGGCTTGAAAGCCGCTTCCATCACACTGGCCAGCCCGCACACCGTGTCGCCGGAGCTGAGCGCCGACCTGCTCGCCAGCGCGCATAACGAGGAGTAAACCATGCACCAATTCCTGTCCTTCTCCCCAGAAGTCGCCAACGCCCGCGCCACCGGCAAGCCGATCGTCGCGCTGGAATCGACCATCATTTCGCACGGCATGCCATACCCGCAAAACGTGCAGACCGCGCGTGAAGTGGAACAGATCATCCGCGACGCTGGCGCCGTGCCAGCCACCATTGCGATCATCAGCGGCAAGATCTGCGTTGGCCTGACCGAAGAACAACTGGAAGAACTGGGCAACTCGCCGGACGCGATCAAGGTGTCGCGCCGCGACCTGGCCTACGTGCTCTCGCAGGGCAAGCTGGGCGCCACCACAGTGGCCGCGACCATGATCTGCGCGCAACTGGCCGGCATCAAGGTGTTCGTCACCGGCGGCATCGGCGGCGTGCACCGCGGCGCCGAAACCAGCATGGATATTTCGGCCGACCTGCAGGAACTGGCGCAGACCAATGTCGCCGTTGTATGCGCAGGGGTGAAGTCCATCCTCGACATCGGCCTGACGCTCGAATACCTGGAGACGCACGGCGTGCCGGTGGTATCCGTCGGCCAGCCAGGCTTCCCGGCCTTCTTCACGCGCGAAAGCGGCTTCAATGCCGACTTCCAGCTCGATACGGCGGCCGAGCAGGCTTCTTTCATCAAGACCAAGTGGGCCCTGGGCCTGAACGGCGGCGTGGTGGTCTCCGCACCGGTGCCGGTGGAAGAAGCCATGCCAAAAAATGAAATCGACGCCATCACCCTGCGCGCTTTGCAGGAAGCGGAAGAGAACGGCGTCACCGGCAAGAAGGTTACCCCCTTCCTGCTGGCCCGCATCAAGACCCTGACCGAGGGCCGCAGCCTGAAGACAAATATCGCACTGGTGAAAAACAACGCACGCGTCGGCGCTGCCCTGGCGCGTGAGCTGCAGGAGCATCCATGTCCATCGACCTGAAACAGTTAAAGTACTTCCTCGCCGTCGCCGAAGAGAAGAGCTTCAGCCGCGCGGCCGAACGCCTGCACATCTCGCAGCCGCCGCTTTCCCAGCAAATCATGAAGCTGGAAGCGGAGCTGGGCGTAAAGCTGTTCGCCCGCACCACCCGCACCTTCGAACTGACAGTCGCGGGCAAGGCGCTGATGCAGGAGGCCTCGGACCTGCTGGCGAAGATGCGCATGACCATCGACACCGTGCGCCAGATCGACCGAGGCGAAGTGGGCCGGCTGCGCGTGGGCATCGTGGGTTCGGCGATGTGGGGACCGATTCCATCCATGCTGGAAGAATTCCAGAGCAAGTACCCGCGCGTGACCTGGACCATCCACGAATCCGGCCCGACGGTGCAGTACGACGCCTTGCGTGCCAAGCAGATCGACGTCGGCTTCTGGCGCGAGCCGAAGCTGGACGACGACGAACTGCGCCGCGACAACCTGAAACAGGAGCTGTGCTTCCGCGAGAACGTTTGCGTGGCGGTGAACGAGCACCATCCCCTGGCGAAGATGGACGCTATCGAATTGTCCGATATCGCGGACGACCCGATGCTGACGCTGGCTTTGGACAAGTCGGCATTCCCGCGCTACCTGATCCAGTGCTGCGTGAATGCAGGCTTCCAGCCGGAGATTTTCCAGGAGGCGCACGAGCCGCAAACCTTGCTGGCCATGGTGGGCGCCGGCCTGGGAGTGACGCTGATGCCGGAAACCACAGCACGCATCGGCTGGCCGGGCGTGGTATTCCTGCCGATCCGCACCAACCCGCCGTCGGCAAACCTGTACATCACCTACACCACGCTGGACGATGCGCCCGTCGTGCGCGCCTTCCTCAACATCCTGCG
>CAMLSG010000210.1 GCA_946482635.1 uncultured Duganella sp.
AATCGGCCACCACGGAGCAGGAAGATACGCGCCACCTTCCATTCGCAGGCGCCACGCTGGCGTTCGCTCCCGGCGCACAAATGCCGATGGCCAGCGGCGCCTGGCAGCCCGTCGCGCGCGACAAGGACGGCAAACCCTGGCTGTGGCAGCGAGACTGGCAAAAAGGCCGCGTCCTGTGGCTGGGCGTTCGCGACTGGCACCGGCACGCCATCAGCGACCCGGCTGCTCTCGGCCAGTGGTGGCAGCAAGTGATCGACGTTGCCGCGTCAGGCAGCGAGCAGAAGCTGCGCTGGCTTGATGCCGATCCAATGCCGCTGCCAGGCTTGCGCACTGAAATTTGCGCGCAAGGCGTGGCAACGGGTGGCGCGGTCACGGTGGGGCAGGAGGCCCTGCACTGGCAGGCCCGCAGCGAGCGTGCGGATTCGGCGTGCGCAGCATTGTGGCCGCGTGCACCGGGCTGGCTTCCAGTACGCAGCGGTCAGGCCGAAAGCGCTGTCTATGTGTACGCTGCACAAGACTGGCCGGCGTGGCAGGCCGCGCTGCGGCATGACGCGACTGCCCGCTACGCCAGCCGTAGTGCGCAGCCGGTGGCCGGCGCGATTGAAGCCGATCCCGCCACCCGCGCGGCGCCGCGTGCCCGCGAACCGCAACCGTGGGCCACTGCAGTGCCGCGCTGGATGCTTGGCTTTGCATTCGCCCTCAGCATGTTGCTCCTGTGGTGGCGTGAACGCCGCTGAACCGCAAGCTGTGCTAATGTCCTCGCATGAAAGCGATCGACGAATTCCGTGCCAGGCCGGGCCTGCGCCTACGCGACAAGGACGCGAAATCGGACAGCAAGCCCGATCGGGAATTGCTGGACAAGATGCTGGACGACATCTCCGACTTGCAGGAGATGTTGTACGCCGAGCGCAAACGCAAGCTGCTGATCGTGTTGCAGGGCACGGATACTTCTGGCAAGGATGGCACTGTGCGCCATCTGTTCAGCAAAATCAATCCGATGGGTTTGCGCGCCGTGGGTTTCCGCGCGCCGACCGAGATCGAAGCCGCGCACGACTTCCTGTGGCGCATCCACCGCGAAGTACCCAAAGCCGGCGAGATCGCGGTGTTCAACCGCAGCCATTACGAGGACGTGCTGATCACGCGCGTCCTCGGCAAGATCACGCCGCAGGAATGCAAGCGCCGCTATGCGCAGATTCGCGACTTCGAACGCATGCTGGCCGAAAGCGGCACCACCATCGTCAAGCTGTTCCTGCACATTTCAAAAGACGAACAGAAAGAACGCCTGCAGGAGCGGGTGGACGATCCGCACAAGCACTGGAAGTTCGACCCGGAAGACCTGAAGCAGCGCGAACTCTGGAAGAATTACCAGAAAGCCTACGAGGATGCGATCACGGAGACCGACGCCGGCCATGCGCCGTGGTATGTGGTCCCCGCGGATTCAAAACGTTATCGCAACGAAGTCGTCGCCCGACTGCTGCTGGAAACCCTGCGCGGCATGCGGCTCGACTGGCCGCCGCCGGACAAGCGGCTGTTGAAACTCAAAGTTCGCTAGCCCACTCGCGCACATAGGCCGGTGCCGCAACCTCGCACGCCGCGTCGGTGACCGGCGCGGTGCGCAATTGCACGAACGGCAGTTCGCCCACCCAGGCAGCGATGCCCATGTCTTCCTCGTCGTCATTCGGCCCGCCGCTGCGCACCTTGCACGCCGCTTCCGCCAGCGGAATCCGCAGCACCGTGGTGGCAGCATGTTCCTTGTCGTTGCCGCCGCGGACTTCGAGGCGGCGGCCGGGCGCCAGGTGATCCATGAAGGCGTCCAGCGTGCGGCGCTGCTCCGTCTCGTCGACCGCTTCGAAGCGGCCGTAGATCATCACCGAGCGATAGTTCATCGTATGGTTGAAGGCCGAACGCGCCAGCACCAGTCCGTCCAGGTGGGTGATGGTGACGCAGGCATCCTGCGCCATCAATTGCTTCAGCATGCGGCTGCCGTTGGAGCCATGGATGTACAGGTGGTCGCCTTCGCGCCAGCAGGCGGTCGGGATGCAATGCGTGCCTTGCCCGTCGCTGAAGGCGATGTGGCAGATATAGGCGGCATCGACGATGCTGCGTACCAGGTCGGGGTCATAGGCGGCGTTGACGGCGCCACGTCGCACGCGGGTGCGGTCGGATGGGGGATGTGTTGTATTCATGGCATCGGACTATAATGTCCTGCTGGCCCCTGCAACAGGTCCAGGGGCATGCAAAACCATGGAGCCACGATTGGACTACTCGCTGCTGATCTCGAACTTCACCGCCAGCCATGGCCATCACGGCTGGCCGCGCCAACGCCTGCTGCACGAATGCCTGCGCGCCGCCATCCGCGAGGGCACGCTGGCTCCGGGCACGCGCCTGGTTGCCACGCGCGCGCTGGCAGCGGAACTGGGTGTGGCGCGCAACACCGTGCTGTACGCCTACGAGCAGCTCACCAGCGAAGGCTATGTGGTGACGGACCGCAGCGGCACCATCGTCGCCGCCGTGGCGCCTGCCCGGCAGCAGCAAGCCAGCGTGGTGGTGCCGCACAGGGGCTTGTCGCAACGGGCGCAGAACCTGCGCCACAGCACCGCTTCCGCCGCCAGCGGCACGCCTTTCGTGCCGGGCGTTCCCGACTTGGCCAGCTTCCCCATCGGGCTGTGGCGCCGCCTGCTGGAACGCGCCTGGCGTTCGCTGCCCACCGAAAAGCTGAACTACGGCGACCCGTGCGGCGAACCGCTGCTGCGCGAAGCCATTGCCGACTACCTGCGCGCCTCGCGCGGGGTGATTTGCGAAGCGGCACAGGTGTTCATCACCGACGGCAGCCAGAGCAGCCTTGACCTGTGCGGCCGCGCCTGCGCCGACGCCGGCGAAACGCTGTGGATGGAAAACCCCGGCTACGGCGGCGCCATGGCCGCCTTCCGTGCCGCCAGCCTGAAGCTGGAGCCGATCGACGTCGACGACGAGGGCATCGCGCCGCGCCCGGAAGACTGGAAGGAGCGTCCGCCGCGCCTGATCTACACCACCCCTTCGCACCAGTACCCGACCGGCACCGTGCTGTCGCTGGCGCGCCGCATGGCCCTGATCGACGGCGCGCGCGCCTGCGGCGCGCTGATCATCGAAGACGATTACGACAGCGAATTCCGCCACGACGGCCCGCCGCTGGCGTCAATGCAGGGCCTGCAGACGGACGCCCCGGTGCTGTATTGCGGCACCTTCAGCAAGACCATGTTCCCCGGCTTGCGCATCGGCTACCTGGTCGTTCCGCCCTGGCTGGTGCAGCCGCTGGCCACCATGCGCCAGCAATCGGCCTCGCGCGGCCGGGCCGCCGACCAGCTGGCGCTGGCCGAATTCCTGCGCAGCGGCCAGTTCGCCCTGCACCTGCGCCGCATGCGCCGCGTCTATCGCGAACGGCGCGACGCTTTGGTGGAAGCACTGGACAAGCACCTGGGCAGCATCGCCAGCGTGCAGGGCGCTTCCGCCGGCATGCACCTGGCCCTGCGCTGGGAAGACCCGCGCCTGTCCGATGTGGAGATCAGCCGCCGCGCCCTCGAGCAGGAAGGCATGATCGCCAATGCCCTCAGCGTGCATGCCGTTGCCGGCCAATGCGACTGGCAAGGACTGGCCCTGGGCTATGGACAGGTGGCTCCCGGCAAGGTGGATGCCCTGGTCAAGCGCCTGGCCGGTGTCATTCATATAACGGCTTATGAAAATTTTTACCGAAAGTTCAAATAGTTGATCGAAATCCCGCGCCGCTTGTTTTTAGAATGAAGTAAATCTGGCCTGACCAGATGTAGTCAAAAACAAAAAACGAATACTGGGGCGCAATGAATCAACATTTCCTGAAGCTGCGGCAGAATTTCAAGGCCGACATGATGGCGCGCTACGCCGTCAATGAACAATTGTTTGACGAAGCCAGCCAGTGCATCGCGTCGCTGGCCGTGCCGTTCGCGGCCCGCCGCGGCGAACTGCTGCAACGTGTGGGACAGAGTTCGCGCGACGTGTTCTGGCTCACCGGCGGCGTGGCCCGCGTCGGCTACGTCAGCGAAAGCGGCAACGAAGTCACGATGCGCTTCGCCACCGAAAGCCATATCGCGAATGCTTATGAAGACCTGCTGGAGTTCCGCGGCGAAAAGCCGTCGCGCTCCTTCATCGTGGCCGAGACCTCGGTGCAGGGCTTCCGCTTCGACTGGGAGCAAATGAGCGTTGCGCGCAGCCAGCACCCGGTGCTGACCGCCTACATCACGCGCCTGCTGGAATTTGCTATATGCAGCCAGGCGCGCCGCTTCATCACGCATACCGCCTCGAGCGCCGAAGAGCGCCTGGCCAATTTCAGGGAAGAGTATCCGAACCTGGAACGCCGGATTTCGCAAAAGGTGCTGGCGTCCTACCTGCAGATCACGCCGGCCTACCTGTCGCAGCTCATGCGCCGCGAACAGGAAGCCGCCTAGCGTTCCTGCTCCTGCCGCAGCAGCGTCGACATGTACTGCGGCGTGATACCCAGGAAGGAGGCCAGCGATTTCTGCGAAATGCGCTGCTCCAGGCCTGGGTATTGCTCGCGGAATGCCGCCAGCCGGCAATTGGCCGACGTCATGCTGCGCACCAGGCAGCTCTGGGAATAGCGGCGAATCGAGTGCTCCGACACCTTCAGGTAGTACTCGCGCATGATGCTGTGCTCTTCGCGCAGGCGCGCCATGGTGGCCCATTCCACGCGGATCGCCGTCACGGGAGTTTCCGCAACAATGAATTCCTGCGCAGGGAGGCCGTCCTGCGCCGCCAGCAAGTCATGGTGCGAACCGCAGGAATCGCCTTCCGACGAAAACGCCATGGTCACGTCGGCGCCATCCTTGGTGATCATGCCGCGCCGCGCCACGCCGCGGTACAGCCAGTACGCCACGCTGGCCGGCACGCCCGCGCGCTGCAGGTAGTCGCCCTTGCGGAAATGTACCTCGACCACGTGCGGCGCGAGGATGCGGTTGAATTCATCGAACATGGCACGCGACACGCCAATGCGGCTCATCGAGTATTCGCTGAACTCTTCTCGCTGTTTTAGGAATGCTTCGGACATTGCGGTAACTCTTGGTCTTTTTGACAATATTGTTTCTTGCCTGAAACCACAGGCCCCGCAATATAAACTACTGAAAGGAGCGGGGCAATGCCGCCGTAAGGACTGTTGCGCGCTATCGCTTAATTTTAGTAACTACTTGATAAACTTCAACTATTTAAACAAGAAGCAATCGTCAATGTAGCTATACTACGCGTTGGCCATCCAGTCCCGCATGCCGTCCACCCAAGGGCGCGCATTCAGGTTAAGCGATTTCCTGATCTGGTTGGCGCGGTCGTACAGCACCGAAAAATCGATTGACGGCGAACGCTTGAAGGCGATCACCACGATGTTGGCATCGTGGACTTCGGGCAGCCACACCACGGCATCGAACACCAGTTCCATGTGCTGCAGGTTCTTGCCGTAATTGTCGAAATCGCCAAATACATTGGTGGTCATGATGCCGTCCGGGCCCAGGCAGTCGAAGCAAGCCTGGTAAAACTCCGGCGTGTCGAGCACGGGGCCGCGCGCTTCTTCGTCGTACAAGTCGACTTGCAGCACGTCCACCGTGCCGTGGTTGCGTGGGTCGAGCACGAAATCCATCGCATTCATCTGGCGCACGTCGAGCCGTTCGTCATTCGGCGGCAGGCCGAATTTTTCTTCGCAGATCGCAATCACGTTGGGATTGAGCTCGATCGCGGTCACGCGCGCCTTGGGAAACTGGCGGTAGCTGAATTTGGTCAAGGCTGCGCTGCCCAGGCCAAGCTGGACGATGTGGCGGGGCGCGGGCAGGAAGAGCGTCCACATCATCATCATGCGCACGTATTCCAGCTCGATCATGTCGGGCTTGGACAGGCGCATGGCGCCCTGCACCCAGGAGGTGCCCAGGTGCAGGGAACGGACGCCCTGGAACTCGGTGATGGTGGCGGGGGGAAAACCAGGCTGGTCAAATCTGCGGGAAGTCATGGCCGACAGTTTACCAGCCCGGCGCTCATGCCCCCTGCCGGCGCCGCCCGAGGCCCGCCGCGCCGACCACGCCAAGGCCCGCCAGCAGCAGGGCATAGCCGCCTGGCTCTGGCACCGCGCTGACGTTCAGGGTGCCCGAATAGCTGGCCGAGGCGGGGGTGAAGCTGGTATCTTCAAAATCGACGTAGCCGAAGACGGTCAATACCAGCGGCCCCGTGATGGCAGTCGGCAGCAGATAGCCGTATTCGAGGAGGCCCGAGCCGCTCAGGGTCAGCTCATGGCCATTGACGTAGGCGGCGCTGAAGGTCACATCGGTTCGCGGGCTGAAGCCCAGGGTAACCAGGCTGGCATCGACGAAATAGGTGCCGGCGCTGGGCGAGAAATTGAAGGTATCGGCGAAGGCACCCTTCTCCAGGTGGGTCACGCCGAAAGCGGCGGATTGTTCGGTGGCGCTCCCGCCGAGGTTGACATTGATGATGACGTCGTCGGCCTGCACCGCCGTGGCGGCGGCTGCAAGCAACAAACCCATGGCTGTCTTCATGGTGTTCTCCTGAAAGCGCAGGCGAGGCGCCTGCACATTCCAAGGTATGCCGCACGATTGAGCGCCTGTTTGATCTGGATCAAAGGGGCAAGATGATTGCCACGGAAAGTCCGCCGCCTTCGCGGTTGGCAAGTGCGATGCGGCCGCCATGGGCTTCGGCTATTTCACGCGCAAGTGCCAGGCCGAGGCCGGTTCCGCTGCGCTTGGTGGAATAGAACGGCACCAGTGCATTGGCCAGCACCGCCTCGCTCATGCCGGGGCCGCGGTCCTGCACCTCGATGCGCAGCATGCCCTGCTGGCGGCGCAGCTCCAGGCTGACTTCCTCCGGCGGCGAACCGGACTCATGGGCGTTCTTGAGCAGGTTGAGCAAGGCTTGCTCCATCTGCGCGGCATCGAAGGCATGGGCCTCGGCAGGCACTTCGCCATGCAGCTTGAACTGCACCTGGTCCGACAGGGCGGCCAGGAAAGCGCCCCAGTGTTGCTGGTCAAGCCGCGGCGTGGGCAGCTTGGCAAAGCGGGCGTAGCCGAGAATGAAGCTTTCCAGGTGGCGCGTGCGCTCCTCGATGGTGGCCAGGATCTGCGGCAGGCGCTCGGTCTGGCCGCGCCGCACCAGCTCGGTGCCGGAGTGGGCCAGCGAAGTCAATGGCGCCAGCGAGTTGTTCAATTCATGGCTGATCACCCGGATCACTTTTTTCCAGGTCTGCACTTCCTGGCGGCGCAATTCCTGCGTGAGCTGGCGCAGCAGCAGCAGTTCATGCGGACGGCCATTCAGGCTGAAGCTGCGGCGCGCCAGGTGGAACACTTCCTCCTCCTCGCTGTCGCCGATCGTGAACAGGCCATCGCCGCCGCGGCCTATGGCCTCGCGCAGGGCAGGCTGGACGCGGTCCAGCAGGTCGGGCAGGCGCAGGCCTTCCAGCTTGCGGCCATCGTTGACCAGCTGGCGCGCGGCCAGGTTGCCGAACACGATCGCATCGTTGTCCGTGACCAGCAGCATGGCAACGGGCGTGTGCTGCACCATGGTGTCAAGCAGGAGCTCGCGCTGGACCAGGCCAAGGCGCTGTTCGCGCAGCACCTGGCCCAGTTCATTGTGAGCCGCGACCAGGTCGCTCAATTCATCGTTCTGCGGCCAATGCAGGCTGAAGGAAAAATCGCCATCGCGGTAGCTGGTCACGGTCCCGGTCAGGGCGCGATACAGAGAAAGCTGGCGCTGCAACTGGGCGCGGATGGTGATGACCGCCAGCGGTACCAGGCACAGCAGCGAAATGCCGACCACGATCGTCGGATGGTTCGGCAACAGCTGATCCAACCCGAGCGCAATCAGGATGCCGGTGGCCGTCAGTGTCCCCACCAGCGCCGACCACAATGTAAGGAGCGAAAGCCGCATCGCCCGCCTACACAGCCGAGCCCGTGTCAACCTTGGGGTCAGGCGCCCAGGTTGACACGGACTCGGCCGTTTCAATGGATGTGTGCGTGTCAACCAAAGAGCCTGACCCCAAGGTTGACACGAGCTGGGCGGTGGCGCTCATGGGCGGGCGATGCCGAGGCGTTCCATGCGGCGGTAGAGGGCTTGGCGGGAGAGGCCGAGCTCGGCGGCGGCTTGGGCGACCACGCCGCTGGCGCGCTGCAGGGCGCTGACGATGGCGTCGCGGTCGGGTTCCTGGTCGGGGCCGGCGGCGTTGGCGCTGTGGCCGTTCATGCTCGCCGGCAGGCCGAGGTCGGGAACGGTGATGGCGTCGCCTTGGGCCAGCAGGCTGGCGCGCGCCATCACGTTCTTCAGTTCGCGCACGTTGCCGGGCCAGCCGTGCGCCAGCAGGGCGGCTTCGGCGTCGGCGCGCAACTGGCGTTCCTTGCCGAGGAAGTGGCGCGCCAGCGGCAGGATGTCGCCGGGGCGTTCGGCCAGCGGCGGCAGGCGCAGTTCGATCACGTTCAGCCGGTAGTACAGGTCTTCGCGGAAAGTGCCGGCGCGGATCATGGCGGGCAAGTCGGCATTCGTGGCGCTGACCACGCGCACTTGCACCTGGCGTTCGCGGTTGGAGCCGAGGCGTTCGAAGCGGCCGGTTTCCAGTACGCGCAACAGCTTCATCTGCCCGGCCAGCGGCAGGTTGCCGATTTCGTCGAGGAACAGGGTGCCGCCGTCGGCGGCTTCGAACTTGCCTTCGCGCGCCTTGGAGGCGCCGGTGTAGGCGCCGGCGTCGGCGCCGAACAGTTCGGCTTCAATCAGTTCCGCGGGCAGGGCGCCGCAGTTCAGCACGACGAAAGGGCCTTCGCGCACGGCGGAATTGGCCTGGATGATTTCGGCGATGCGCTCCTTGCCGGTGCCGTTCGGGCCGGTGATCAGCACCGGTACGTCGGCGCGGGCAACCTGGCAGGCCAGCGAGATGACACGCTCGGTGGCGGGGTCGTTCCACACCATATTGCGCAGGTTGTAGCGTTCCAGCTCGCGGCGCTGGCGCAGTTCGTCGCTGCGGTGCTGGCTGAGCGCGCGGTTGGCCTGGCCCAGTTCCAGCAGGTTGCGTACGGTGGCGATCAGGCGCTTGTCGTCCCAGGGCTTGGACAGGTAATCGGCGGCGCCGGCCTTGATCAGGTCGACGGCGGCGTCGAGGTGGGTCCAGGCGGTCAGCAGGATCACCGGCAGGTCGGGGTGGCGCTTGCGGATGGCGCGGAACAGTTCCACGCCTTCTTCGCCGGAGGTGGTGTCGGCGGTGAAGTTCATGTCCTGCACCACCAGGTCGATGCTGGCGCTGCGCTGGTCGAGCAGGGCGAGGCCTTCTTCGGGGGAGGCGGCGTGCAGCGCTTCGATGTCGTGCAGCGAGAACAGGACTTCGAGGGCAACTGCGACTGCGGCGTTGTCGTCGATGATCAGTACGGTTGGCATTATGGCAGGATACATTAAAACCGGTAAACCTGGGTCAGACCCGCAGGGTCTGACCCTCAACGGTTTTCAGTCTAGTGGGTTGGGTTTACCGGTTCAGGCCGAGCGGGTCGCCAGCGCCGGCGAAATGGAAGCTGCGCGCCATGCCGGCCC
>CAMLSG010000211.1 GCA_946482635.1 uncultured Duganella sp.
CGTCCACCAATCGTCATCGACATTGCGACTGACACATGATTTGGGCGTGCTGCAACGAGTTTTGCGATTGTATTGTTTGTCGCGGTCGTGAGTGTTCTGGAGATTTCTGCAATGGCTTCAGTGACCATTTCGTCAGAAGGTGACAGCGCCTCAAGAATCACGGGCACAGGAGAGCCGCTAATCTGAAGATCTGCCCTCAGCAAAACGGTATCGTTTTGCGACCATTTGATAGGCAAGTAGTCTGCTTGCCCCTTCCTTGCTGAGATAATGGTGAAAATTTCGTTGAGTTCCTCCGGCCCCGCAGGGATATCGAGCGGTGCAAGAGCGAAGAGCTGACCCAGCTGAAAGAAGTCTTTACTTTTGAGCGCGCTCGAACAACAAAATTGCGCGGACTTGCAGGCATTTACGACCTTCGCGAGCCCTCTGACGTGATCATCGTGCCAGTGTGTCGCGCCAACAAGCTTTACGTCTTTACCTACATCAACTCCAAGGCGATCAAGATACTTTAGCGCTACAGGTTCCCGGTCATCGTCGGTACAAGAGTCAATGATGGCCCAATTGCCATTGCCGTAATGGATGACAATACACTCTCCATAGCCAGGGCCAAAGATCGATACTTCTACTTCTTCTGGAAGAGGGGCTTTGAATTGATCAGGCTTCATCCGTGAGAAGGGCGAAGAGTTCGTCGGCTCGTTTCTTAGACCGAGCAATGTCAGATTTGGTGAAGCGGAATACGCGACGGAACCGAATTTCCGACTGACGCGTAACTTGAGTGCGGCAAGTTTGTCGACCCATGGTCCAGCTAAATACCGCGCCTTCCATGATTAATTTGTGGTCGTCCGGAGATACGTCTTCAAAATCAAACTCGGCGTCTTCGTCCGGCTGCCCAGCGGTCAAGTCGATAATGCGGGCCAGAAACTTGGTTCGGTCATTGTTGAGTGAGAGAACAATTCCTTCGAATTCCTGCTCCAATTCATAGCGCGAGAGTGGCGGCCGATTCGGCTCCTCAAAGTTCAGACAAATACCCGTCTTCACGAGGCTTTTAGCCAATGACTCATCGGAATTCGAGGAGGCTGGTGAGGGCAACTCTCCAAGCGCTTGAATTTGAAGCCACTCGGCATCGCGTAACGAAGCAAGTCGACGATCGAGGTTCGCATCCTGTTTAGCGGTTGTGCGCAGTTCAGCGACCGTCATCATATTCCCCTTGAGATTCGAACTTCTTGACCAGCGTAGCCAACATGTCGTTTGCGGTCCTGAGGGACTTCTCAAACTCGTTCTCAATCAGATCAACAAATTTGGAAGCGGGAACAGCAATATTACCGGCACCGGGAGCTTCCGACTGTTCATAGTGATCATTGAACGTCACCACCACACGACACGATTCTTGGTGCGCAATCGTTGTGGTGAAATAACCGGGGTAATCGCTCCGTTCTGAGCGCATCGTGAGGCTCATCAGGCCTGGCCGGTCAAAACCTTTCCACGGAGATTTCGGTGCGACAAAGTGCCCCCAGTTGTGCCAGTCCTGTTCAGTGTTGAACGTTATGTTCTTATGGACGTTTATGCCCATCTGCTTAACTGGCGTGTGACTTAGCTTCATGAATGTCCCCAACACCAAATCGCGCAAATGTGGCGCGTGAGGCTCGCTCCTGGTTAGAGCAATGAAACGGTCCCTTGTAACTTGGAGCGATAGCCACTCAGTTGTAAAGCTGGTCACGTCCGGGTGGATAATCGAGACCTCAGCTTTTTCTGCCTCTCCAGACCGAAGCAACTCCTGGCTCGAAAACCACGTTGGCTGAAACACGATTGGATTGAAATTCCCAAGTAGCACAATGCTAACTTCGCTCGTGTATATCTCTTTGATAGCTTTGGTCATTGGAGGTTTTCAACGAAACTGAAAGGCGTCGATCAGTCTAGCACGCCTTTCCCGCATGTTGCGCAAAGCAGCATGAATTCAATAGCCCATTTTTAGCGTACCTTTCGGCGTAGCTTTCAAGTGGTGAATAGCCTTTTCATAGGGAGCAGGTACTGCTGCATCATCGGCGTGACTTTTTCGGCCGGGCTGTTCTTGACGGCGTCTGGATTGATTTCGGAAGGGAGGGTGGTCATTTTTCGGAATTTCGGTCGGGCACCCGCGCCGGGCGCGGGAAAGCGTTGCATTTTACCCCACGGGGCGGGTGTGCAACAGCCGCGCCAATTCATAGATAAACCGCTCTAATGATGCTTTATGGCAACGAATTGTGCGAGACTTCTTGCCCAAATGCAGTTAAACTTCCGTCAAATTATTTTTAGGCAAGACTTGTTTTGCTGCTTAAGGAATCCTTGTGAAAGTTAAATTCAAGAACCGCAACAGTGGTTTTACCCTGATCGAAGTCATGGTGACGGTCGCGATCATCGCTATCCTTGCGGCGGTGGCCGTGCCGGCGTATTCCGACTACATCGTTCGCGGCCGTATTCCCCAGGCCACCAATGGCCTGTCGGACATGCGCATCAAACTGGAGCAGTACTTCCAGGACAACCGCACCTACAAAAACGCCTGCGACAAAGGGGCCGCGGCAGCGCCGCCATCGAGCAATGACTTCACCTTTGCCTGCACCATCGCTGACGACGGCATGAGCTACAAGCTGAAGGCGGAAGGGAAGGGGGCGATGACCGGCTTCACCTATGAGGTGGACGAGGCGAATGCTAAAAAGACATCAAAGGCGCCGACGGGCTGGACCGCTTCCGAATCTTGCTGGGTGACCGCCAAGGGCGGCCGATGCTGATGCGTAAGCAAGAAGGCGTGAACCTGATCGAGCTGATGGTGGCCGTCAGCGTGCTGGGCATCCTGCTGGCGCTGGCAATGCCGAATTTCACCAGCATGATCCAGGATGCGCAGAACCGTACTGCGGCAGAATCCGTGCTGAACGGCCTGCAAATGGCGCGAACGGAAGCGCTGCGGCGTAGTACGCCGGTACGCTTCAGCCTGACCGACAAGGATGGCAAAGTGGCCTGGACGGTAGGCTGCGTCAACGCCAACATTTGTCCGGCATCGATCCAGAAGCGTGCACCAGAGGAAGGCGGGGGCAACGCCAGGGTCGGCGTCACCACCGACGTGCTGCCAAGGCCGCTCAAGCCTGACACCTTCACCGAGGTGCTGGCTGCCGGTGCTGGCCTGGATAAGACTGCCGTGGTCACGTTCGACAGCTTTGGCCGGGTGAGCGCTGCGGCCGGCACGGAAATCAGCCGCATTGACGTGACCAACGCCAAGGCGAGTGACGCGCGCCGCTATGTCGTGACCGTTGGCTCCGGCGGCCAGATCCGCATGTGCGATCCAGACAGCAGGCTGAATGGCACCCCCCAGGGCTGCACTTAAGGAGTATTCCCATGATTCGCAATTTAAAACCTGGCCGCCAGGATGGCATCGTATTGCTTGAAGCGTTGGCGGCCATCCTGGTCTTCTCGTTCGGCATCCTCGCCTTCCTCTGGATGCAGGCTTCGGCCACGCGCGAGGTAACCGATTCCAAGTATCGCCTGGAGGCCAGCTTCGCGGCTAACCAGATCCTGGGCGAGATGTGGGTGCATCGCGATGACTTGACCCCGTATGTGGGGACGGACGTGGCGCTGGCCACCCTGCCGGGCGGCACGCGCACGGTGGCGATCAATGGCAACCAGGTCACCGTCACCATCAAGTGGAAAAGTCCTGGCGAATCCAAGGCCCACAGCTACCAGGCCGTGGCGCAGATTAACGGATGAGGAAAATTATGCAGAGCTCCCAGAGAGGCTTCACGATGATCGAGGTCATGGTGGGTCTTGTCATCGGCATGTTGGGCACCTTGATCGTGGCCCAGGCCTTCACCAATAACGAAGCGCGCAAGCGCACCATCACCAGCGGCGCCGATGCCCAGGCCAATGGCGCGATTGCGCTGTACATGCTGGAGCGCGATACCAAGATGGCAGGTTGGGGCATGACCGCCAGCACCAGCTCCTATGTCGGCTGCAACAGCATCTATGCCTATTGCGACAAAAGCGCAGAATGCGGCGGCATTGAAGGCGCGCTGGCCGACGTGAACTTTGCTCCGGCATTGATCAAGGACGGCGGCGACGGTCCGGACAGCATTACGGTCCATTACTTCGCCGATCCGAACCAGTCCTCTTACCAGCCGTCGGGCAACACCACGATACGCAGGGCGATGCCGCAGCCGTCGGCCGAACTGGAGGTGCGCAACGCCTCCGTTTGCTCGGATGGCGACCTGGCACTGGTATCGCAAGCAGGCAACTGCACCATCATGAAGATCACCGCGGTCCAGGCCCAGGCCTCCAGGCTGCAGCACAATTCAGGCGCCGACGGGTATTACAATCCACCGGCCTCCTATTTTGAAGGCCAGGGGAATACCTGGCCGAAATATGGCATTGACGCCAACGTCACTTGTTTCAAGCCGGCGAATGGCCACCCGGTTTTCCGCAAGAGTTATTCGGTCGATACCGCGACCAAGCAGCTGGAGCGCAGCGATAACTCGCAAGTGCCCGCCGTCACGAATGAGCTGGTCATGTCCGATGTGGTTGACCTGCAGGCGGAATATGGCGTCGCGGCGGAAGGCAGCCAGTCGATCAGCAGCTGGGTCAGCGCCGCCGCCTCGCCGTGGAAGGAACCGGCCTGGACGGACTGGCAGCGCATCAAGGCGATCCGCGTCGCCATGGTCACGCGTGGCAGCCAGTATGAGCGCCCCAAGAGCGCCGGCGAAGGCTGCACGGCGACCACCGAGTTGAAATCCAGCTGGGGCAAATTCAAGACTGAAAAATACCCGAGCGACTGGGGTTGCTACCGTTATCGCGTGTTTGAAACGGTCATCCCGCTGCGTAACGTGATCTGGGGGAAAATATGAAATCCTTAGCCAATACCGTGTCGCGCCGCCGGCAGCAAGGGGTGGCGCTGGTGATGGCCCTGATCGTGCTGGTGGCAATGACCCTGGCCGGCCTGGCCATGATGCGCTCGGTCGACTCCTCGGCCCTGATTGCCGGCAACCTGGCGTTCAAACAGAGCGCAGCCATCAGCGCCGACGCTGGCGTGGAGGCGGCCATTGCCTGGCTGAATGACAACTCGAGCGTACTCAACCAGGATGACGGCAGCAACGGTTACTCGGCCAGCAGCCAGGACGACCTTGACCTGACAGGGAACAACAGCACTGACGCCGACGATGACCTGGACTGGCGTAAAACCAGCCTCGTCAAGCAACTTCCGGTCGACTCGGCCGGCAACCAGGTGTCTTACGTGATCCACCGCATGTGCCAGGCGGCCGGCGCGCTCGATCCGGCCAGTTGTTCCACCGTGACCGGCGGCGCAAACAAAAAACAGCCCGGCGAGAGCATTGGCATTTTGCGCCCGATGCTGACTTACCAGCCGATGCCGGGCGGCAGCAGTAGCGGTACTGCGTCACCGATCGGGCTGTACCGGGTCACGGTGCGGGTTGCCGGGCCGCGTTCCAACGTCAGCTTCGTGCAGGCAATTATTTCACAATGAGTATGCGAGACCTATCGATGAGGCCACTCTTTAAACAATTGATGCTGGCGGCGCTGTTTGCCGGCAGCGTGCTGGGCGCCGCCTTGTCGCGCGCTGCCAGCACGGACCTGGCCGACAAGCCGTTGGCAAACTCCACCACCGTGCAGCTCTTGCCGAACATTATGCTCGACCTGGACAACTCGGGCAGCATGCTGTGGAACTACATGCCGGACTATGTGCGCGTGCAGTCGAGTGGCGACTATCTTAAACTTTGCCGCTACACCAATGGCAGCCTGGCCGTGATTTGCCAGGATGGCGATCCGCCTTTTGCGGCCAGCTCTTTTAACAAGGTCTACTATAACCCGGCGGTGCGCTATGACTGGCCGACCACGGCCAAAGGCGAACGCCTGGCAGATAAGACTGACGAGCATCGGACGGCTTATAAGGCGCCGTGGTCGAATATCCCGAGCGACGGCTATGGCATCCAGGATATCAACTACACGTATGCGGAGCCGCTGTATAGCGAATTCCCTTGTGGTGTCTATAATCCGCGTACACGACGAACAGACGAATGCGATACGAAGCCTCCCGGCCATCTCATCAATCTTCAAACTGTCGGCACTATCAAGGCCAGCTATCCCGATCGCGTCTGGTGTCCTAGTTCGGGATCCCCGGATGCGGAGTGCAGGCAGGCTATCAGTGGGACCAGCTACACCTATCCGAACCGTGATTATTCAGCGGCGAGGGAAGTCAAAGGCGCCCCCTACTACTACAACGTACCCGTCAAATGGTGTAAGGATAGTTCCGCGACCGATTGTTTGGACCTGCGCGACAAATCGCACGAGACTGTTGTGTACGGCAAATGGGAGCGGGTCGACATTATTCAGACCCGCAGCACTTATCCGAAAGCGCCTACGCGTACCGATTGCGCGGCCGCGAACAGCTGCAGCTACGACGAAGAGATGACCAACTTCGCGACCTGGTATGCCTGGTACCGGACCCGGACCCAGATGACCAAGACGGCCATTGGCCTGGCGTTCAAGGACGTGCGCGGAAATCCCAAGTCGATGGCGGAAGACAAGACTGACCCAAGCTACTTCCATACGCGGCTTGGGCTGATGACCATCGATAATACGACCATCAAAGTACCCATCGATGCGTTCGAGGGCGGGCACAAGCAAACCTTCTATGACAAGCTGTATGAGCTTTACCCAAATACCAATACGCCATTGCGTAATGCGTTGAACGAAGTCGGCCGCCTGTACAAGTTTGGTAAAAACGATGCATTCCCGACTGGGAAGTATGATCCGATCCAGGCGGCATGCCAGCGCAACTTCGTTATCCTGGCAACGGACGGTTACTGGAACCAGAACCATAAACTGTATATCGACGATCCGAAGGCCACGCAGTTGAAGGACCAGGACGGCGACATCAAAAAGGCGCCACGGCCGTCGTATGCGCCCTACAACAGTGCGACCGACCAGATTTCGTTGGCGGACATTGCGTTTTATTACTACAACAACGACCTGCGTCCCGACATGGAGAACATCGTTCCCAGTGCCGGCGGCAACAAGGACGTCAACGATGTCGCCAACCACCAGCACATGACCACCTTTACCCTGGGGCTGGGCGTGGACGGTACGCTGGCTTACCGCAACGACTACAAGACTGCCAAGACGGGCGACTACTACAAGATCCTGCAAGGGGGCACCAAGGAATGGCCGGCGGCAGTCGCCAACGATCCGACCGCGATCGACGACTTGTGGCATGCCGCCGTCAACGGCCGCGGCACTTATTTCAGTGCCAAGGACCCGACCACGCTGCAGGACAGCCTGCACCAGGCGCTGGGCAGTATCGGCCAGTCCGACGGCAGCGGCGCTGCCGCCGCGACCAGCAACCTGATGCCGGTCGAAGGCGATAATTTCATCTATATCGCGAACTACCGTACCCAGCTGTGGGATGGCGAGCTGAGCGCCTATGCCATCAATGTCCAGACCGGCGAAATCATGGGCGAGCCGAAATGGCAGGCCGCGACGCAGTTGCGCAGCAAGTTCGCGTCGGACGGCAGCGACAAACGCGTCATCTATACCTCGGACGCCAGCAACAGGCTGGTGCCCTTCACTGCCGCGGGCCTGGATAAGAACCAGTTGGCATTCTTCTCCAAAACCGTGCAACAGTCGCTGAGCCAATATAAGAATTGGACCAGCAAGCAAATTGACGCGGCCAACGAGACTACCCTGGTGAACTTCCTGCGCGGCAACGATCCGCTGGACAAGGACGGCATGCGCCTGTACCGCGAGCGCGACAAGCTGCTGGGCGACTTTATCCACTCGCAGCCCATCTACGTCAAGAATCCGCCATTTGGCTTCCTGGACGAGGGCTACGCCGCGTACACGCAAAAGGAGCGGGACGCCATCGTCTACGCTGCCGCCAACGACGGCATGCTGCATGCCTTCGATGCGCTGACCGGCGACGAGCGCTGGGCCTACATTCCGCCGATGGTCCTGCCCGACCTTTGGCAGCTGGCCAATAAGGACTATGCCGACCGCCATCGCTACTACCTGGATGGCCAGATTATCGTTGCCGACGTCAAGTACGGCAACGACTGGAAGACCATCCTGATCGGTGCGATGGGCAAGGGCGGCCGCGGCTATTATGCGCTCGATATCACCAGCACCAAGCAGCCGCCGAAAGTATTGTGGACCTACACTGCCGACGACAATCCGAATATGGGTTACAGCTATGGCGCGGCGCAAGTCACCAAGATCGAAGGCAAATGGGTCGCGGTGCTGACTTCCGGCTACAACAATATCAAGGAAAACGGCAAGTACGACGGCGATGGCCAGGGCCATGTGTTTATCCTGGACCTGACCGATCCCAAGATGAAGGATCACGTCGTGGACATTTCCACCGGCGTCGGCGACCGCCTGAACCCGAGCGGGCTGGCGCGCATCAATATTGCCGCGGCAAGTAACTTCAATACCGACAATACGGAAGACCGGGCTTACGGCGGCGACCTGCTGGGCAACCTGTGGCGTTTCAACCTGAAGCAGCACACCGCCACCAAGCTGCTGGAACTGAGCGACACCCGTCCCATCACGGCGGCGCCGGACCTGACCCGGCGCGAGGACGGTACGATCGTGGTGTATTTCGGCACCGGACGTTTCCTGGGCTCGTCCGACCTGGTGATTCCAGAGGAAAGCATGCCGACGCAAATCGTTGGCGCCATCAAGGACGTGGTGACGGACGCCCCAATCCAGCTGGATTCCCTGGTCGAGCAAACCATGGATAACGGCGCAGATTCCCGCAGCAGCACGTCGAAAAAGGCAGTTGACTGGGACAAGGATAAGGGCTGGTACCTGCAGTTGCCGAGCAAGGGCGAGCGGGTGAGCATCGACCCGCAGGTGTTTAACGATATCTTCCTGGTGCCAACCGTGGTGCCAACGGCGTCGGCTTGCCAGCCCGGTGGTTACAGCTGGCTGTACCAGTTCAGCGTTGGCGGCGGCAAGACCCTGGACAACACACCGGTCGGCACCAGGCTGGTATCGCCTGTGGTCGGCACGACCATGAGCAAGCTGGTGAACGGCAAGGCCGTGGTCTTTGCCATTACTGCCGACGGCAAGCGTCCGAAGGCAATCCAGTTGAATACACCTACGCCGGGCGGGGGCAACGAGAACCCGGATGGCACGAAGCCAGAGGCCAAGCGGCTGCAGTGGCGTGAATTGGGCAAATAATACGCAGCCGGCACGGCGGGCGCATGCCTTGGCCTTGCTGTTGACAGTGCTGGCGCACCTGGCTGTCCTGGCCTGCATCGGCAGGCAGCGGGCGGCAAGCGAAAGCGCGCCGCAGCCTGGCTCTTCCATGCTCCTGCTGGCCTTGCTGCCGGCGCCGGCATCGGCGCCGGCCATCGGCAGGGTGGCGGCGCAGCTACCGGTGGCGGCGCCTGCCGCGCCCGCAGCTCCTCCACCGCAGGCCGCGCCGGCGTCCGAGCCAGTGTTTGAGCCGCGCTTCTTTCAACCGCATGAATTGACCGAACAGCCGTCGGTGGCCAGCGGCCTGGCCCGGCGCCGCTGGCTGGTGCTGCCGGAGGTTGCCGGCGGCAG
>CAMLSG010000212.1 GCA_946482635.1 uncultured Duganella sp.
AGATCCTTCCTGAAAGTCGCCGCAGCCGCCGGCGGCACCATGCTGGTCCCCGTCTTCGGCAACGCCATCGCGGCCGAAGACCTGATGAACCCGATGGCCCGCAAGTTCAAGAAAGAACTGGCCGACGCAGCGCTGAATGCCGCCACCAAGGCCGGCGCCAGCTACTGCGACGTACGCATCGGCCGCTACCTGAACCAGTTCATCACCACCCGCGACACCCGCGTCGAAAACATCGTCAACACCGAATCGACCGGTGTCGGCGTGCGCGTCATCGCCAATGGTGCCTACGGCTTCGCCGCCACCAACGCGCTGACTGTGGACGCCGTCGCCGACGCCGCGCGCCAGGCAGTGGCCATCGCACGCGCCAACGCGCGCCTGCAGGCCTCGCCGGTGCAACTGGCGCCGGTCAAAGGCGTAGGCGAAGTCGCATGGCAGACGCCTTTCAGGAAGGATTGGCGCGAAGTACCGATCAAGGAAAAGGCCGACATGCTGCTGGCCGCGAACAAGGCAGGCCTGGATGCCGGTGCGTCCTTCATGACCGCCAACCTGTTCCAGGTCAACCAGCAGAAGTACTTTGCCTCGACCGACGGTTCCTACATCGACCAGGACGTGCATCGCCTGTGGGCGCCGTTCACTGCGACCGCAGTGGACAAGGCAACCGGCAAGTTCCGCACCCGTGACGGCCTGTCGTCGCCGGCCGGCATGGGCTATGAATTCTTCGACGCCAAGCCGGAGCACAAGGTGCGCGCGGCGGGCGGCGTGACGCAGTTGTACAACGGCGGCTACGACATCATCGAAGACGCCAAGGCCGCCGGCAAGCAGGCGCGCGAAAAGCTGTCGGCCAAGTCGGTCGAGCCAGGAAAGTACGACCTGGTGCTGAGCCCTGAACAATTGTTCCTGACCATTCACGAGAACGTCGGCCACGCAACGGAACTGGACCGCGTGCTGGGATATGAAGCCAACTATGCCGGCACTTCCTTTGCCACGCTGGACAAGTGGAAGGGCAGGAATTTCAAGTACGGATCCGACATCGTCAACATCGTGGCCGACAAGACCACCCCCGGTTCGCTGGGCTGTGTGGGCTACGACGACGAAGGCGTGCCTTCGAAGAAATGGGACCTGATCCGCAACGGCATCCTGGTGAACTACCAGGCCACGCGCGACCAGGCTCACATCATTGGCGAAAAGGAGTCGCACGGCTGTTCGTATGCGGATTCCTGGAGCAGCGTGCAGTTCCAGCGCATGCCGAACGTCTCGCTGGAAGCAGGCAAGAAGCCGCTGTCGGTGGACGACATGGTCAAGGACGTGAAAAAAGGCATCTACATCCTGGGCCGCGGTTCCTATTCGATCGACCAGCAACGCTACAACTTCCAGTTCGGCGGCCAGTTGTTCTACGAGATCAAGGACGGCAAGGTTGGCCAGATGCTGAACGACGTGGCATACCAGTCGAACACCCAGGAGTTCTGGAACTCCTGTTCGGCCACCTGCGACCAGCGCGACTGGCGCATGGGCGGTTCGTTCTTCGACGGCAAGGGCCAGCCAAGCCAGGTCAGCGCCGTGTCGCATGGTTCCGCGACCACGCGCTTCAACGGCATCAATGTGATCAACACTGCCCGCAAGATTGACTAAGGACGCGATAGATGAAACTCCTGAGCAAAGACGAAGCAAAAAGCATTTGCGACAAAGTGATGGCCATGTCCAAGGCCGACGAGTGCCGCGTCAACCTGAGCGGAAGCCGCAAGGGCAACGTGCGTTACGCGAACAACAGCGTTTCCACTGCCGGCCTGATTGAAGACACGACCCTGGTGGTCAGCGTCGCTTTCGGCAAGAAGCAAGGTTCCGCTACCTGCAACCAGTTCGACGCCAAGTCGCTGGAAGCGGCCGTGCGCCGCGCCGAGGAAATAGCGCGCCTGGCGCCGGAGAATCCGGAATTCATGCCGGCCGTGGGCAAGCAGGACTTCAAGGCCAGCAATACCTTCAACCGCAATGCCGAGGCATTCAATCCCGAATACCGCGCGGATGTGGCCTTTGCCAGTATCGCCGCCGCCAAGAAGGCCGGCTTGCAGGCGGCGGGCTTCTTCAACGACAGCATTGGCTTCGACTGCGTCGCCAACTCGAACGGCGTGTTCGGCTTCCAGGAACTGGGCGGCCTGAATTTCACCGTGACCACCCGTACCGACGATGGCCGGGGCTCGGGCTGGGTCAATCGTGCCGCCTACGATCCGAAGGCATTCGATCCGCGCGCGGCATCCGAAATCGCGATCGAGAAGGCCTTGCGCTCGGTGGACGCCAAGGCCTTGGAACCGGGCCGCTATACCGTGGTGATGGAACCTGCCGCCACCAACGACCTGCTGAATTTCATGTTCAGCGCCTTCGATGCGCGTTCGGCCGACGAAGGGCGCAGCTTCCTGTCCAAGAAGGGGGGCGCCAATCGCCTGGGCGACAAGCTGTTCGACGAGCAGGTGAATGTGTGGACCGACCCGTGGGATGCCAATGCGCCGGTGCTGCCATGGGACCAGGGCACGATGCAGGCACGCGCGCGCCGTGACCTGATCAAAGGCGGCGTGATTACCTCGCTCGACTACAACCGCTACTGGGCACAGAAGCAGAAGAAAGAAGCGACTCCGCCGGCGGGCAACATCATCATGGCGGGCGGATCGAAGTCGACCGAGGAGCTGATTGCTTCGACCAAGAAGGGCATCCTGGTGACCCGCACCTGGTATATCCGCATGGTGGACCCGCAATCGGTGGCGCTGACCGGCCTGACCCGCGACGGCACCTTCTACATCGAGAACGGCAAGATCAAGCACCCGATCAAGAATTTCCGCTTCAACGACAGCCCGGTGTCGATGCTGAACAATATCGATGAACTGGGTCGTCCGGTGCTGATCGGCGATACCGATGCGCGCAAGCTGATGATCCCCGCCATGAAGGTACGGGACTTCAACTTCACGTCGCTGTCCGACGCGGTCTGAGGAATGCCGGCCTACGACTTCTACTTCACCCGCCTGACTTACGAGTCGGGCGACTGGGATGTCGATATTCGCATGCCGAGCAACGTGCTCAACTCCCTGGTCGAATACACGACCCTGAAAGTTGATCCCGTTGAACGCATCGTCGCTCTGTCCGATCCGAAGATGCTGGAGGCGCCGTTCTGCTACCTGGCCGGCCATAAGCTGGTGCAGTTCACGCACGCCGAGCGCAAGAACTTTGAGCGATACGTACGCGGCGGCGGCTTTGTTTTCGTGGACGACTGCAACCACGATATCGACGGCCTGTTTGCGAAATCGTTCGAGGCGGAAGTTGCCCGCATCTTCGGCCCGAAAGCACTGCACAAGATTTCCAACAGCCACCCGCTGTATTCCGCGTTCTTCAAATTCGACGGACCGCCGAATACCGGAATGGAGTTGAATGGCTGGGGCGACGACCTGGTGCACGACTACCTGAAGGCCGTGGAATTCGGCGGCCGCATCAGGCTTTTGTATAGCAATAAGGACTATGGCTGCGAGTGGGATTACGACTTCCGCAACAAGCGCTGGCTGGCAATCGACAACACGCGCTTCGCAGTCAACATCATTCAATACGCGTTGGGAGCATGACCGTGGCTGAAAGCGGCTGGAGCGAAAACGAGATCGGCGTACTGCACGCCAAGGTGAAGGCACTGAAGGCGAGCATGGGCCGCGTCATCATCGGCCAGGAAGAAGTGATCGACTCGCTGGTCATTTGCCTGCTGGCCGGCGGCCATGCGCTGGTGGAAGGCGTGCCGGGCCTGGGCAAGACGCTGCTGGTGAAGTCGCTGGCGCAAGCCACCGACATGGAATTCCGCCGCGTGCAATTCACGCCGGACCTGATGCCGTCCGATATCGTCGGTACCGAGATCCTGGAAGAGGACCATGCGACGCGCAAGCGCGAGTTCCGCTTCCAGCAAGGACCGGTGTTCACGCAAGTGCTGCTGGCAGACGAAATTAACCGCGCGCCGCCGAAGACGCAGTCGGCGCTGCTGGAAGCGATGCAGGAACGTTCGGTGACCTTCGCCGGCCAGACCCACAAGCTGCCGCGCCCATTCTTTGTGCTGGCAACGCAGAACCCGATCGAGCAGGCCGGCACCTATCCGCTGCCGGAGGCGCAGCTGGACCGCTTCCTGCTGCACATCGACGTTGGCTATCCGACTGAGGACGAGGAAATTGCGATGGTGTCGGCAACCACCCATGCCGGCTTGAAGGATGCCGAGCCGGCGATGGATGTGGAGACCTTGCTGCGCCTGCAAGCCCTGGTGCGCGATATCGAAATCGGCGACCACTTGCTGCGTTACGCAACGCGCCTGGTGCGAGCCACCCGTCCGCGCGAAACGAGCGTGGAAGCGGTGAAGAAGCACGTCGGCTGGGGCGCGGGGCCGCGCGCAGGCCAGGCCCTGGTGCTCGCCTCCAAGGCGCGTGCGTTGATGCAGGGCCGCCTGGCGGTCACGCGCGAGGACATCGGCCACATGCTGCTGCCGGTCCTGGCGCATCGCGTGCTGCGCAATTTCGAAGCGGAGGCGGATGGCATTGCCATTGCCGACATCCTGGCCGCACTGCGCGACGCAATCAAGCCCGAATAAGCGATGCTGGAAACACCCGCGCTGCTGGCGCATTCCGCCGACCTTGAGCTGGTGATCCGCCATGTGCTGGCGGGCCTCGGCCATGGCATTCATGCGGGCCGCGAACGCGGCGCCGGTGTGGAGTTCTCCGAGTACCGTGCGTACGCGCCCGGTGACGAATGGCGGCGTGTCGACTGGAAGCTGCTGGCGCGCGCCGACCGCTATTATGTGCGCGAGGCGGAGCGCGACAGCCATGTCGCGACCTGGCTGGTGCTGGATGCGACCGCCTCGATGGCAGAGCCAAGCCGGCGTGTCGATGGCTTGAGCAAGCACTGGTATGCGCGCACGGCGCTGGCCTGCGTGGCGGCCATCGCGCAACGCCAGGGCGATGCCTTCGGGCTGCTGGTGCTCTCCAACGGCAAGGTCGAACTCACGCAAGCTTCGCGCGGCCCGCGCCATCTGCAGCGCGTGCTGGCGGCCCTGCAACGCGCCACGCCGTCCGGCGGGCTGCCGGATACCGAAGCCCTGCGCGCAAGCCTGCATTTCGCGCGTTCGCAAAGCATGGTGTTCGCTGCAACGGACGCGTTGGACTGGCCGTCGCCGCTAAGCGAAGCGCTGGTGCGCCTGCGCCATATGCGGCACGACGTGCGCCTGCTGGCCTTGCGCACCGAAGCCGAGGTCGAAGCGGACTTTGCTACCGGCCACGCCTATCGCGATCCGGAGGAGGGCGCTCGCCTGCATAGCTTTACCCGCGCCGATCGCGACAATTACCGCACGGCGCTTGACTCGCACTTCGGTGCCGTGCGGACCGCGTGTCGCCAGCATGACGTGCCGTTATGCGAAGCGCAGGTTGAACAACCTTTGGGCGAAGTCCTGCGGGCGTGGTTGAGGAATCCGGAGGCGCGCAGGCCATGACCAGCATGCAGCCTTTGTGGTGGTTTGCCCTGCCGGTGCTTTTGCTGCCAGTGTGGTGGCATATGCGCAAGCGCGAGCGCACGCGCACCGACATTCTCGCCACGGCGCGCTTCCTGCCGGCAGCAGCGCCGCAACAGCAACGCGTGCTGCGCTGGTCCGACGTGCTGCTCCTGCTGGTGCGGATGGCATTGCTGGTTATGCTGCTTGCCTGGCTGGCGGTGCTTGTCATGCCGTGGAAGGGCGACACTGTGTTCGTCGACCTGTCGCTCGAATCGTCCCCGTGGGCTGCGCAGCAGGTGCAATCGGCTGGCATGGGCGCCGCTGCCCGTGAGCCGCTGCCCGCCGACCTGTGGAACTGGCTGGCCCGTAACGAACACGAATGGGTCCCGGAGGCACGCTTTCTCATCCTTGCTCCCGGTGCCGCCATGCCCGCGCTTCCCCCGCGCCTGGCCCACGCAGCAGAACTCCGCCTCGCTCATACCGCCGTCGCCGCCCAGCCGCCCGTCGCTGCCGCCGCGACACCTGCGACGCCCCGCAAGCGCCACATCGTCGTGTCCGCGCCCGCCGAGCGCCTGCCTCGCTGGCAAGCGTTGTTTGCTGCCTTCAGCACCGCCGCCGACGGCGCCAATCTCTACGTTCTCTCCGACACGCCAACCACGGACACTGAGCTGATAGTCTGGGACCATCCAGGCAACGAACCTCCGGCCTCATGGAAGGCCCCCCTCTGGTGGCGCACCGCCGCCACTAACGGGCAAGCGCAAACCCCACAGGGCCTCGCCTGGACCGCCCCCCAATGGCCATTGCATGACGTCGATGCAGCCCGCGTACTTTACGAGCGCTGGCAAGCAGCGACGGCGCAAATGTCGCCTTACCCAATGCCCGCGCAAACCCTGAAGGCCGGACGCAAGGAACCGCTAGCCGCACCGCTGGCCCGTTCACCCGAATGGCTGGCGCTTGCCTTGCTGGCGCTGTTCGCAATCGAAAGGATCCTCACCCATGCCCGCCGCCGCTGACCACCTGGCCAGCGTGCGCCAACGCATGCTGCAAGCGCTGATCCGCCGCCGCATCTCTAGTTGGCTTGTGGCGCTGCTGCCCGCAGCCGGGTTGGCTGCAATAACGCTCGCAGGTACCTTTGCTGCAAAGCCGCTGACGCTGACTGTTTCGCTTGCACTGGCAGGAGCCGCCATGCTCTGGGCGGCGATTGACTTCGCGCTCTGGCGCAGGCGGGTGGATGGCCAATTGCCGTCCTGGCTGAACGACGCGGTTCCGGAACTGGAGGACAGTAGCGCCATGCTGGCCGCTGTCCCGGACACACCACTTGGCCGCCTGCAACACAATCGCCTGATCGCGCGGGTCGGCCAGGTACTCGACGATGAGCGCCTGCGCAGGATCGCAATGCAGAAAGCCCGCTTCAATGCGATTCCGCTTGCCCTGGCAGTAGTGGCGGCCGCCGCTGCATGGGCCTATGCAGCAGCGCATAGCCCGCAGTACGCGCCGCCCACAGGCGCCGGTCCGGCAGCGCAGGCCGCCATCGCCGCAGCCGGCATAAGCCTGCACGCCGAGCCTCCGCCGTACACCGGCGTGAAGCCAAGTGAAGGCGCCCCGCGCGACCTGCAGATTCCCCAGCACAGCAAAGTGCGCTGGTGCGCGGTCAACGCCGATGCCATCATTGAGCTTGGCGACGGCCAGAATTTGCAGGCGGCGACGGGCCGCTGCGCTGAATGGACCGCAAGCGATTCCATTTTCTGGCGCAGCCGCCATAACGCGAGCCAGCGCTACACAATCCGCGTCACGCCTGACCAGGCCCCGCAAGTCGCCATTGCCGCGCCGAACGAATCGGTCAGCGTACTGAAGCCCGACGCCCAAAGCGCACAGGTCAAGGTCAGCGTCAGCGACGACTACGCGGTCGTCAAAGCAACCCTGCATATGACCCTCGCGCGAGGAAGCGGCGAAAACATCCGCTTTACCGACAAGGAAGCCCCGCTTCCCGCCTCGTCAGATCCGCGCAAGCGCAGTTGGAACAAGCAATGGATGTTGAAAGAGCTCGGCATGGAGCCCGGCGACGAACTGTATTTCTTCGTGCGCGCCAGCGACAACGCCCCGGTCCCGCATATTTCACAATCGCCAACCTACACGCTGCGCTTGCCGGGACAGCAAGGTGAAGCACTCGAGTCGACTGCCTTGCCATCGATGGTGAAACCGGAAAACCTGCGCAGCCAGCGCCAGATCATCATCGACACCGAACAACTGGTGGCCGACTCGCCGCGCCTTGGCACCGCAGAACTGCGCGCCCGCAGCGAGAAGATCGCCGGCGACCAGGCCAAGCTGCGCTTGCGTTATGGCCAATTCCTTGGCGAGGAGTCATCCTTGTTCGGCGACGAAGAACACGGCGACGGCGATAGTCATGAGCACGGCGGCGCCGGCACCCAGGGCCCGGGTGGTTTCGGCACCGGCAATATCGCCGCCCAGTTCGGCCACGCCCATGACCAGGAAGGCAACGCCACCATCTTCGATCCGGCCACCAAGGAGGTCCTGCGCCGCGCATTGCGGGCGATGTGGGACGCCGAAAAGCAGCTTCGCGCCATTGCACCCAAACCGGCCTTGCTCCCGGAGTACAAAGCGCTTGGGGCGATCAAGGAACTGCAGCAGGCGGAACGCGTCTACCTGCACCGCACAGCCTTCGTGCCGCCGGCCATCAAGGAAGAAAAGCGCATGAGCGGTGAGATGACTGGCGCGGCCAGCTACCGCCGTGCGCAGGGCACGGCAACCGAATTCGTGCCGGCCGATGTGCGCGAACTGGTGCAGGCCCTGGGTGGAGAAGGCGCGCTGCCCTCACTGTGGAGCAAGGCTGCGCGCGAAGCAGTTGCCCGCATCAAGGATGAAGAACAACGCCTGTCGGCGCAAGCCGCCGTGCAGGATGTGGCCGATGGCTGCCAGCCATGCCGTGCCCAGCTGCGTGCCTGGCTGCGCGCGACCGTGCAGCAGCCGGCAGTGCTGTTGCAGGCACGCCCCCAAGCGCAGACAAGATTTGGCCAGGCATTGCAAGGGAAGGGCGCGCCGTGAACGTGGATATCAACTTCCTATGCGGTGGTGCGGTTTTGGCCGGCTTGGCAAGCGCCTTGCTTTACGCGCGCAAGCAGCGCTGGGTAGACGCGGCCTTGGCCCTGGCGGCCGGTGCATCGCTGGCGATGCTGCTTGCCGCCCCCACCGCTCCTGCCGGTAGTGCGCAGCCAATACTCCTGGCGACAGCAAGTGCTTCGCCTGCCGCACCGGACGACCGGTTGGCGGCAGCGCTGGCACATCTGCCAGCGGCGCGTCGCGATACCCCTGTGGAAGTGCAGGGCCAGGGCCTGCACGAGGCGCAATGGCGTGACATGCCCGTACGCCCTATCCAGTGGAAGCCGGCACAGGACGGCCGGCTTTGGCTGGACTTCCCACGCTCCCTGCCGCTCGGCCGCAGTTTCGCGCTGACCGTGCGGCGCGATACCCCGCAGGCGGCCTGGCGCCTGCAGCTGCTAGCTGAAAACGGCCAGGTGCTGGCCGAATCGCGCGCCGCTGCCGCCGCCGATACCCTGACCGTGCAATGGCAACCGCCCTTGGCTGAATCGATGGTCTTGCAGGCGCGCCTGCTCGACAAGGATGGAAAGACCGCTGCGCAAGGTCCGGTGCCCCTGCGGGTTCTGGACGCGGTTCCCTTGCAGGTGCAGGGCCGCTTCGGCGCCCCGTCCTTTGACACACGCGTGCTGAACCAGTTGTTGACGGACTCCAACGCCATCGTCGATTGGCAAACCACGCTCGGAAAGTCGTTGACGCGCAACGAAGAAGCACGCGCACCGCTGACGCATCCCAACGTGCTGGTAGCCGATGCCGCCTGGCTTGAACGCGGCGGACTGCGTGGTGCGCTGGCGCAGGTTGCTCAAGGCTTGCCGCTGCTGGTCCTTGGCGGCAATGCAGGCGACGCAGCGTTGTGGCAGCGCGAGACTGGATTGAAGCTGTCGGCGCAATCGGCCACCACGGAGCAGGAAGATACGCGCCACCTTCCATTCGCAGGCGCCAC
>CAMLSG010000213.1 GCA_946482635.1 uncultured Duganella sp.
TTAAATGATCTAGAACTTTGTGTCTAGAACTTTTTGTCTAGATCAGGATGCAAGTACTCTGGAGCCAATGTAGCCGCGCGCCGCCAGGGCGGCATGCGAAGTGCGACAGAATGCAGATTTGTTGTTCCAGGATGCTTAAAACCGGTAAACCCGGGTCAGACCCAAGGGTCTGACCCAACCGGCCGAAGCCACGGACTGTCGAACTGACAGGGTCTGACCCTTGGGTCAGACCCAGTTTACCGGTTTAGTAGACGACCACGGAGCGGATCGATTCGCCGCGTTCCATCAGGTCGAAGCCTTCGTTGATGCGTTCCAGCGGGAGGGTGTGGGTGATCAGCTCATCGATTTTGAGCTTGCCTTCCATATACCAGTCGACGATCTTCGGCACGTCAGTACGGCCGCGCGCACCGCCGAAGGCAGAGCCCAGCCAGTGGCGGCCGGTCACCAGCTGGAACGGACGGGTCGAAATCTCCTGCCCTGCCGCCGCCACGCCGATCACGATCGACTTGCCCCAGCCTTTGTGGCAGCACTCGAGCGCCTGGCGCATCAGCTGCGTGTTGCCGACGCATTCGAAGCTGTAGTCGGCGCCGCCATCGGTCAGCTGCACGATGGCGTCCACCACGTTCTCCACATCGCGCGGATTGATGAAGTGGGTCATGCCGAACTGGCGCGCCATCGCTTCGCGCGCCGGGTTGATGTCGATGCCGATGATCTTGTCGGCGCCCACCATCTTCGCCGCCTGGATCACGTTCAGGCCGATGCCGCCCAGGCCGAACACCACGACGTTGGCGCCCGCTTCCACCTTGGCAGTAAACAGCACGGCGCCGACGCCGGTGGTCACGCCGCAACCGATGTAGCACACTTTGTCGAACGGTGCGTCCGGACGGATCTTGGCCAGCGCAATCTCCGGCACCACGATGTAGTTGGAGAAGGTGGAGGTGCCCATGTAGTGGAACAGCGGCTTGCCGTCCAGCGAGAAGCGGCTGGAGCCGTCCGGCATCAGGCCTTTGCCCTGGGTGGCGCGGATCGCCTGGCACAGGTTGGTCTTGCGCGACAGGCAGAATTTGCACTGGCGGCATTCCGGCGTGTACAGCGGGATGACGTGGTCGTCTTTCTTGAGCGAAGTGACGCCGGGGCCCACGTCGACCACCACGCCTGCGCCTTCATGTCCCAGGATGGCCGGGAACAGCCCTTCCGGGTCGGCGCCGGACAAGGTGTAGTGGTCGGTATGGCAAATGCCGGTGGCCTTGATTTCCACCAGCACCTCGCCTGCGCGCGGGCCGTCCAGGTCCACTTCTTCAATGGTCAGCGGCGCTCCCGCCTTCCATGCAACTGCTGCTCTCGTCTTCATCCCGGTACTCCGAATGTGATAAAGACGACAGCATAGCCTAACTCCTCATCGCCAGCATGGACTCAAGCCCCAGCATATGCGAAACGGTGCGCCAGAGCTGGCGCGGCGAAGTCCAGGGCTTGGGCAGGAAGGCGTGGGCCTGGTGGTGCAGCATCGGCTGGCTGGCCGAATACAGCAGCACCGGCGTGTTCTGGTCGGTCCGGCGCATGGAGCGGATCAGGGTATGGCCGTCGCCGTCCGGCAGGTCCGGATCGATCACTACCAGCGCAAACTCGCCCTGCTGCAACTGGCGCTCCGCCTGGCTGTAGCTCGACGCATGCACCACGTGGATTTCAGGCGCCAGCAAGGTGGCCAGGACCACTGCGCTGTCTTCATCGTGATCGACGTGCAGCACCCGTGGCGCCGGATGCAAATCAAATGACATGTTCATGAAACGGTTCTCCGCACTGCAGGGGATGGTCGGCGGAGCTGGGCCGAAGGATAGTGCCGGGCCGCGAAGGAGGGGCGGCCTCTGAGGTATCTTGCGGTGGGCGAGGTGGGGCCCACCGCATTAGTCTACTTTAAGTCGATGGATCGCGGAAAGTTTTATTTCTTGAGACGTGAATTAAACGCAGCATGCAAGCCATTCAACATTTCTTCGGCGGCTAGTAATTGATCGGCCACTTCGTTGATCTTGCGGCGGCTGGAACGGGCGTGGTCGCGCAGTACTTCGAAAGCCGTGTTGCGGTCGGTCTGGTACTTGCACATCAACAGTCCCACCGCCAGGCTGGTTTCGCGCCCGGCCGCCAAGGCGGCGTTGAGGTTGATCTCGGTGCGGCGCAACTGGCGGATTTCATCGGCGCGCGCCAGGCCGGCTTCGAAGGCCGGCATCAGGTGGTGCTCGTCGACCGGCTTCACCACGAAGCCCACCGCGCCATAGGCGGCAGCCTGCTTGCCGGCGTCGGCATCGCCGCGGCCGGAGAGGAACATGAAAGGCACCGTGGTATTGCGGTTCAACTGCTTGGCCAGCTCGAGGCCCGACATGCCGGGCATGTGGATGTCGAGCAGGGCCAGGTCGGGTTCGCGCTCGGCGATCAGGGCCAGGGCCTGGTCCGACGAATGCGCCAGCATAGTGTCGTAGCCGGCACGGGCTAGCAATTCGCCCAGGAACTCGGTCAGGATCTTGTCATCGTCGACGATCAGGATCAGGCGCTTTGGCGGAGTCTGGGCGTTCATCGCGTCAACCTTATGGTTATGCTAATGGGGAAATTATAGACTGAAATTCCCGCACTGCCGCCGTTACATCTTCGGCCAGGTAGACACTGGTGATGGCCGCTACAAGTTGCGCTCCCTCCGCCACCAGCGGCGCCGCGTTGTGCGGGGTCATGCCGCCGATGACGCACAGCGGCACGCTGATCACCTCGCGCGCATGGCGCAGGATGGACGGCTGGGTGGTGACGGCATACTGCTTCACCTTGGATGGATAAAAGCCGCCGAACGCCACGTAGCTGGCGCCGGCCGCCTGCGCTGCCTGGGCGCGCGCCAGCTCGCCGTAGCAGGAAGCGCCAATCAGCTTGTTGGGACCGAGCGAAGCGCGTACTTCGGCCAGCGGCGCGTCGGTGCCGCCGAGGTGCACGCCATCGGCGCCCAGTTCGCGGCACAGCGCAACGTGGTCGTTGACCAGGAAAGGCACGCTGTACTTGTGGCACAGCTCGCGCAGCGCCCCGCCCTGCTCGCGCCGCAGCGCGGGACTGGCGTCCTTGTGGCGGTACTGCAGCAGCGCGACGCCGGCCTTGAGGGCCTGCTCGGTCACCGCCAGCAGTTTTTCGGTGTCATCCCAGTTCGGGGTGACCAGGTAAAGTCCTTGCATCATTTCTCCTTATCGCTGCGGGATGCGCTGGCCGGGGGCAATCGCGTATGACGCGGCCAGTGCGCGCTGGGTATAGCCCTGCGCCTTGGTCAATGCCTGCGCCATCGTATTGCCCAGCGCCAGCAGGGCTGCCGTGGCCGCGGCCAGCGTGCATCCGCTGCCGTGGAAGCCGCCCGGCAGGCGCGGCCAGCTCCAGTTCTGCTGGCGGTCGGGACCCAGCCAGCGGTTGATCACCACGTCGCTGCCTTCGTCGTGGCCACCGGTAACCAGCACGTGCGTGCAGCCGAGGGCTCGCAGCGCGCGCGCATGGGCCAGCGCATCGCCATGGGCGGTGCCGTGCCATACGGGCGGCACGCCGGGCGTTGCCAGCGCCACCATCGGCGCCGCAACGGCAAGCGCCGTCTCGCTCGTCATGCGCGCACGCGCCACGCTGGACAACCCGCCGGTCGCGTGGCCGCCATTCGTGCCATCCAGCACGGCATCCGCGGTGACGCCTTCGGCGGCAGCCGCCACGGAACGTGCCTTCGCGCCAGCACCGGAAGCTGCGTTTGCTGCCGCGCCCACGCGCACCGGCGCCCGATAACGCGCCGCGTTGCCGGCCAGCGCTGCCGCTTCCGGACCGTTGGGCGTGATCAGCGTGGCCAGCGGCAGCAAGGGCGCCAGCGCCTGCACCGCATCGTCGCGGCCCAGCGCATCGCCGTGGCCGCTGCGCAGCACCGGGTCCAGCACCACCGGCGGATCGCTGTACAGCCGCTGTGCCCAGCCCGGCGCCGCACCGGCTGCAGCGCGATGCGTGGCGCGCAATTCGCCGATCAGCGTCGCGATGGCCTGCGCGTTTTCCGCGCTGCCCGGAATGCCGATCTTGACCGCAGCCACCGGCACTTGCGCCAGCAGCGCGCGCGCCTGCTGCAGCACGACATCCGCAGCCACCGGCATCACTGCATGTACGCGGTTATTGTCCTGCACCGTGATGGCGGTCAGCACCGGCAGCGCGTGCGCCCCCATCGCCGTGATGGCCTGGATATCGGCCGCCATGCCGGCGCCGCCCGAAGGATCGGCGCCGGAGAACACCAGCACGCAAGGCCGGTCGCTCATGCCAGCCTCCCCGCCATCGGCGAAGACGGCGAGGCGGCAAAACGGCGCGGCATGCGGCCGGCCAGGAAGGCTTCACGGCCGGCCTGCACGCCCAGCTTCATGGCGCGCGCCATGCGCACCGGGTCGCCGGCAGCAGCGATGGCTGTGTTCATCAGCACACCATCGCAACCGAGCTCCATGGCAATCGCCGCATCGGACGCGGTGCCGACGCCGGCATCGACCAGCACCGGCACGTTGGATTGCTCGATGATCAGCGACAGGTTCCACGGATTGAGGATGCCCATGCCGGATCCGATCAGCGACGCCAGCGGCATCACCGCGCAGCAGCCGATGTCTTCCAGCATGCGCGCCTGGATCGGATCGTCGCTGCAGTAGACCATGACGTCGAAGCCATCCTTCACCAGTTCGCGCGCCGCGACCAGGGTTTCCGGCATATTGGGGAACAGGGTCTTTTCGTCGCCCAGCACCTCCAGCTTGACCAGCTTGTGGCCGTTCAGCAGTTCGCGCGCCATCTGCAGCGTGTACACCGCGTCCTTTGCCGTGTAGCAGCCGGCGGTATTGGGCAGGATGGTGAATTCGTGCGGCGGCACATAGTCCAGCAGGCTTGGTGCGTGCGGATCCTGGCCGATGTTGACGCGGCGGATCGCCACCGTGATGATTTCCGCGCCCGCCGCCAGCGTGGCTTCGCGGGTTTGCGGCAGGTCCTTGTACTTGCCGCTGCCGACCAGCAGGCGCGAGTTGTATTCCTTGCCTGCGATGATCAATGGTTTGTCTTGCATTTGCAGTCTCCCCTGTTTCAGCCGCCGCCAATGGCGCGGACGATGTCTACTTTGTCGTTGTGGTTCAGCGCGACCTGCGGCCAGCGCTGGCGCGGCACGACCTGGCGATTGACCGCCAGCGCCAGCGCCTGCCCAGTCAGCTCGAGCGAGTCGATCAACCGGTCCAGCGTCTGCTGCGGAGGCACCGCGTGCACGGCGCCGTTCAGTTCGATCTCGATCATGCTTGCTCGCGGTAGATATTCGCGCCGCCCTTGACGAACTCGATCGACTTTTCCTGCATGCCCTTGGCTGCGAACTCGCGCACTTCCTGCGTGATCTTCATCGAGCAGAAATGCGGGCCGCACATGGAACAGAAGTGCGCCACCTTGGCCGAATCCTTCGGCAGGGTCTCGTCGTGGAATTCGCGCGCGCGGTCCGGGTCCAGGCCCAGGTTGAACTGGTCTTCCCAGCGGAATTCAAAGCGCGCCAGCGACAGCGCGTTGTCGCGGATCTGAGCACCCGGATGGCCCTTTGCCAGGTCGGCCGCATGGGCTGCGATCTTGTAGGTGATGATGCCTTCCTTGACGTCGGCCTTGTTCGGCAGGCCCAGGTGCTCTTTCGGCGTCACGTAGCACAGCATGGCGGTGCCGTACCAGCCGATCTGCGCGGCGCCGATGCCTGAGGTGATGTGGTCGTAGCCCGGCGCGATATCGGTGGTCAACGGACCCAGGGTGTAGAACGGCGCTTCGCTGCACTGCTCCAGCTGCAGGTCCATGTTTTCTTTAATGAGCTGCATCGGCACGTGGCCCGGGCCTTCGATCATCACCTGCACGTCGTGCTTCCAGGCGATTTGCGTCAGTTCGCCCAGGGTTTTCAGTTCGCCCAGCTGCGCCGCATCGTTGGCATCCCACACCGAGCCGGGACGCAGGCCGTCGCCCAGCGAGAAGCTCACGTCGTAGGCCTTCATGATTTCGCAGATCTCTTCGAAGTGCGTGTACAGGAAATTTTCCTTATGGTGCGCCAGGCACCACTTGGCCATGATCGAACCGCCGCGCGACACGATGCCGGTCATGCGGTTGGCCGTCAGCGGCACGTAGCGCAGCAGCACGCCGGCGTGGATGGTGAAGTAGTCGACGCCCTGCTCCGCCTGTTCGATCAGGGTGTCGCGGAAGATTTCCCACGTCAGGTCTTCGGCCTTGCCGTTCACCTTTTCCAGCGCCTGGTAGATTGGCACGGTGCCGATCGGCACCGGCGAGTTGCGCACGATCCATTCGCGGGTTTCGTGGATATGCTTGCCGGTGGACAGGTCCATCACGGTGTCGCCGCCCCAGCGGATGGCCCAGGTCATCTTCTCCACTTCCTCGCCGATGGAGGAAGTCACGGCGGAGTTGCCGATATTGGCGTTGATCTTGACCAGGAAATTACGGCCGATGATCATCGGCTCCAGTTCCGGGTGGTTGATGTTGGCCGGGATGATGGCGCGGCCTCGGGCGACTTCCTCGCGCACGAACTCCGCCGTGATTTCCTCGGGGATGGCGGCGCCGAACGATTCGCCGCGATGCTGGCGGCCCAGCAGGTCGGCCATGCGCTGGCCCTTTTCGCCCTGGGCGCGCAGCCCGGCCAGGTATTCCTTGCGGCGCAGGTTTTCGCGGATCGCCACGTATTCCATTTCCGGCGTGACGATGCCCTGGCGCGCGTAGTGCATCTGGGTCACGTTGCGGCCGGCCTGGGCGCGGCGCGGCTGGCGGTGCAGCTCGAAGCGCAGCGCGTCGAGCTTTTCGTCGGCCAGGCGCTGGCGGCCGTAGTCGGAAGTCGGGCCGTCCAGCAATTCGGTGTCGTTGCGCTCGGCGATCCATGCGGCGCGCGGCGCGCCGAGCCCCTTGCGGATGTCGATGGTGGCATCCGGATCGCTGTACGGGCCGGAACAGTCGTACACGGTGACCGGTGCATTGTCGCCGGACAGGCTGATTTCGCGCATCGGCACGCGCAGGTCCGGGCGGCTGCCGGTAACGTAGATCTTGCGGGAATTCGGCAGCGGGGTAACGGCTGCGGAGTCGACCTCAGCCTGGGCGGCGAGGAAGGTTGGATTGGCGTTCATTTTGGCTCCTTTGTTGGCGCAGGAGCCAGCAAAGGAGGTTAGGCTGCGCGTGCGGTGGCGCCATGTAGGCGCAGCCGCTGCGTATCCTGAAGCTTCCCTTCGCTGGCATTATCCAGATCAGGTTCGGAGGGTATTTCTCACCCGCGCACCCGGTATCGAACCGGGCGCACAGGACCCCTAGCGTGTGCCACCTTTCGGCAGCGAGCGGATTATATCTATAATCGTTGCGCATTAAAAGGAGACCGGATGCGATATGTAGTATTCCTGGCAGCGATGGCTGCGCAGGGCGCCATGGCGGCGCCAGGCGCCGACGCGCGCGCCCCGACGCTGGCAGAGCAACGCTCGTTCGAACAATTCATGCAGCGCAGCGCACCGGGCATGCCGCCCCCGCCGCTGCGTGTTGAGCGCGGCCGCGATGGGAAGAAATGGATTGTCAGCGCTACCAGCGATGCGCCGCCGGTGCGCCTGGTGCTGCCGCTGTGCCGCCTCACCCGCACCCGCTACGCGCAGCAGGCCGACGACAGCTGGCAGGCCCAGAGCAGCCAGCATGTCTGGGTCCACCACACCACCAGCTGCGGCACGCCGCCGCCCACGATGGTCGAACTGCGTGCGCCGCTGGCCGAGATCGACATGCTGCGCCTGATCCAGGTCCAGGGTGAACTGCTGCAGCGCGCTCGCCTGCTCATGGCCGGCAACACCAGTTGCGCCCCGACGCGCTCGCGCAATTTCCAGTTGCGCGCGCTGGGCCGCAGCGCCGACGGCATGTTCTTGCTGGGCTATGAAAGCGACATCGGCAGCCAGGTCGACATCACGGTACGGCCCTCTCGCGCCGAGCTCACCGCATGGAACGTCAACTGCCGGTGAACGTGAATAGCGAAAATGAAGCGTTGCCAATCGGCAACAAAACCTCCGCCTGCTGAGTGGCTTCTTATCTGCAAGTGTAACAATTCGTTACTATGTGCGTAATCGCACATAGCGTTTTTCCTCTCGATTCCGATAATGGAAGAGCACCAATAACTACTACGAGAGGCAACACCATGAACTCCAAAGTCTCCCTGCTCCCACTCGCGCTGACATCCCTCCTGCTCGCTGCCTGCGGCGGCGGTGGCGGCGGCGACAATCCACCGGCCCAGACCATGGGCACCCTGGGTGTGTCGATTACCGACGCCCCAGCCTGCGGCTTCGATGCGGTCAACGTGACGGTCAACAAGGTACGCGTCAACATGAGCGCGACCGCCAGCGAAACCGACAGCGGCTGGACCGATATCACCCTGTCGCCGGGTAAAAAAATCAACCTGCTGAACCTGACCAACGGCACGCTGGACGCCCTGGGCCAGACCTCGCTGGCAGCAGGCCGCTACAACCAGGTGCGCCTGGTGCTGGACCCGAACACCGGCAACGCGACTGCCAACTCCGTGGTCCTGAGCGGCACCACCGCCGAGATCTCGCTCGATACCCCGAGCGCGGTACAAAGCGGCATCAAGATGAATGCCGACTTCACCGTGGAAGCGGGCCAGCGCTATGACCTGGTGATGGACTTCGACGCCTGCAAATCCATCGTCACCAAGGGCAATGGCAAGTACGCGTTGAAACCGGTAGTTAAAGTGATCCCGACTGCCCTGAACGGTATCAGCGGCTTCGTTGCCACCTCGACGCTGTCCGACGGCGTCACCGTCAGCGCCCAGCAAAATGGTGCAGTGGTGGCCGCGACGGTGCCTAGCGCCACCGGTGAATTCGTGCTGCCACGCCTGCCTCTCGGTAACTACGACGTGGTGATCACTTCCAACACCCATGCTGCTTACGTCGTGGGCGGCGTGCCGGTGACCTCCACCACCGGCATGGTCCCGATCAGCACCACCGGCGCGCCCTTCACCCTGCCAACGACCAGCCTGATGGGCTCGATCAGCGGCACCGCCACCCTGACCCCGGCCAGCGCGACCGAGTCGGCCCTGGTCTCGGCCAAGCAAGCGATTACCGGCGGCCCGACCGTGACCCTGCGCTATACCAACGCGGACCTGACCACCGGCGCCTACAGCATCACCAAGCTGCCGCTGGCAGCACCGCAGTACGCCGCCTATAGCGCTACCCTGCCGCTGGCCTTCTCCAGCGCCGGCACCATCCCGGCAACCGGCATGTACAAGGTGGATGCCTCGGCAACCGGCTATACCACGCTGTCCAACGCCTCGGTCGACATCAACGTCGCCAACGCGGTTAACGTGAACTTCAACCTGGTGCCTTAAGCACCTGCGTCGGCTTCGCTGACGCGACAGCCCCGGCGCCGCCCCTGGCGGCAGCCGGGGCTTTTTTATGCGTCGTGCCGCAGCAACGCCGCGCGCTTGCACGCGCCTGCCTTTCCACGGTATCCTGAATTATTCAATCGAATGATTT
>CAMLSG010000214.1 GCA_946482635.1 uncultured Duganella sp.
CTTGTTTTGTCGACGAAGCGTTGTGTTCGTCAGCAGCAGAGAAGCGAGATTATGCAGTGTTTCGTATAACTCGTCAACCCCATCTTTTTCGCTTCGCTGCGTTGTCGTTTGACTGCGCTGCGTTGCGAGGGACAGAACTATAGCCGACCGGCGCCGGTCGCGCAAGGGTAAAATGCATGGTTTCGTAATACCGTATTACCGCTTCCGCCATGACGATCCTGCTTTCCACCCTCAATGCCCGCTACACCCACGCTTCGCTGGGCTTGCGCTACCTGCTCGCCAATATGGGAGAGCTGCAGGCGCAGACGCGCATCCAGGAATTCGTGATCGGCGCGAAGACGACCGAGATGGTGGAACGCATCCTGGCGGCGCAGCCGAAGATCGTCGGTTTCGGCGTCTATATATGGAACGTCGAAGAGACCTGCCGCCTCGTTGCGACGCTGAAGCGCGTGGCGCCACACCTGGTCATCGTGCTCGGTGGACCGGAAGTTTCTTACGAAACCGGCGAACAGGAAATCGCGCGCCTGGCCGACTACGTCGTTACCGGCTGGGGCGACGTGACCTTCCCTAAGCTGTGTGGCGAGATCCTGAACGGCCCGAAGCCTTTGATGAAGGTGCATGC
The DNA here is from genome assembly GCA_946482635.1 of uncultured Duganella sp. The sequence continues at coordinate 623 of CAMLSG010000214.1, forward strand.
CGGCGTGCAGCCGCCGATGGCCGAAATCAAGCTCCCCTATTCCATCTATACGGACGAGGACATCGCGCACCGCACCTTATATGTAGAGGCTTCGCGCGGCTGCCCGTTCAAATGCGAGTTCTGCCTGTCGTCGCTGGACAAGACTGCGTGGCCGTTCAATATCGATGCCTTCCTGGCGGAGATGGAAGCCCTGCATGCGCGCGGCGCCCGCACTTTCAAGTTCGTCGACCGCACCTTCAACCTGAACATCAAGACCAGCCTGAAGATCATGCAGTTCTTCCTCGATAAGCTGGCCGCAGCGCCGGGCGATCCGGTCTATGCGCACTTCGAGCTGGTACCGGACCATCTGCCGGACGCGCTCAAGGAAGGCATCGCCAAGTTCCCGCCGGGCACGCTGCAATTCGAGATCGGCATCCAGAGTTTCAATCCAGTGGTGCAGGCGAATATCTCGCGCAAGCAGGATAACGCCAAGGCTGCGGACAATATCCGCTGGCTTTGCGAGCATTCGGACGTGCACATGCACGTCGACCTCATCGCCGGCCTGCCTGGCGAGACCGTCGAAAGCTTTGCCGAGGGCTTCGACAAGCTGTGGGCATTGGGCCCGCACGAGATCCAGTTCGGCATCCTGAAGCGCCTGCGCGGCACGCCGATCATTCGCCATACCCAGGAATTCGGGATGGTGTACGACCCATATCCGCCATATACGATCCTGGCGAACCGGGATATTGATTTTTCGACCATGCAGCGCCTGGTGCGGTTTGCGCGCTACTGGGATCTTGTCGCGAATTCGGGACGCTTCACGCATACCGTGCCGGTGCTGCTGGGCGAAACGCCGTTCAAATCGTTTATGGCGTTTTCAGATTGGCTTTATGCCAACACGGATGCGACGCATCGCATTGCGCTGGACCGCCTGGCAGTCATGGTCGGGCGTTGGCTGGGCGCTGCCGGCATGGAAGCGGCCGCAGTTGCTGAACTGCTGGCGCGCGATGGGCATGGGGTCAAGCAGAAAGCAGCGGCGCCGGCCAGCGCTGCGCCGGCCCGCCAGGCGCGTCACCTGGCTGCCTGACCCGCGCTGGGTAGCGCTATAGGCGAAACTCTTTTACACTGGTGGCATGCCTATTGCTCAAGCGCCAACATTATCTGTCAGCCCAGACGGACGCACCGTTACAGCCGGGGGAACCTGGCAAGTCAGTGCACTCGCCAGCAAGCGGGTGATGAAGGCCATTTCCGGTTGCCTTGACCATGTAAAAGACATTCACGCGGTCGAATGGGACTTGAGCGGCATCGAAATGCTGGACCACGTTGGTGCGCAACTGCTGTGGAGCGCGTGGGACTATAAACGCCCCGCCAAACTGAAGCTGGTCAACGGCCAGGAAGAAATTTTCAAGCGCATTGAGACCGCCGGCAAGCTGGAAATGCCGCGCGCGCGCAAGGAGCATTTCGGCTGGGTGACGACGCTGGGCTTCGGCGTCATGCACTTCCTCGAGCATATGCAGGGCTTCGTGAAGCTCATTGGCTCGGTGGTGCAGGACGTTGGGCGCTTCGCCGCCAAGCCAGGCCGTGGACCGTGGCGCGAAATTTCGGCGAATATTTTCCACGCGGGCTTCCAGGCGCTGGGCATCACCGCGCTGGTGGGCTTCCTGATCGGCGTGGTGCTGTCTTACCTGTCGGCGCAGCAGCTGCGCAACTTTGGCGGCGACATTTACCTGGTCAACCTGCTCGGCATGTCGGTGATCCGCGAGCTGGGACCGTTGATGGCGGCAATCCTGGTAGCGGGCCGCTCGGGTTCGGCCATCACGGCGCAACTGGGCGTAATGCGCGTGACGGAAGAACTGGATGCAATGCTGGTCATGGGCATCTCGCATGGCTACCGGCTGATCATGCCGAAGGTGATCGCGCTGGCGATCTCCATGCCGCTGCTGGTGATCTGGACCGACGCCGCGGCACTGATCGGCGGCATGATTGCGGCGAAAGTGGAACTGAACCTGTCGATCCGCTACTTCATCATGAAGCTGCCGCAGGTCGTGCCGCTGGCGAACTATTACATCGGCCTGTTCAAGGGCGCAGTATTCGGCATGCTGATCGCGATGGTTTCCTGCCACTTTGGCCTGCGCATCGAGCCGAATACGGAAAGCCTGGGCCGCGGCACCACCACTTCGGTGGTGACGGCGATTACGGTGGTGATCCTGGCCAACGCAGTCTTCGCCATCGTCTTCAATGGAGTGGGTTACTGATGAACGACCTGCCGGAACAGCAAGAAGAGGAAAGCTGCGGCTGCCCCGAGTCCGAGAGCAAGCTGACGCTGGATGGCAGCGTGCCGGCGGTGGAGATCACCAACCTGCAGACCAAGTTCGGCCGCACGGTGATCCACAATGACCTGAACCTGACCATCAACAACGGCGAGATCCTGTCGATCGTCGGCGGTTCCGGTACCGGCAAGACGGTGCTGCTGCGGCAGATGCTGGGCCTGGAGCGCCCGACCAAAGGTTGCGTGCGCGTCTTCGGCGAGGACATCACGGTCGCGTCGCAAGGCCACCTGCAGGAACTGCGCAACCACTGGGGCATGCTGTTCCAGCAGGGCGCGCTGTATTCCGCGCTCACGGTGTTCGAGAACGTGGCGCAGCCGATGCAGGAACTGGGCACCCTGCCACCGCAGCTGATCCGCGATGCGGTGCTGCTGAAAATGAATATGGTGGGCCTGGGCCCGGAGCACGCGAACAAGATGCCAAGCGACCTGTCGGGCGGCATGATCAAGCGCGTGGCCCTGGCGCGGGCCTTGGCGCTGGAGCCGAAACTGCTGTTCCTGGACGAACCGACCGCCGGCCTGGACCCGGACCTGTCGGAGAGCTTCGTGTCGCTGATCAAGTCCCTGCACCGCGAACTGCGCCTGACCGTGGTGATGGTGACGCACGACCTGGACACCCTGTTCGCGCTGTCCACGCGCATTGCGGTGCTGGCGGAAAAACATGTGTTGGCGATCGGGCCAACCAACGAGGTGATCAAGACCGATCATCCGTTTATCAAGGAATTCTTCCTGGGCGACCGCGGCAAGCGCGCGCTGGAGGCCCTGGAATAAGGAGCAAGGCATGGAAAACAGATCACACGCTTTGATGACAGGTATCTTCACGATCTCCCTGCTGATCGCGGCAATCCTGTTCGGCATCTGGTTCAACCGCGACCGGGTCAAATACGATCCCTACCTGATTGCCACCACGCAGTCGGTGCCCGGCCTGAACCCGCAAGCTGCGGTGCGCTATCGCGGGCTGGAAATCGGCAAGGTCGACGACATCGATTTCGACCCGAAGCTGGCCGGCCAGATCCTGATCCACCTGAGCATCGATCCCGCGACGCCGATTACCAAGACGACGTATGCAACACTGGGCTACCAGGGGGTGACCGGCATCGCCTACATCCAGCTGGACGATGAATCCGTCGGCTCGCCGGCCCTGGAAACCTCCAAGCAGAATCCAAGCCGCATCCCGCTGCAACCGGGCCTGTTCGACCAACTTGAAAAGCGCGGCACGGCGATCCTGGAGAAGGCGGAAGATGTGACCAAAAAGCTGGATATCCTGCTCAGCCCCGATAACCAGAAGAAGATGCTGGGCGCCTTCAGCGACGTGAGCGACGCCGCCAATTCGTACAAGGACCTGGCCGCGAAACTCGATCCTGCGGTGCAGAAGATCCCGGCGCTGGTCGAACACGGCGACCGCGCCCTGCAGTCGGTTGATACGCTGGCCAATGAGGCAAGCAAGGTGGCGCGTACCCTACAGGGGCCGGATGGCGCCGTGCAGCGCATTACCGCCTCCGTCGATCGCGCCACGACCTCCGTTGAAGCGGTGGCAGCGGGCGTTGAGCTGGAAACCCTGCCCGGCGTAACCGGGCTGGCGGATGAAACCAAGTCTTCCATGCGCGCCATTCGCCGCACCATGAATAATATTAGTGACCGCCCGTCGAGCATCCTGTTCGGCGCCCCCGGCACGCCGCCGGGACCGGGCGAGCCAGGCTTTGACCCCACTGGAAAATAAGGCAAACAAGGACTAGCAATGAAGAAGAACATTCTCCTGGCCGCCGTTGTTGCTGCTGCCGTTGTGCTGGCCGGCTGCGCCAGCAAGGGGCCGCAGCCGACTTCCTATGACTTTGGCCCGATGGGCGCACCGCTCGCGCCGGCGAGCCTGGCGCCAGCTGCTGCGGGCACGGACGGCATGAGCGGCACCAATGGCGCCAGCGGCTCCTCCAGTCCGGCAGCAGGCCTGCCGGCCCTGGTCGTGTCGGACGTCAGCGGCCCCGCCTCGCTCGACACGCAACGCATGTTCTACCGCCTGATGTACGCCGACGCGCGCCAGTCGCGCCCTTACGCCTATAACAACTGGTCGGTGACGCCCCTGCAGCTGCTGTCGCAGCGCCTGAAAGCCCGCATCGCGCAATCCGGCGTCAAGGTCGTTTCGACCACCGACGCGGCAGGCGGCTTGCCGCTGCTGCGCCTTGAGGCCGACGAGTTCTCGCAGAACTTCGACACTGCCACGCAAAGCAGCGCCAGCATCACCCTGCGCGCCTCGGTATTCCGCAACCATAAGCTGGTCGACCAGCGCACCTTCAGCCGCACCGCGCGCGCGCCGAGCGCCGACGCAGCCGGCGGCGCCAGTGCGCTGGCCGAAAGCACCGACGGTATCGCCGCCGACATCCTGGCCTGGCTGGCAACCATGCCCAAGTAAGCCATGAGCGAAGAAGCGCCCGCCCCAGCCCCAGCGCCGACGCCGTCCCCGGCGCCCAAGCCGCCGGTGCGTTCCGGCTCGCCGGTGGCGCGCGCGACCCTGCTCGCCTACATGGTGCTGATCGTGTATGCGAGCTGGTTCCCCTTCTCCGGCTGGCAGAACCAGGGCCTGTCGCCGCTTATCTTCCTCGAATGGACTTCGCTACCGCGCTACTGGACGGGGTTCGACGCCGGCATCAACGTGATCGGCTACATCCCGTTCGGCATGCTGCTGGTGTATGCAATGCGGCCCAAGGTCACCGGCTTCTGGGCCTTCCTGCTGGCCAGCATCGCCGGCATGCTGGTCTCCGGCACGATGGAAGCGGTGCAGACTTATTTGCCGACCCGCGTTTCCTCCAACCTGGACTTCTACACCAACAGCGCCGGCTCGATCATCGGCGCCTTCATCGGCGCGCTGACCGCGCACAAGCTGATGGACACCAGCAACGCCTACAAACTGCGCCAGCGCTGGTTCGCCCAGCACGCCAGCCAGGGCCTGGTGCTGGTAGCACTATGGCCGCTGACGCAGATCTACCCGCAGGGCTTCCTGTTCGGCCTGGGCCAGCTGCTGCCGATCCTGTCCGAATGGCTAAGCGAATTGCTGGACATGGATATCGACCTGGTCGAGATGGTGCGCCCCGACCTGACGCTGACGGTGGAGCAGTACTGGCTGTCGGAAACAATCGTTACCGCCTGCGGCATGGTGGGTGCTGCCCTGACCCTGCTGTGCATCCTGCGCAAGCCATCCCCACGGGCGCCGCTGGTCGCCCTGCTGGTAGCCGCCGCCGTGCTGGTGAAATCCCTGTCGACCGCGCTGCAGCTCGGTCCCGACTCCGCCTTCGTGTGGGTCACGCCGGGCGCGCAGGGCGGCTTCCTGATCGGCGTAATCATGCTGGGCGGCCTGATTTTCGCGCCCCACGTGGCGCAACGCCGGCTGGCAGTGGCAACGCTGCTGCTTAGCCTTTTGATCGTCAACACAACCCCGACCAACCCCTATTTCAGCGAAACGCTGCAGACCTGGGTGCGGGCGAAATTCCTCAACTTCTACGGCGCGGCCCAGTTCCTGTCGCTGGCGTGGCCATTGGCAGCCCTCTGGTACCTTTGCCTCCCATCGCACAAGCTGAACAAGGAAACCCGGGAAACCCCGGTAAAATAAGCGCCTGCACTAAGAAAGGCTTCAGATGAGCGACAACCAATACTACAAGCATCACGTGTTCTTCTGTACGAACCATCGTGATGACGGCCGCGAAAGTTGCGGCCCGCGCGGCGCCGAAGCCGCACAAAAGCACGCCAAGAAACGCTGCAAGGAACTGAACCTGAACGGCGAAGGCAAGGTGCGCATCAATTCCGCCGGTTGCCTGGACCGCTGCGAACACGGCCCGGTGGCCGTGGTCTATCCGGAAGGCACCTGGTACACCTACGTTGACACCGCCGACATCGACGAGATCGTCGACAGCCACCTGGTCAACGGCAAAGAAGTAGAGCGTCTGAAAATCAAATGATGAACAAGAATTCCGAGAAGTTTTCGCTGCAGGGCGGCGCCGGCCTGATGGAAGGCCTGATCGACATGCCGGCCGGTACGCCGAAAGGCATCGCCCTGGTGGCCCACCCGCACCCGCTGTACGGCGGCACCATGGAAAACAAGGTGGCACAGACCCTGGCGCGCACCTTCGTGGCGCTGGGCTATGTGGCCGCACGCATCAACTTCCGCGGCGTCGGCGCATCCGAGGGCGAACATGACCACGGACACGGCGAAACCGACGACATGATGATCCTGTACCAGCACATGGTGCAGCGCTTCCCCGGCCTGCCGGTGTCGCTGTCGGGCTTCTCGTTCGGCACTTTCGTGCAATCGCACCTGGCGCAGCGCCTGGCCGCTGCCGGCACCCCGGCGGAACGCCTGGTGCTGGTCGGTACCGCCGCTGCCAAATGGCAGATCGCCAACGTACCGGCAGACACCATCCTGATCCACGGCGAAAACGATGAAACCATCCCGTTGATCGACGTGCTGGATTACGCACGCCCGCAGGACATTCCTGTGATCGTGATTCCCGGCGCCGACCATTTCTTCCACCGCAAGCTCGGTCACATCAAGAATTGGGTGATCGCCTTGTGGGGATCGAAAGCACAATAATTTCCCCCGCAACCCCTACTAGTAAGAACAAGCACCAATGAAAAAGATCATCGCTGCACTGGCAACCAGTGTGCTGCTCATGACTTCCGCGGTGGCGCAAACGCTGCCGCCTCCGACCATCGCCGCCAAATCGTGGCTACTGCTGGATTCCTCCAGCGGCCAGGTGATCGCAGCCCAGGATCCGGATTCGCGCGTGGAACCGGCCTCCCTGACCAAGATCATGACCGCCTACCTGACCTTCCAGGCCATCAAGGACAAGAAACTGACCCTGGACCAGAAGGTGAACGTCTCGGTCAAGGCATGGAAAGTGGACTCCAGCTCGTCCAAGATGTTCATCGACCCGGCCACCCCGGTGTCGATCAACGACCTGCTGTATGGCCTGATGGTCCAATCCGGCAATGACGCCGCCGTGGCACTGGCGGAAGCCGTGGCCGGCGACGAATCGACTTTCGTCACCCTGATGAACCGCGAAGCGCAGCGCATGGGCATGACCAATTCCCACTTCGCCAACGCACACGGCCTGCCATCGCCGGAAAACTACACCACCGCGCGCGACCTGTCCGTGCTGGCGCGCCATGTGATCCAGGACTATCCTGAGTTCTACAAGATCGACTCGGTGAAGAGCTTCACCTACAACAAGATCACCCAGCAGAACCGCAACCGCCTGCTGTGGCTGGACCCGACCGTGGACGGCATGAAGACCGGCCACACCGAGTCCGCCGGCTACTGCATGGTGGCCTCGGCGAAGCGCCCTGCGGGCACCCTGGAGCGCCGCCTGATTTCCGTGGTGATGGGCACCAATTCCGACGGTACCCGTACCGCGGAAAGCCAGAAGCTGCTGAACTGGGGCTTCCAGAACTTCGACACCGTGAAGCTGTACTCCAAGGGCCAGGCCGTCTATACGCCGGAAATCTGGAAAGGCTCGCAAGCCACCATGAAGATCGGCTTCACCGACGACGTGCTGGTCACCGTGCCGAAGGGCGTAGCGGCCAAGATGAAGCCTGTGCTGGAACGCAAGGACCCGCTGGTGGCGCCGATCGCCGCCAACACCCGCGTCGGCACCCTGAAGATGATGGTGGATGGCAAACCGCTGCTGGAACTGCCGGTAGTGGCGCTGGAGACGGTTGACCAGGCTTCGATCTTCGGCCGCGCATGGGACTCCGTGCGCCTGTGGTTGAAGTAATGGCGAAACTGAACCTTTCCCGCATCGTCGCGGGCATGTGGCGCATGACCGAATGGGACATGACGCCGCAGCAGCGGCTGGCGTTCATCGAGCAGTGCATTGCGCTGGGCGTGACCTCCTTCGACCATGCCGACATTTATGGCGGCTACGGCGTGGAGGGCCTGTTCGGCGAGGCGCTGGCCTTGAAGCCTTCGCTGCGCGAGCAGATACAGATCGTGAGCAAGTGCGGCATCAAGCTGATTTCCGGCCGCCGCCCGACGCATACCATCCAGCATTACGACACCAGCTCGGCGCATATCGTGGCGTCGGTGGAGAATTCGCTGAAGGAGTTGCGGACGGATTACCTGGATTTGCTGCTGATTCATCGTCCGGATCCCTTGATGGACTTTGATGAGGTGGCGAATACGTTCCAGCGCTTGCGGTCCGAGGGGAAGGTGAAGGAGTTCGGGGTATCGAACTTTTCGCGGCATCAGTTCGAGACGCTGAACAAGCGCGTGCCGCTGGTGACCAACCAGGTGGAGTTTTCTCCGCTGCACCTGGAGCCGATGTTTGACGAGACTTTCGACGGACTGCAGGACCTGGGCGTTCAGCCGATGATCTGGTCGCCTTTGGGCGGTGGGCGCTTGTTCACGGCCGGAGATGAGCAGGGCGAGCGCCTGCGCTTGAAGATCAAGGAAGTGGCGGATGAACTGAATCGTCCGTTTGCCAGCGTGGTGTTTGCGTGGATTATGCAGTTGCCTTGCAGGCCGGTGCCGTTGACTGGCTCAGGGCGCATTGAGTCGATC